>NZ_CP067130.1:0-300000 GCF_028553745.1 Paracoccus seriniphilus
ATGGGCACGAATTTCGCAGAGGATGACCTCAATGCGGTCATCCGGCAACACTCGGAACTGCTTGCAAACCAGTTGCACGCACAGCGCGAGAACCTGTTCCCGCCTGACGCGCACAAGCAGATGCGCAAGTTCACCTCGGGCGAGGCTGCCGCGCTGCTGGGCGTGAATGACAGCTATTTGCGCAAATTGCATCTGGACGGCAAGGGCCCCTCGCCTGCCCTGACCAGCGGAAACCGGCGTCTCTATTCTGCGCAGGACATCCAGCAATTGCGCATTTTGCTAGAAAAAACTGCACGAAATCAAGGTGATTACCTGCCCGGCCGCCGCGATGGCGACCATATGCAGGTCATTGGCGTTATGAATTTCAAGGGCGGCTCGGCCAAGACCACCACAGCCGCCCATCTGGCGCAGCGCCTGGCCCTGAAAGGCTATCGCGTGCTGGCGATCGATCTGGACCCGCAGGCCTCGCTGACCGCACTGCACGGCGTGCAACCCGAATATGACCTGCCCGATGGCGGCACCATCTATGATGCGATTCGCTATCAGGACCCGGCACCGATTCGGGATGTGATCCGACCGACCTATCTGCCGAATCTGGATCTGATTCCCGGCAACCTCGAATTGATGGAATTCGAACATGAAACCCCGCGCGCCCTGGCACAGGGCAACGCAGGGCTTTTCTTTTTCCGCGTGCGCGAGGCATTGGCACAGGTCGATGATGATTACGATGTGGTCGTGATCGATTGCCCGCCGCAACTGGGCTTTCTGACCATGTCGGCCCTGTCGGCGGCAACCGGCGTTCTGGTGACCATCCACCCCGAGATGCTGGACGTCATGTCGATGAGCCAGTTCCTGCGGATGACGGCCGACCTGATGGATGTGATCGCCGAAAGCGGCGCGGATATGTCCCATGACTGGATGCGCTATCTGCTGACCCGCTATGAGCCGACCGATGCGCCGCAGAATCGCATCGTGGCCTTTCTGCGCACCATGTATGGCGACAAGGTCTTGAACGCGCCGATGCTGAAATCGACGGCAATATCGGATGCGGGCCTGACCAAACAGACGCTCTACGAGGTTGAACGCTCGGCCTTCACGCGATCCACCTATGATCGCGCCATTGAAAGCCTGAATGCCGTCAATGATGAAATCGCACAATTGATCCAGAAGACCTGGGGGCGCGAATGAGCGATAACCGCAAGAAACGATTGGCCGCACTGGACAGCCTGTCCCAGATCGGGACCGCGGCACCGCCGTCAATGATGGGCAGCAACCGGGCGCTGCGTTCGGCCCGCGATGCGGTCGACAGCCATCGGATCTGGGAGCTGGACCCGGAACAGATCCTGGACGACCGCAAGGCCGACCGGATGGATCACAGCGACATCGACGACCTGCGCCAATCCATCGAAACGGTAGGGCAAACCGTGCCGATTCTGGTTCGGCGCGACCCCAATGACAGCAACCGCTATCTTCTGGTCTATGGACGGCGCCGGCTGGAGGCCGTGCGCGCCTCGGATCAGGTCGGCAAGGTGCGGGCGATGATCGCCTCGATGGACGATCGCACCGCAATAAGCGCGCAAGCCTCTGAAAACACTGCAAGACGCGACCTGAGTTTCATCGAACGGGCCATGTTTGCCCAACAATTGCTGGAAAGCGGCTTCGGCACCCAGGCTGAGGTCGCCGAGGTGCTGAATGTCACGAAATCAGCGATCTCGATGTCACTTTCGGTGGCCCGCGCGGTCGGTGACGCATTGGCCCATGCCATCGGCCCCGCCCATGGCATCGGACGACCCCGTTGGGAGGCGCTGGTCAATGATCTGGCTGAAACGCAGGTCAATATTGACGAGTTGATCGATCTGGCCGTGCGGGTCCGCCAGGAAACATCGCCGGATGTTGCGGATCCTTCGGTTGCAGCGTTCGATGCAGTAACCCGACGTTTACGCAAAAAGCCGAAACCTGAAAGCGCGCCAAGGCTGCCCAGCCAGACCCTGCGTCTGGGCCAGACGGCGACAGGCAAGTTGAAACGCACCAGGGACGGCATGCGGCTGGACATCAAGACCGGTGACGAGGAATTCGCGGACTGGCTGGCACAGCAGATCGCCGCATCGGTCGAAGACCTTCACGCCCGCTGGAAGAAGCGCGGCTGAGGACGAGGCAGGCAACAACAAGGAGGCACAGGCAAGCCAAAGAAAAAGGCCCCGCAAGGCACATACCTCACGAGACCCTTTGATCGTAGCAAGTCCAAGGTAATCCTCTGAGTCGTCACCTGCAAGTCCCTTTGCGATTTGCAGGGCGGGATTTCTTTGTCTTCGTGACAAAAAATCATGACTTTTTACGCAATAACGCCTTTTGGGCGCATGGCTGACCCTGCGCAAGTGCAGGAGAGCCGTGCAGAGTTCCATGTTCCGATGCCGCGCGGCGTCGACAAATGGCAGCTGTTGCGCGAGCTTTCGGTCGCGCGCAAGGAATTTGGCCTGAGCGATCGCGACCTGACCGTGTTGCAGGCGCTGATCAGCTTCTATCCCGGAACATGTCTTGATTCACCCGAACGCATGGTGATCCATGCATCGAATGCGACCATCTGCGAGCGGCTTCACGGCATGCCCTGCTCGACCATGCGCCGCCATCTGGCGCGGCTGATCGACAGCGGACTGCTGATGCGGCGTGACAGCCCCAATGGCAAAAGATATGTCCGGCGCGGCGCCTCGGGCACACGGGCCTTCGGGATCGATCTGACCCCCCTGCCCTATCTGTTCGAGCGCATCACCCAGACGGCAGACCGGGTGCGCGCCGAGGCTGCAGAGCTGGCCATGCAGCGCGAAACCGTCAGCCTGATGCGCCGCGACCTGTTGAATGCCCTTCACAGCGAGCCCGATCTGCCCAGCAAGCTGACACGACGCCTGTGGGACATCGCCGAGATGAGTGGCAAGCTGTTGCGCCGCAAGCTGAACCTGGAACAAATCAATGAGCTGAAAGACCTGTTGACGCAAAGTCTCGACATGCTTGGGCTAAGCGAAAACCCTCTCGAAACAGTTAAATTGAGCAGCAGCGACAGCCAAAATGAGCAGCACATTCAGAATACAAAAAAAGATTACTCTGAATCTGAAAAGACGGTTGCGGCGGACAGTCCCCCTGCCCCGACACCAGCGCTCGATACAGTCCTGTCAGCATGCCATGAAGTTCAGGCAATGAGTGCAGACGAAATCCGAAACTGGAACGACCTGCACCAGGCAACAGAGCAATTATATCCCATGATGGGAATCGGGTCGCAGGTCTGGCACGAAGCCAAGCAGCGAATGGGTGCTACGGTTGCCTCAATCACGCTGGCCGCGATACTTCAACGGTTCACCAGCATTCGCTCTCCGGGGGCTTATTTGCGATCCTTGACGGCCAAGGCTGCAAATGGAAGATTCTCGGTCACGCCAATGATCCAGGCTCTTGCCAAAACAGCGCATAAGCCGAGTTCACAGCTGTGAACCTGTGTTGTGAACCGGCTTTTCGGCGGAAATCTGGGTGGAACCGGACAAATATCGCGTTATTGAAGGATCTAGCGCGCCAGAATACCCGAAAATGGATCCTTTCGTCGCGACAGGAACGCGCCCTGCCCCGATACGGCTTCCCATCACAAGACCGCTGCCATGCGTAATATGTGGCTCAACCAGATCCCGCGATTGCCGCACTCGCTATGAACGAGTGCGAAATACCTGAGGCCCTCGATAGAATGACCCGGTTACTGTGCTATTCGCTATGATCACTTCATGCTCATCCCGAAAAAGATGATGGTAGTGCGCTTCGGTCAGGGCATCCGCAGTTTCAACGCCCTCCACCTCCAGTAGCTGTCTTGCCGCGAATATCACCTCGGTTTCGTCCGATCTTTAATCTGACAAGGATGCGATGCTGCGGAGATACGATCAGATCCTCAGCGGCAAGACTTTGTCCCAGAGCCGATGCCCCGATCCGGATCGGGCAAGGTTTCGGCAGACACGTCAATATGATGGCGTCCAGAACATGCCGCCCGATTCAACGAATGGATCGCCGCGAGGTCCTGAGTGACAATCAGATCCCCCTTGTTCAGAGTTTCGATCGGCACCCGAGCCACAGAGGTCAGGATCATGCCGACATTAAATGACACGGAACGCCTCCCGTATCATTGGCCCGAATGCTCAATGTGCCGACACGGTCCCCAGTTCTATGGAAGACTCTGTATGCGAGGCTCATGTATGGCGGTGCCGCGAGGTTGATATCTTCCTGGATTTCATCCAGGCCCAGCTCCCATCAGGTCGGGATATTTTCACATGTCATCCCAATTTCTTCGTTGAAAAATCACAAATCTACCGTGATGGTGCCGCCAAAGACGGCGGCGATATTCACGGTCACAGTGTCGTTCAGGCCGACATTACTATAATACGATCCAAATGCTGTTGCTTCGCTTGCAAAGTCAGGCATATCCCTTCGAACAAGTATCGGGCGCGCATGTCCAAATGCTGTCGCCTTCGAATGATATGGAATGCATCTCCGGGTGGCGATATTTCTTGCCGCTTGCGCACTATCGCAATCGGCTGAAATTCGGGCGGATTTGCGGAAGTCCTCGCAGATTTGAGAGATTTGAGTTCGGCGTGGGGCAGGGCGCGGCGCATATATGAAATCCCCGCTTCATCCCGTGTGCTGGGAATATGCGTTGCCCCAAGCGGGTGCAGGTCTGTCTTTGCGTCCTGCGGTGCTACGTCTCAAAATATACATTTCATGCGCAGTCTTTCCATCCATCGTATAGGAAGGCGTGATGCGGATATTTTATGCCGCCGTAAGTCGGGCGAGGGCGCCTTAACGCAAAGATCGAAGATCACTCAGGCTTGCATTCAGCCCAAACATGCATGAGCTTAAGCCCGCTTCGGAAGCGCTGCGTTCCAGCAAGGCTATCATGCCGCGTCGCTGCGAATGGTGCACCCCTCTGTTCATGCGGGTCAGGATCAAGCCCCCGATGTGAGCGGTGATCCGTCGGTCCGACTTCTAAATTGGAGTGCCGTTTGCAAAGGGCAGGAATGAGCTGCGCCGAACTGACCGAGAGGAGCTTGGAAATCATGTGGTGGCGTAAGAACTGCCAAGAGTTTTGGGATGGAGCCGGGGACCTCAATCCCCTTGCTGGAGGTGCAACAGGTGGGGTTCGGCCGCTGTCCCCGGCTATTCGCTCTGTCGTAGGCGCCAATGCTGGCAGGGACGAGGGGCGCATGCGCGGGGCAGGGGAGTTGGGTGCCCTCTCCGCAGGCCAAGTGCCGCTCTCCGCAAATGACATTTCGCGCGATCCGCCATCCGACCAAAAAAGTGGTCGCGTCAGGACACATGCTGAAACGACCGTTTGTAAACGAATGCAAGCGCAGGAAACGCACCTACAATCGCGCTAATCTCCAGTTTCCATGCATCGCGCGCGATCCGAGAGGGTAGGGGGCCTCATATAAGTCCCATCAAGAATTCAATGCAGGAGCATTTGTTCTGCTATCAAATTTTAGACCGCATTAAATGATTTAAGTGCGGTTAAGACGCGTAATAAATTAAAAATACTCGCTTAGACAGCGTTGTCACATTAACTCGACCCTGTTGGAAGCGTTGGAAATTTTGCGTAGTTGCTGCGCATGAGCATGATCATCAGCTACAAGCACCACCGTTTTCCACCAGAGATTATCGCGCACGCGGTTTGGCTGTACGTCCGTTTCAATCTCTCCCTGCGCGAAGTCGAGGAAATTTTCTTGAAGTGCGGCATTGACGTTTCCTACGAAACGATCCGGCGTTGGTTGGCGAAGTTCGCCCCGCAGATCGCCCGAAACCTGCGCCGGCGGCAGGTGCCTCCGGGGGATGTCTGGCATCTCGACGACGTTGTGGTGATGATCTCGGGGCGGAAATCCTGGCTCTGGCGCGCGGTTGACCAAGAGGGGCTCGTTCTGGAGGAAATCCTGCAATCCAAGCGCGACAAGCGTGCCGCAAAGCGTCTGTTGAAAGCGCTGATCAAGCGGTTCGGCCTGCCCGAACGGGTTGTCACGGACAAGCTGCGTTCCTTCGCTGCGGCCAGACGCGAGATCGCGCCCGGACTTGAACATCGCTCCTACAAAGGCCTGAACAATCGGGCCGAGAACAGCCATTTGCCGTTTCGCTAACGCAACACGCTATCACAGAATGGAAGCCTTCGACGCCTGGACGGAGGCCGCGAACATCTGACACTCCAAGATCGGCCATCTTTTCGCGGCCGGCGAGTTAAGTTGACAGAACCCGTGAAACCGTACCACAGCGCGGGCAGGCCGCCGCAGATTTGGTCGACCGCGAGTGGAACCGGATCGTGGCCCCGGCAATCTCGACCTGAACGACCTTCAAACCGGCCGGCAAAAAATCCCGTCGTGAAAACAGTGACGCCATGGACAACCTCCTTCAGAGATTGCCCAGTTATCGTGTGAGGCTCGTCATCGCTGCACCAAATCTGAGCCAGACCCAAAATCAAACGCTGAAATGGGGTCAGTTTCGAACGCTCATTGACAATTTTCAGCCATCGCTCGATAGCTCGGGCGCATATCGACAACGGTCCAATATGCGCCCGGCTGCCAAGATCAGGCACTTGACAGTGAGACCTAATCTGCCAGTTCATTGCATGCGGGTTGCAGGGGAAGGTCCATGGCATCCTGTGCTACGATGACAGTGCCACCGTAGATTTCGGAAATTTCAGCGAGCATCTTCTCGGTGACGCCCGGCCTGTCGAAATTCGGCTGCAAGTGTGTAAGGACCAGAGTACCTACGCCTGCGCGTTTGGCCGTTTCCGCGTTATCAAGATGTGATCCGCTCATGATGCGATAGTCTTGATCGGCCTCTGTGCCCGACAGAAAATGATTCATGTGGATCAGGATATCCGCGCCCTTGGCAAACTCTATGAAGGGTTCATAAATTCCACCGTTGTCACCGGAATAGACTATCGTCACCTCCGGCGTTTCGATCCTATAGGCAATACAATCCAGAACGGGTTGAACATGACGGGCCGGGCCGACAATGACCCGCCAGCCGTCGCCTTCGATGACATCGCCCACGGTAACCTGTCTTGGTGTCAGCGACGGGCCAGGTCGTGGCAGGATTCCGCCGCGCACACGATAGACAGCCTGCGATGCGGGACTGTCGATCCTGGCATTGATGTCCCATGCGAATGCACCGTTTTCGCCAAAAAACCTGTCCAGCAACTGTGTTAGCGGGTCTGGTCCGAATATCTTCAACGGGTTCGCTCCGGGTTGCCCGTGATCCCAGCGGGTGAGGACAAGCCGGGGGAGGTCCATGATATGGTCATAGTGATAATGCGTCAGAAAGCAGTGTGTGACATCGGCTGCCTTTAGCCCCGCCTCGAGAAAGCGTTGGTGCGCTCCCGCGCCATGATCGAATACCAGCAGGTCATTTCCGACCTCAAGGGCATAACCCGACGACATGCGACGAAGCGATGGCGCGGGAGTCCCCGAGCCGAGAATGGTGAATTTCATCGTTATTGTCCTGTCAGTTTGTTTAGGATTGTGTTTGGGATGATGCGAGATCCTGCAGGATGATCGCCGTCAGCAGACACGCGCCGGCCAGCTTGGCCAAGGGCGGAGGCAGAGCCAGACCGATAGCCGCAACGATCAACAGGGCACGTTGCAGGCCGGAAACCCTCTTGCGAAACAATGCGCCGCAAAAGCCCGCATTGAAGGCGACAAGGCAGGCCATCATCCATGCAATGACTGTTAGCGTGCCGACCAGCGAACTGCCCTGTAGCAACAACTGCGGGTAGAAGACGAAATAGAACGGCATGATGAATGCCGGCAGCGCCAGCCTTGCCGAGAGGATTGCAGTACGCATGTAACCGGCATCGGCGAGCTTGGCCGCCACCAATGAGGCCAAAGCAACAGGCGGAGTAACTGCAGACAGGTTGGCCAGGAAAAAGACGAAGAGATGCGCGGCAAGGATATCGACGCCGAACTGCACCAAAGCGGGCGCGCCAAGAACCGCCACAAGTGAATAGGCGGCTGGCGTTGGCATGCCCAAGCCAAACACCAGGCAGGCGGCGGCTGCCAGCAGCAAAAGGGGAAACAGCTGGTTCGTAAGGCTCCGGCGTCGGCCGTCTGATCTCGGGATCGATCCGATGGTAAGTCCGGCCTTATGTCCGACTTTAATAACCGCCCTCAAATCGAAATTCTTTCAGCTGCCGATGGTGATCGCCGCCGGTATTGGTCAGATGATGATAAACTTCGCATTGTGGAGGAGAGCCTTATCGGCCACCGACAAGCGGCAGCCACAGCGCGGCGGCATGGCATTTGCCGGTCGCTCCCGACCACCTGGCGGCGGCAGTATCGAAACGGCGAGCTTGGGTCTTCTCGCCCTGTGTCGTTCGCGCCGGTGACCGTGGCAAAGGGAGCTCCCGCGTCGCAAGCAAATCCGGTTGATCCGTGTCCGCCTTCGGACTGTCAGGTTGAGATAGCCCTGCCGAATGGGCGCCGGCTCATCGTGCCGGTAGGTGTGGAGCCCGAAGCGCTTGCCCGGATTCTGGCAGTGGTGGATCGGCAATGATCGCGTTTCCGGCAGGCGTGAAGGTGTGGATTGCGGGCGGCGTCACCGACATGAGGCGGGGCATGAACACGCTGGCGCTGCAGGTGCAAGAAGGGCTCGGCCGCGATCCCCATGCGGGCGAGCTCTTTTGCTTCCGAGGCCGCAAGGGCGATCTGGTCAAGATCCTGTGGCATGATGGTGTGGGCATGTCGCTGTATCTGAAGCGCCTGGAGGCGGGCAAGTTCATCTGGCCGGTGAGCCGGTCCGGCGAGGCGGTGCAGATCTCTGCGGCACAGCTGGGCTATCTTCTGGAGGGGATCGACTGGCGCAATCCGCGCTGGACGCAACGTCCTGCAAAAGCTGGATAAATTGTTCCATCGGGCCTGTTTTTATTGGTGTTCCGCGGCCCCGGCTGGTAGATATTGGTCATGTCTGATGTCGTCTCCGAACTCGCCAAATTGCGCGCCGCCCTGGCCGCCGCAGAGGCCCGTGCGCAGGTTGCGGAAAGCGAGCTGGCACAGACCCGTGCAGTCATTTCCTGCGCGGAAGCGATGATCCAGGAGCTCAAGCTCGAGATCGCCAGGCTGCGCCGCGACAAATACGGCATCTCGTCAGAACGACGCGCCCGGCTGATCGATCAGTTGGAGTTGCAGCTTGAGGAATTGGAAGCGGCGGCCACCGAGGATGCCCTGGCCGCAGAACAAGCCGTTGAGAAAGCCAGCACGGTCCGGACCTTTACGCGTCGTCACCCCGCGCGCAAACCATTCCCTGATCACCTGCCGCGCGAGCGGGTTGTTGTCGAGGCACCCGCCGCGTGCGCCTGCTGTGGCTCGGACCGGATCGTCAAGATGGGTGAAGATGTCACCGAGACGCTGGAGGTGATCCCGCGTCAGTGGAAGGTGATCCAGACCGTGCGCGAGAAGTTCACTTGCCGGGCCTGCGAGAGTGAGGGCGAGTCCGCCACCGGTTCGAGGGCCGCCCGAACCAGCCAACCGCGAGAGTGTCCGATCTTCTGTGTATGAGTAAATTGGCCCATGCTTCCAAACTGAAGGAGCATGACGATAATGACGATTTCCAAGGAAGTTTTAGACGAGCTGCTTAGTGGCGTTGAGAACGCGGACGATTTGCTGGGCGATCAGGGCCTGATGAAGGAACTGAAGGTCAAGTTGATGGAGCGGATGCTGGGTGCGGAACTGACCGAGCATCTGGGCTATGTGGACCTGTCCCGCTTTTGTGCCGCTCCAAGTGCTCGTTTAAGCCACCTTCCGTTCGAAGGCGACCGGGCTTTTCCACCCCAATGCTGAATGACGGCGCCGCGGATTGTAGAAGCCATTGATGTATTCGAAGATGGCCATTTCAACCTGCCTGCGCGTTTCCCATGTCCGCCGCCAGATCAGCTCAGCTTTAATGGTTTTGAAGAACGTCTCAACGACGGCGTTGTCGTAGCAGTTGCCCTTCCCAGACATCGACACATTGAACCCATGCTGTCGCAGGATCTTCTGATAGTCATGCGAACAATATTGGGCGGATTCAACGCTCGGATCGCCAGGTCCCGGTTCATTCTATTGCTGACCGCCCAACCAATGATGCGGCGTGAGTGCAGGTCCAAGATCACAGCCAGATACAGCCAACCCTCGCGGGTCCAGACGTAGCTGATATCGCCTGCCCATTTCTGATTTGGCGCATCTGCGGTGAAGTCCCGATCCAGTAGGTTGGCCGCGAAGTTGAACTTATGGTCGCTGTCCGTGGTCACCTTGTGTTTTCGGGTTCTTACGACTGATATGCCGTTTTGACGCATCAGCCTGCCTACGCGGCGGTGCCCCACATTTAGACCGATCTCCTTCAGCTCTTCGGTCATTCGTGGCTTGCCATAACTGCCCAGACTGAGACGCGACTGTTCTTTGATGTGCGCAAGCGTGACCAGATCAGACCGCTGTCTGCGACTGGCAGGGCGGTTGCGGTATGCTCGCAAACCGCGCGGACTGACAGCCATGACCCGACACATCAGCTCAATGGAAAACGCAGCCCGGTGTTCTTCGATGAACTGAAATCTCATTGCTTTTGACCCGCGAAGAAGATTGCCGCCTTCCTGAGAAACACTTGCTGTCCCGGGGATGGACGCCAATGCAAATCCGAGGGTCCTGGCGCGCCGTTGAAGGTTTGACAGTAGGCGTTGCCGGTGTCGCTCGTCGTAACCTGTCGCCCCCTGATCCTGGCAGGTCATGCCATGGCGGATGGCGTTGTAGAACTGCACGGCTATTTTGCGCGCTGTCGCCGCGACGGCCTTCTGCTTGCCAATCCGTGCCGAGAGACGTCGATAGAACGCGCCCAATGCCGTGTCGCTTCGGCCAATCGTGACTGCTGCCAGACGCAGGAGTGCAGCGGCGCGGCTGGAGGACCGGCGTGTCCGCGAGGATAGCAACTTGCCGCCGGAGATCTTGTTGCCCGGAGCCAGACAAAGCCAGGACGTGAAGTGCTTGGCGCTCTGCCAGGCGCGCAGGTCCGTGCCGCATTCGGCAACCAGCTTCAGAGCCAGCGATGGGCCAAGACCGTGGCTTTGCGTCAGGTCTGTGCCCAACACCCCGTAAAGTGCGGCCCTAACATCGAAGGACGGTGCGTTGTGCTGCTTGCCTTTGATCCGAGCCTTGGGCAGCGGAGCCAGATCACCTTCAGCCCGAACAGTAAGCGCGGCTTGCCGCCTCCAGCCTCCGGTCGCAGGCCTCGATCTGCGCTTTGTAAAAGTCATAAAGTTCCAGTGACTGCGTCAGGGCAAATATGGGTTCTTCACGGTCATTGCCGACCAGCGCGGCCTTGATTGTGTCCATAGAGGATTTGCAGCGGATGTCGCGGAAGGCGGCGAGAACCTCAGGGTCACGCTCACCGTCGACAATCGCGCGGATGATCCGCATGCCTGTTGCGCCAGTTATGTCGGAGACGACATGATGCAATTGCAGGTTCATCTCCATCAACGCCTTCTGCATGTGCTGGATATGGGCAGCCCCATACTCGGTGAGCCGTTCCCGTTGGCGCATGTAGGCGCGCACCGGTATGGTGTCCGTATCGGGGCTCACAGCGGCCATGTGCATGGTCGAGCCGATGTCGATCGCCGCCGCATTGGGATTGACCATCTTCAAATCCGGGTGGTCGCCGGTCTTGCGCTTCGTCAAGGCATATCCTCCGTTCAAGGCGAAGGGCCTGGGCCACGCAAGTTCGTCATCTTCCTGATCAGGATCGCCGTTAAGACAGCGTCACCACTCTCAAGTGCGCATCAGCCCATGTGCCACGTTTTTTGACGGGGTCGAGCCCACCAATAAGCCAGCGGCAACTGCCCTTCGCCGCGAGCGCAACACAGGCTGTTGCTACCGCGCACAGGCGGGCTGCGGCCCGGAACGGTTTTTTGACACCTCCCTTTCCTCCTTGAAAATGCGGTTCTCGCGGCGAAGCCGGTCATTCTCTTGGGCGAGGCCTATATCCTCCTTCGACACCACATTTGTGTCTCTGTGCGCCGTAATCCATTTGTTCAGCGTCGACATGCCAACACCCAGATCGTCAGCCACCTGCTTACGCGTCAACCCGCTGGTTAATGCGATACGCACCGCATCTTGGCGGAATTCGTCCGTCCGTTTCAGTCCCATAGTCAGTCTCCTTTGGTGCAGTAAATGCTATCAAAGGAGCGGCATCAAACCGCGACAGGTCCAATCTTGCCGCCAAGCGGCAGGCCACTTGGGGAATTTCGGTTGAAACAGGTTCGATGAAATAGCCACCAACCAGGATCGCCATGGATGCGGGCCGATGGGATGTCTCCATTGGCCTGTTCTCCTCTGTCGGCCCCCACGATCCCGTCGAATTCAAAGAAGATAAGAAATTTTCAATAACGCCAAATAATTCTTGTTTAGAAAAATAATGTCAAATACTGTTCTCTGAACAAGAATGGTTGCGCTGCTGCCTGCTGCTGCAGCCCACCGGGGAGTAAGAACATGACATTACCGCTTATTTTCGCTGCCACCTGCGATATTTCCGGGAAGGTGCGCGGCAAGGCCTTTCCCGCCGATCAGCTGGAAAAACGCATGCGGCGTGGGGTGGGTTGGACGCCGACCAATGTGCAGATCACCTGTTTCGATGTGATGGGCGAAAGCCCGTTCGGGGCATTGGGCGACCTGTTGCTGGTCCCCGATCCCAAGGCCGAGGCGCGGATGACCTTTGGCGATGTGACCGAGCATTTCGTGTTGGGCGATATCGTGACGCTGGAAGGTGAGCCCTGGGATTTCTGCACCCGTTCCCTGCTGAAATCCGCGCTGGCGCGGCTGGAGCGGGTGGCCGATGTGTCGCTGCTGGCGGCATTCGAACACGAGTTCCAGTTGAGGGGGGTGCCCGCGCTGGACAATCAAGGCTTTGGCCGTGAGGGGTTCGAGCTGCAGCGCCCGATGCTGGAAGAGCTGATGGCCGGGCTGGCCGCGGCGGGGATCAAGCCGGACAGCATCATGAAGGAATATGGTGCCAATCAATACGAGGTGGTGATTGGTCCCGATCAGGGACTGCGCGCGGCTGATGCCGCCGTGATCCTGCGCGAGATGACCCGCTCGACCGCGCGGCATTTCGGCGAGGCGGCCACCTTTACCCCGATCCGCGATCCCGCCGGAGTCGGCAACGGTGTGCATGTTCACATGAGTTTTCTCGACAAGCAGGGCGCGCCGGTCACCTATGATCCCGATGGCCCCTGTGGCATGTCGCGTCTGACGTCGGCCTTTTCTGCCGGGGTGCTGAAATATCTTGACCAGATCATCGCGCTGACCGCGCCCTCGGTGATTTCCTATGAGCGGCTGACCCCGCATCGCTGGTCTGCCGCCTATAACAATCTGGGTTTCCGTGACCGTGAGGCATCCCTGCGGGTATGTCCGGTAACCGGAAAGGATCCTGCCTCGATCGCGCGCCAATTCAATATCGAATATCGCGCCAGCGATGCTGCGGCCTGTCCGCATCTGGCCTTGGCGGCCATTGTCCATGCCGGAGTGCAGGGGATCGAAGAGGACCTGCCCGCACCCGCGCCGACCGAGGAAGACCTGTCCTTGCTGTCAACCGAGGCTTTGGCCGCGCGGGGCTATATCCGCCTGCCCGAAAGCCTTGAAGCGGCTCTGGAACGGATGGAAAGCTCGGATGTCGTGCGCAGTTGGTTCCCGGCAGATTTCCTGCCGGTCTACAGGACACACAAGGCGGCTGAACTGGCCCATCTGGCCGATATGAATACTGCCGCGCGCTGCGCTGCCTATGAAAGCACCTACTGAAGCGGCACGGCCCTTGCGAGATGGCCTTCGTCAGAGGTGACAATTCCGAACATTCAGCCGCGCGCCTGAGATCGGCGCGCGTTTTTCTTTGATTGGGCAGGGTCAGCCCTGTCGCAAGGTTAGAGATCGCTCAGCGCGTTATCCAGCGCCTCGATCAGGATATCGGCCTCGGCGATGCCGAATACCATCGGCGGCTTGATCTTCAAGACGTTTTCCAGCGGCCCGTCCGTCGAGATCAGCACCGCCTGTCCGCGCAGATGGTTCACGATTTCCTCGGCCTCTTGCGTGGCAGGTTCAAGAGTTTCCCTGTCGCGGACCAGTTCGATCCCGCAGAACAGGCCCTGGCCGCGCACATCGCCGATGATCTCGTGGCGGCTGGCCAGTTCCCGCAGACCCTGCAGCAGATGTTCCCCGGTTGTCAGGGCACGAGCTTGCAGATTCTCTTGTTCGATCACATCCATGACCGCCATGCCCACGGCCATGGACACCGGATTGCCGCCGAACGAGTTGAAATACTCCATGCCGGTGCAGAATTTCTGCGCCAGCTCGCGCGTTGTTGCCACCGCGGCCAGCGGATGGCCATTGCCGATGGGTTTGCCCATGACCACGATATCGGGCACGACATTCTGAAGCTCGAAGGCCCAAAAATGCTTGCCTACCCGGCCAAATCCGCATTGCACCTCATCCGCGATGCACAGGCCGCCGCGGGCGCGGACCAGCTCATAGACCCTGGTCAGATAGCCATCGGGATAGATGACCTGTCCGCCGACGCCGGAAATGGATTCCGCGATAAAGCTTGCCGCGCCGTCACCGGTTGCAGCCTCGATCGCGTCCAGACAGTGGGCGACCTCGGCCGCATAGGCCTGTCCGGTCTCGACGGACATGCCTTTATGCGGGCCACGATAGGGGTCGGGGAAACCGGCGATCTCGACGAAATCCGGTTTGGGAAAGCCACCCTTGCGCTTGAACTTGTAGGGGCTGACATCGACCATGCCGCCGGTATTGCCGTGATAGGCCCAGTCCAGCACCACGCTGGATTTTTTGCCAATGGCGGTGCGGGCGATGCGGAAGGCCAGTTCATTCGCCTCCGAGCCGGAATTGACGAAGAACAGCGTATCCAGCCCCTCGGGCAGGGTGGCGGCCAGCCGTTCCGAGAAATCGAGGATCGGTTCGCTCAGATAGCGGGTATTGGTGTTCAGCGTGGCGGCCTGTCGGGCCAGAGCGCCGACCACATGGGGATGGCAATGTCCGACATGGGTGATGTTGTTCACCGCATCCAGATGCGCCCGCCCGGTATAGTCGATCAGCCAGGGACCGCTGCCGCGCAGGATCTTCAGCTTGTTGCGATAGGACACCGAGAGCGACGGCCCAAGACATTCTGCACGGCGTTCCAGCAGCCGTTCTGGCGGATTGGGGTCGATGGTGAAACTTTCCCCGGCCAGTCCGAGGATCAGATTGGGGTCGATGCAGATATCCTGCCAGACCTCCCACAGGCTGTCATGGCCGACCCCGAAGAAGTTGCCGGTCTGCGACAGCATGTCGGTCATGATCTGGAAATGCAGATGCGGAGACCAGCCGCCATTTTCGGACCAGTCACCGAAATGTCCGATCACCTCGCCCGCGCGGACTGTCTGGCCGGGTTCAGCGCAGCCGGTCCGGTCCTTGGCCAGATGGCCGTAGAGGGTGAAGAAGGGTGTGCCGTCGTCGGTTTCATGTTCAAGGATCAGCGTATGGCCGTAATCCAGCGGATCGGCATTATAGCTGGCAAGGCGCACCACCCCGTCCAGCGGCGCGTGAACCGCTGTGCCGGATTTGGCAAAAATGTCGATGCCAAGATGACGGTTGCGGCCTTCGGGGCTGGCGCTGTCGGCGAATTGCGCAGCGGTATAGATGTCGCGGCGCTCGCCATAGGGGCCAATGCCGTAAAAGGCCACGCATCCGGGCGTGTGGGAAGGGCGTTGCCGCTCAAACCATGCGTCAAAGGCAGGATCGGCATAGCTGGGCATGTCGGGACGGCTGCCATCGGCCTGCAACGCGATCCGGGCACTGCGGCGGATGTCGGGCTGGCAGATCGGCGCGTAACTGCCTTGCGTCAGCGCTTCGCGGATCGCCGGAGCCGTGGCGATGGCCGCAAAGCCCGCCGAACGACGGCAAAGCGCGACCATGAAGCGCGGGTCGATCCGGTCCAGCCGCTCCAGCAGGCGGAAGGCCGGGGCCTGCGAGACCAGAAGATAGTCGTTCTCGGGATATTGCCTGCTTTGGCGCGACGAGATGCAGACGCTTGCCACCAGCCGCATCCGCATGAGGTCATAGACCAGATCGGCCTCGTCTTCGGTGATCGGAAATTCGCTTGCAAAGCCCGCGACAACCGCCCGGATGGCCGTGTAGAGATCTTCCGCGTCCAGCAGCGCATAGGCCAGGGTGATGGCCAGTTCATTGACGGTGCGGCCAAAGGCCATGTCGCCAAAATCGATCAGACCGGTCACCAGATCGGGATTGGCGGGATCGGTGATGACATTGTTGTCATTGGCATCCTGATGCAGGACTGATGCCCGCAGACCCGAAAGGCGCGGTGCCACCTCTGCCTCATAGCGGGTGAACAGGGCCTCGACACGGGCGCGGTTTTCGGCGTCGGCAATATCCCCCGTCCAGTTCCGCAGTTGTGCGACGTGATCCAGCGACCAGACGAAATCGGGCCGGAAGGACGCCGGATGACCAAAGCCCTGCAGCTTGGCGGTCAGCCGCCCCATGAAGGCGCCCAGATTCTGCAGCTGCGCAGCGCTGCGGGGAGATTGGCTGAGCAAGGGTCCTTCCAGCCAGGTCACCAGCCGCACAAGGTGATCGGTGCCGTCTATCGCCACCTTTGCCATCGGTTCGCCCGACAGCGTCGGCACAAGCCGTGGCGTGCCCGAAACTCCCCTTTCGCCCAGATGCGCCAGTGCGGCATTTTGCATCTCAAGCTGGCTGGCATCCTCGTCGGGGTGAGTGATCTTGAGCACATAGCTTTGATCATGGGCGGTCAGGCGCGCGTTCTGGTCGCGTTCGGAGTTCAGCAGGGTGATCTTGCCGGTGATCCCGAACTGGCTGGCCGCAAGGGTCTGGATTTCGTTGGGCGAGAGCGAAGGCGGGGCGGTGTCAAACAATGGCATGTCGTCCTGTATTGGCTGATCTGTGGAACCGGTGGTCAAGTCGGGCAGGGTCATTCGTCCATGTCGGTGTCGTCGCTGTCCAGACGCATGGCGTCCCATGCCTCGATCCGGCGGCTGGTATTGTCCCATGTGTCTTCGGCGATCTTGGTGACCATCGCTTCCATCAGGACCAGAGCGCCGGAATAGCTGTCCCAGACCGTGCCGCTGTCGATCGGCGTGGCGATCACTTCGCTGGCATATTTCGAGACGGGAGACAGCCATTTGTCCGTCATCAGCAGTATCCGCGGTGCGGGGCCTTCGCTGGCCCGCCGCGCCAGATGGCAGAGATTGGGCTGATAACGGCGGAAATCGACGATAAACAACACGTCGCGAGATTTCATCCGCAGCAGATATTCGGGCCAGATCTCGGGGTCGGCGGGGAGGTGATAGACTTTGGCGCGCATCTGCCGCATATGGCGTGACAGATACAGCGCCAGCGCGTCACTGATGCGTCCGCCGATCACATAGATGGCGCGCTTGGGGTCGGCCAGCATCTCGGTCAGGCGTTCGAATTGTGCGGCTGTGACCGACTCGGCAGTCTCGGACACGACACGCCCCGCGCGGGTGACGAAATCTTCCAGCACATTGCCCATCAATGGCCGGTCGCTGCGATGCAGGTCCAGGGGCGAGCGTTTGCCCTCTTTCAATTCTTCGATCAGGTGCCGCTGAAAGTCCTGATAGCCGCCAAAGCCCAGCTTGGAGACAAAGCGCGAGATGGTGGGCGGCGATGTCTGGGTCTTTTCCGCAAGGGCCTGAATCGTGTCGAGCCCGGCAAAGGGATAGTCCAACAGCAAGGCTGTGCTGAGCCTGCGCTCGGCCGTCGTCAGCTCGTTCTCAATACCGGAAATGCGTTCACGTACCTGCATGTCGTCCTCCTCTTTGGGTCGAGTATAGAAGAAAAAAATCATTCAGAAAGATAAAAAATATTGACTATGGAAAAAATATATCAAACTTTATGGCCACCACGAGGGAGAGACTGACCATGATGACTTCGCCCCGCTTGCATCTTATCGTTTCGATTGCAGCGATTGCCTTTTCCGCCATTGCTGCTGTTCTGATCGCCGGTGCGTTCGGCGGGGCAAGTGAGCGGATCTTAACGGTTTTCTTCATTTCGCTGATTGGAGTTGCCGGAATTGGAATATACGCCGGAAACAGCGGCATCCTCAGTTTTGGCCATCTGGCCTTCATGGGGATAGGCGCCTATGTCTCGTCAATTCTGACGCTGCCGGCGCAATTGAAGGCCGCCACCTTGCCCAAACTGCCGGACTGGCTGGCGGCCACCCAGCTTGATCTTGTTCCCGCCACCTTGGTCGCCATTCTGCTGACTGCGGCGGTTGCGCTGCTGGTCGGATGGGCGATCGGGCGGCTGGAAGGATCGGCGGCGGTGATTGCCACGCTGGGTCTTCTGATCATCGTGCACGGGATCATCATCGGCTGGCGCGATGTGACCCGGGGCGCGCAATCCTTCTTTGGCGTGCCACGGGAGACCGGCGTCTGGACGGCGGCCATCGGCTGCGTGCTCGCGCTGGTGGTGGCGCGGCTCTATCGGGACTCGGTCTCCGGTCTGCGGCTGCGGGCCGGGCGGGAAGATCCGATTTCGGCTGGTGCCGTCGGAATCCATATTCGCCGCGAACGCCTGATCGCCTGGGTGATCAGCGCGGCAGTGATGGCCCTGGCAGGCGCGCTGCTGGCGCATTTCCTTGGGGCCTTCAGTGCCAAGAAATTCTATTTCGTCGATACCTTCCTGCTGCTGGCCATGCTGATCGTGGGCGGGATGAGCACCGTTACCGGCGCGATTACCGGCGCCGTGGTCATCACTGTGGTGACGGAATTGCTGCGACGGCTGGAAAGCGGGTTTTCCCTTGGCGGGTTCGACATGCCGCCGGTATTGGGGACCGCCCAGATCGGCATCGCGCTGATCATCCTGTTTGCGATGTTCCGCAAGCCCAATGGCCTGACCGGAACGAAGGAATGGGAAGAGCGTGTCTTCCGGGTTCCCGCCACAGTCTCGGCGGAACCGGTCGCCCCCGTTGCGCAGGACAGAACGGCACTGAGCGCGCAAAACCTGATCATGCAGTTCGGCGGGCTGCGGGCCGTGGATGATGTCTCGTTGCAGGTCGCACCAAGCGAGATCGTCGGCCTGATCGGGCCGAACGGATCGGGCAAGACCACCTGCCTGAACATGTTGTCCGGTGTGATTGCCCCAACCAGTGGCACGATCCGGCGCGGCGAGGTCGAGCTGACCGGCCTGTCCTCGCCTGATGTGGCCGAGCATGGCATCGCCCGCACATTCCAGAACATCCGCCTGTTTTCCGATCTGACCGTGCGTCAGAATGTTCTGGCGGCGGCGCTCTCCACCAAGGGCGGGCGCGATGCCGCGGCCCGGACCCATGCGGCGCTGGAGCGGCTGGGTCTGACCGGCAAGGCCATGGAGGATGCGGGCACGCTGTCCTATGGCGATCAACGCCGTGTCGAGATCGCCCGTGCCCTGGCCTGTCAGCCCTCGATCCTGTTTCTGGATGAACCCGCGGCAGGCATGAACCGCGAAGAAACGCAGGACCTGATGAACCGTCTGCGCGATCTGGCCGGGGATCTGGGTCTGGGCATCCTGCTGGTCGATCACGACCTGCATCTGATCAATCAGCTTTGCACACGCATTGCCGTCCTGAACGAAGGGCATCTGATCGCCGAAGGCAGCCCCGACGAGATCCGCAAGAATCCAGCCGTGATCGAGGCCTATCTGGGTCGCGGTAAAGAAAACTGAAAAAGACCAACCAACAAGGGAGATTAAAAATGAGAAAATTCCTGATTTCAACGGTTCTGGCGGTCGGGATTACCGGCCCTGCCATGGCCGAGACCCTGACTGTCGGGGTCGCCACCGCGCAGACCGGCGCGCTGGCACCTTTCGACGCACCGGTGATGGAAGGCGTGCATATCGCCGTAGACGAGATCAATGACGCCGGCGGGATCGATGGCAACATCATGATCGAACTGATCGAAAAGGATGTCCGCTCGGACGCAGCGCAAACCTCTATCGCGGTTCAGGAACTGGCCGACCGCAAGGTCTCGGTGCTGATCCTGCCATGCGATGCGGACCCGTCACTTGCCGCGATCGGGGTGGTCACCTCGGCGCAGATTCCGGCGGTTTCGACCTGTGCGTCCTCGCCGACCTTGCCCGAAATCGGCGGCGACTACATGTTCGCCAATTTCCCCGGCGACAATGTTCAGGCCACCGTTTCGGCAAGCTGGTCCTATGAGCAAGGGCATCGCAACGGCTACATCATCTATTCTCAGGACTCTCAATACACGACCATGCCGCTCTACTTCAAAGACGTGTTCGAGGCATTGGGCGGCCAGATGCTGGGCCATGACACCTATACGATCGGCCAGCAGGATTTCTCGGCCATTGCCACGCGGATTGCCGCGCTTGATCCGCAACCCGATGTCATCATGACCGCGGCCTATGAACCGGATTTCCCGTCGATGCTGAAGGCGCTGCGCGCGGCAGGCGTGAAAAGCCAGATCATCGGTTCGGACGGGATCGACAGCCCGACGACATTCTCGCTGGGGGACGTGGCCGAGGGGCTGGTTTTCACCACCGCCGGTCATGCCACCGAAGATAGCCCGCTGGCAGCTTTCAATGCCAAATACGAAGCGCGCTACGGCAAGCCGCCGGAAACCGTGTTCAACGCCATCGGTTACGACCTGATCAAGGTTTTCGAGGCGGCGGTGATTGCTGGCGGCTCGACCGAGGCACAGCCGCTGCGTGATGCCATGGCCAATCTGGAAGACGTGCAGGGCGCGACAAGCATGATCACCTACAAGGGCACGAATGGCATGCCCGTGCGCCAGGTCTCGCTGGTGCGGGTCAATCAGGGCGCGCGCGAACTTGTCAGCCAACCGACGCCGGATCCCGCGCTGATCCCCGCACCGCGGATGCAATAGGAAAGGATCCCAGATGCCGCTTCTGTCTGTGAACTCGCTTCAAATACGTTACGGCGCTGTCGAGGCAGTGCGCGGGATCGATTTCGAGATCAACCAAGGCGAAATCGTCGCGCTTCTCGGCGCCAATGGTGCCGGGAAGTCATCTACCCTCAATGCTCTTGTGGGACTGGTACCGGTGACAACGGGGCGGATCAGCTTCGACGGCACGGATATCACCGATTTTGTGCCCGAACGGCTGGCGCCCATGGGCATGACATTGTCGCCCGAAGGGCGGCGGGTCTTCGGAACCCTGTCGGTCGAGGAAAACCTGCGCATGGGTGCCTATGCCATCCGCAGCCGCGATGCCATTTCGGAAGCCTGGCAGCGGGTCTATGAGCTGTTTCCCATCCTGTATGAGCGGCGGCAGCAATATGCCGGCACCCTCTCGGGAGGTCAGCAGCAGATGCTGGCAGTCGGGCGGGCGCTGATGAGCAATCCACGGCTTCTGTTGCTGGACGAGCCCTCGCTGGGGCTGGCGCCAAAGATCGTGGAACAGATTTTCGACCTGATCGGCGTGCTGCGCGATCAGGGGGTCACGCTTGTCGTGGTCGAACAAAATGTCGGGATGGCGCTGGAGATCGCCGACCGCGGCTATGTGATGTCGGGTGGTCGGATCGTGTCATCCGGTTCCGCGGCGGAATTGTCGCAGGCCGGTCGGCTTCAGGCCGCCTATCTGGGAGCAGAATGAGATGGATTTGTTTTTGCAGCAAAGCGCCAATGCGCTTGCGCTCGGGGGAACATATGCGCTGCTGGCGCTTGGCTTGGCAGTGGTGTTTTCGATCATGGGTCTGATCAATTTCGCGCATGGCGAATTGATGACCATTGCCGGCTATGCGCTGATGTATTGCGGGCTGGCCGGGCTGCCCTTTGTCCTGTCGGTTCCGGTGGCAATCGCCGCCTCGATGGTGGCGGCGGTGCTGATGGAGCGGATCGCCTTTCGCCCGGTGCGCAACGGATCGGGCGCGACGATGCTGATCACCAGTTTCGCGGTGGCGATGATCCTGCAGGTGCTGTTTCAGAACCTGATCTCGCCCCGCTCGCAAGTGGTGCAGATTCCCGGTTTCCTGTCCGAGAGCGTTGTCATCGGTGGATTGGTGATCGGCGTGAACAAGATCGTCGCTATCGTGGCGACGGTGATCATGCTGCTCTTCCTTGACCGCTTCATGAATCATCAGAAGACCGGTATCGCCATGCGCGCCGCCGCCGAGGATTTCGCCGTCGCCCGGCTGATGGGAATCCGGGCCAATACCGTCATCGCCGGGGCTTTCGCCCTGTCCGGCCTTCTGGCTGGCGTGGCGGCCGTCCTCTGGGTCAGTCAGCGCGGTTCGGTCGATCCTCTGATGGGGTTCACGCCGGTTCTGAAGGCCTTTATCGCCGCCATTCTGGGTGGCCTTGGCAGCCTGCGCGGCGCGGTTGCCGGTGGTTTCGCACTTGGCTTCATCGAGGTCTATCTTGCCGCCTTCCTGCCGCCTGAACTGCAGGAATTCCGTGATCCGATCGGTCTGGGCATTGTCGTGATGGTTCTGCTGTTCCGGCCCAATGGACTTATTCCTTCCAGCGTACTCAAGGCGGTGAAAGTATGACTCTCGGCAAGATGAATGAGGCAGGTTTCAGCCTGCTGACTGGGCGCGATCCAAATCCGGTCGAGATCGTGAATGCCGACAGCCGTAGTCCCGTGGTCCTGTTTTGCGAACATGCCGGGCAGGCCATTCCCGAGCGGCTTGCGGGCCTGGGGATCTCGCGGCAGGATCTGGATGCGCATATCGGCTGGGATATCGGTGCCGAGGCGGTCGCCCGTCACATGGCGCAGATTCTGGGCGCGCCGCTGGTGATCCAGCGCTATTCCCGGCTGGTGATCGACTGCAACCGTCCGCCCCACGCCCCTGACGCGATGCCCGAGATCAGCGATGGCGTGGCGGTGCCCGCCAATCGGGAGTTGACGCCCTCTGCGCGTCAGGCACGGGTGGATGAGATCTTCACCCCGTTTCAACAGGCCGCCAACGGGCTTTTCCAGACCGCCCCCCGGCGCGCGGCGTTTTCGATCCACAGCTTCACGCCGGTTTTCGGCGGGGTCGCGCGCCCCTGGGAATTGGGCTTCCTGTTTCGCAAGGATACCCGCACCTCTGCCGCGCTGCGCGATCATGTTCAGGCCCGTCGCCCCGGCATGGCCATCGGCATGAACGAGCCTTATCAGATCGAGGAAGAATCCGACTGGTTCGTGCCCCGGCATGGCGAGGCGCGGGGTCTGCCCCACAGCTTGATCGAGATACGTAACGACCGGATCGGGCAAGAGCAGGGCCAGCGCGACTGGGCCGGGCTGCTCTCTGCCGCGATTTCCGATTTCATGAAGGATATCTGAGATGACACTGACCCGCGAAGTTCCCATCCTGCCCCTACAGGCGGCGCTTTTGTTCATCGATGTGCAGAATTTCGGTGCCGACCGCAAAGGCGCGGAATTCGCCGGCCTGTCCGAGTCCGAGCTGGAGCAGAAATATGGCTGGTATTTCGACCGGCTTGAAAACCATGTCGTGCCGAAGATGCAGCGTCTGCAGGCGGCCAGTCGCGCGGCGGGTGTCGAGGTGATGTATACCACCATCGAAAGCCTGACACTGGACGGGCGTGACCGCAGTCTGGATTACAAGATTACCGGCTTCAACGTGCCCAAGGGATCCTGGGACGGCAAGGTGATCAACGCCATCGCGCCGGTCGGGGACGAAATCCTGTTGCCGAAATCCTCGTCATCGGTCTTCGTCTCGACACATATCGACTATATCCTGCGCAATCTGGGTGTGCGGCAACTGATCATCAGCGGGCTGATCACCGATCAATGCGTCGAAAGCGCCATCCGCGATGCTTGCGATCTGGGCTATCTGGTGACGCAGGTGACCGATGCCTGCCTCACCTACAGTCAGGAACGGCACGACAACTCGCTGCGGGCGATCAAGGGCTATTGCCGTCAGGTGACGACCGATCAGCTGGTCGCCGAATTGCAGGACGTTGCCGCCGGGGTCTGACCGGCGCAACGCCCAAAACCACGCCGTGTTCCGGCGGCGCGGTTTTCCAGCAGCCGGGGGTCAGCCGGGGTGTTGCGCGGCCAGCGTCTGGCGTTCCTGCAAAAGACGGGTCAGCCAGTCGGGGTCCATTTCCGGGACCGAGGACAGCAGCAGCTCGGTATAGGGGGCATGTGGCGGTACTGTCGCAAACTTTCGACTTTCTGCGCGCGCGTGACATGTCAGCGTTGTCAGGGAGTTGGGAAAAGGCGGTTGACGTGATTGAGTTCAAGGGCGTGCATTATCCGAAGTCCGTGATCCTGCACGCGGTTTTCTTCTACCTCCGCTACGCCGTCTCTTACCGTGACTTGGAGGAGATCATGGCAGAGCGCGGGTTGAAGGGCGACCATGCCACGCTGAACCGATGGGTGGTAAAGTTTGCGCCGCTGATAGCGGCCCAGGTGCAAGCGAGGAAGCAGCCGACCGCCCGAACCTGGCGGATGGACGAGACGTACATCAAGGTGAAGGGCCGCTGGACCTGTCTCTACCGGGCCGTGGATCGCGACGGACAAACCCTTGATTTCCTGCTTTCCGAACGCCGGATCTGTCCGCTGCCCGGCGCTTCTTCAAGCGCGCGATCGGCACCAACGGCGTGCCCGACCGGATCGTGATCGATAAGAGCGGTGCCAATCTGGCCGGCCTGCAGGCGGTGAACGTCATCCTGAAATTCACCGACAACGGGCGCACCATCGAGGTGCGGCAGGTCAAAAATCTCGACAACATACTGGAACAGGACCACCGCTTCATCAAGCGGATCACCGGCCCGGTGATGGGCTTCAAGGCTTTTCACTCGGCGGCCGCCACCATCGCGGGCATCGAGACCGCCCACATGATCCGCAAAGGTCAAATCGCGACCAACGGCGCAACCGCATTCCAGAGGCGATGTTGTATAATGCAGCCCCGGGCATGATTGGACCCTTTCCCGCCTTTCTTCAGCGGACGGCTTCGATCTCGGCCCGCCCGAGGGCCGAGTAGCGGTTCATGATGGCGATACGGATCTGGATTTCGGCGGTCTGGCGGTCGGGGTCTCGTGACATGATCCGCTCGCCGAAGAGCTTCAGGCAGTTCATCAGAGCTTCGACCCGACTTCGGACGTGGTAGCCGGTCCACTTCTTCCAGAGCGTCCGGCCCAAACGCTGGGTTGCCCGCAGGATCTCGTTTCGTGCGATGGCAGCGGGACAGTCTTCTTTCCAGGCACGGCCATTGCGCCGGATTGGTATGACCGCGTCGGCACCTCGGCCGATGATCGCGCCATGGCATCGTCGTGTATCATAGGCACCGTCAGCGGTGACCGTGCCGATCGCCTCCTCCGGGGGGATCTGCGCCAGCAGGTCCGGCAGTAGTGGGCTGTCGCCTTGGCGGCTCGAGGTGAACTCGACCGCGCGTGTGAGTGCTGGACGTAATCTTCCCAAAACGGCTGGATGAAAATTCCCCAGTTTTGCGCCGATGCCGATGATCAGGGGGCATGCCCCCTGATCATCGGTCACGCATAATTCCCCTGTAGAGGCCAGTGGAAAGGCTCGCAGGTGGTGAGATTGAGGGAGATCGTGATGATCTTGGAATTGAAGCGGCAGGGGCTTGGCATCAGCGCAATCGCGCGGCAGACCGGATTCGATCGCAAGACGGTAAGGAAATACCTGGAACGGGGCCTTGAGGCCCCGGTTTATGGACCAAGGGAGCCGAGCAATCGGCTGGCAGATCGGTTCCAATTCTATCTGGTCGAGCGGCTTGAAGCGTTCCCTGGTCTATCAGCGCGCAGGTTGCATCGCGAGATCAAGGCGATGGGGTATGAAGGGGCCTATTCCACGCTGACGGAATATCTCCGTCTGATCCGGCCCGCAGTGCCGCGGCAGTTCGAACGCCGCTTCGAGACGGCTGCAGGCAAGCAGGCCCAGGTGGATTTTGCCGAGTTCCAAGTGGAGTTCATATGCGAGCCCGGCGTCATTCGAAAGGTCTGGCTGTTCAGCATGGTGCTTGGGCACAGCCGCTGGCTCTGGGGGCGGTTCTGCCCGAACCAGACGCTGGGAACGGTGATGCGCTGTCACATCGCCGCGTTCGACGCGATGGGCGGAGCCTGCACCGAGATCCTCTACGACCGGATGAAGACCGCTGTCATCGGTGAGGACGCTGCTGGGGTCGTGACCTGCAACGCATCTCTGGTGGCATTGCTGGCCCACTATGGGGCGGCGCCGCGCGCCTGCCAGCCGTATCGGGCCAAGACAAAAGGAAAGGTCGAGCGGCCGTTCCGCTATGTGCGGCAGGACTTCTTCCTCGGGCGCAGTTTCCGCGATCTGGACGATCTGAACGCGCAGTTCGAGGACTGGCGCACAAGCATCGCCGATCCTCGCGTGCATGCCACGACACAGCGGATTGTCGATGAGCATTTTACCGAGGAGAAACCGCAGCTCCTGACTTTGCCAGCGCGCCCATACGAAGCGGTTCTGACCGTCGAACGGCGGATCAGCCAGGAGGGGATGGTCGCCGTTGGCGGCAATCAATACAGCGTGCCCGACACCACACGGCGCCGGATCGTCGAGGTTCAGAACCATGCGGCCGAAGTCCGGATCTTTGAGGATGGCCAGTTGATCGCCAGCCACCCGGTGCTGGAGGGCAAGAACCAGCGCCGGGTCGATCCCGGCCATCGCAAGCCCATTCCAGCCGCACGGCGGGCCGTCCAACTCCCGTCGCCCCCTGCCGATGGCCCGGTCGTACGGCGCCCTCTGGCCTTTTATGAAGCCGTGGGCCGCCGGCTGGCCAATATATCGGAGGGCCGGCCATGACCCCGGTGACCGAACGGATCCGCCAGAGCCTTGTCAGCCTGCACATGGCCCGGGCCCTGGAGACGCTGGACCAGACCCTCAGCCGCCTCGAGAAGGGCGAGATCAGCGCCATCGAGGCGATCGACGAGTTGCTGACCGAAGAACTGAACCTCCGGGAAGGCCGCCGGATCGGTGTTGGGCTGCGCACAGCGCGCCTCACCCCGATAAAGACGCTGGAAAGCTTCGACTTCTCGTTCCAGCCATCACTGGACCGCCACCGGATCATGGCGCTGGCCCAGCTGGAGTTCATCCAGCGCGCAGAGGTGCTGCACTTCCTTGGCCCACCGGGAACAGGTAAAAGCCACCTCGCCACGGCCATCGGTGTTGCAGCTGTGAAGGCGGGGCGCAGTGTTTACCGCTGCACCTTGGCCGAGCTGATTGAGGCGCTGACCAAGGCTGAGCGAGAGGGCCGCCTGGTTGAGAAGCTGCGGTTCTACGCCCGGGCGTCTCTGCTGATTGTCGATGAAATCGGTTACCTTCCCATCACCAGCGGCGGCGCCAACCTGTTCTTCCAGCTGGTCAACGCGCGATACGAAAAAGGGGCGATGATCCTGACGTCAAACCGCGGCTTTGCCGAATGGGGTGAAGTCTTCGGGGACCCCGTGGCCGCAACCGCACTGCTGGACCGCCTGTTGCACCATGCCGTCGTGGTCCAGATCGAGGGTGCCAGCTACCGGTTGCGCCAACACGCTGACCTGATCCCCGAGCACACCCGCGCCCATGCCAGCATTGCACCGCCGCTCCCGCCGAAACGGCGCGGCCGCCCACCAAAAACGGAGGTGCCGATCATCCTCGCGGCTGATCGCCGTACCCGCGAGGTAGGGAAATTTGCGCCAGCACTTCCGGGGAAATTCTATCCAGCATTTACAGCGCGCACATCCCCGGTGCCCGCGTCCATGGCGATATGGACTTTCCTCCATTACCTTCGGCGGGATGGGCCATGCTTGCGGGCCTGCCACTCGCCATCGCCGCGAAACTTGATGCCGGTGCTGTCGACAAGCAGGTTCAGCGGCTGGCCAGATGTGCGATATGGGACCTGCACCGCGATCCGCGCCTGCCGCCGGCACAGCGTCGAATAATCCGGAACTGGCCAGTCGAGCCCCGCCATCTGGATCAGGCTTTCGACCAGCCCGACCGTCTGCCGAAGCGGAAGACCGAAGAGCACCTTCAAGGTCAGGCATGTCTGGATCGCAGCGTCCGAGAAGGTCTCGGGCCGTCCGCGCTTGCCGGTCTTGCCGCCATGCCAAACCATCTCGGGATCGAACCAGACCGACAACGAGCCGCGCTTGCGCAGCGCCGCGTTGTAGTCGGACCAGTTCGTCGTGCGGTAGCGGGTTGGGGAAGGCTTTGGCATGCCTTCGAGCTAACAGTCAGAACGCGCTCAGTGAATCCCCCTCACCGAGATGTGCAACAGCGCCCATTCCAGACCTTCGCGGAGCTAGTAGCATAATTCTGTCCGCAGATCAGGCTATGCCGACACTCGGCAAAGTCTGCGACAGACCCCCCCATTTTCAATACACTCCAACGATCAAATTTTAACGTAAATGCGCCCTGCCTCGACTTTGACAGGATAGGTCTGTAGATCTACGCAGACAGGAGCGGACAATGCCTTGCCGGTCAGGATATCAAACCGGCCCTGATGCAATGGGCACTCAATGACCATACCTGTCACAAGCCCGTCTTCGAGGTGCTGCGCTTCATGTGTGCACATGCCATCCGTTGCAAAGAACCCCCGTTCTGTATTGTAGATGGCATAGCTCTTGCCATGATAGTCCCATCGAATGAGATCTTCCTGATCTATATCGCTGGCAGCACATGCGTATACCCAATCGGTCATCTTATCTTTCCCATTCATTTTTGCATTCATTAGCCATGTGTCGGTGTCTAGCGCATGGATGCCCTGGCGATAGGCTCGAAGCCTCCGCTGGTGATCATATGAGGCGCCTGGCGGATCGTCGGCGCCTTGGTGTTGCGCCCGAGCGATCGGCGGATCACCACGCCTAGCAGTTCCAGATTGGTCCGGATCAGGCCGGGATCAGGTGCCGGAAGTTGATCTTTGACGACGTCATGCAGATCCGGCAACGAATAAAAGGGAATCTGCGGGTACAGATGATGTTCGATATGATTGTTCATGTTCATGTACAGGAAACGGTTGAGGGCCGAAGGTGCGAATGACCGCGTCGATTTCACGATAGAGGGATCATTTTCCTGCAGCTCGGCATGCTGGATCGTGGTAAAGAATTGCATCGCAGGTCCGCCCAGAACTCGCGGGATCACGAAGTAGATCAGCAACCATGTCTGACCAGCAGCGATCGCGGCGCCGACCAATACATATCCCACAAGAAACAGGCGCGCGCCCAGGATCAATCGACGTATTTCGCCCTCGGGCGTATAGCGGCGCGCTTCTGACCCGACGATACCGAATGCGTGGGCGACAATGATCTTGCCTTCATACCAGAACAGCAGCAGGCCAGATTGTTCAGACAGCCAACCGCCAAATGTCATAGGCGTGTCGAAAGGCATCTGCGCATCGTCGCCAACATGCCACGTTTTTGTGTGGTGGCTCGTATGGGCATAGCGGCGATGATAGGGCTCTCCAAAATACAGGAAGGAGCTTACCCACAACATGAGCTCATTCAGCCAGCGCGTTCGGAAGGCCGTTCCATGCGCGGTCTCATGACTTAGAGCATAGGCTGGGACTGTCAGCACAAAGGCGTAAAATCCCATGCTCAGGACGGCCCATGGCGTGCCCCATGTGAAATGGACCGCCAAGACGCCAGCCGTCATCAGCACCGCCCATTTGGCCAACCAGACGAGGCCGGGGCGGTCACTGCGTCTACCAAGAGATTTCAACTTTTTCCGGTCAACGGATATGCCCGAAGACGCTGCATTGGTCGCCACATATTCAGATGTCATTGGAATCCTCGTGCCTTTTGAAGCCGTGCGCTAGCGGCGCATTCTGACATCATCAGACCTCAGCTTTGGTCCCGAATACAATTTCGATATTTTTCAATACTCAAAAGCTGAGCTTATGGATAATCTGCTGCCATGACAGATAACACGCTCCCCCCACTAAACTGGTTACGGGCCTTTGAGGCTGCTGCGCGCCACCGTTCCTTCACTGGTGCGGCACGTGAGATGAACATATCCCAGCCTGCAGTTTCCCAGCATGTCAAAGCCTTGGAAACGCATCTGAACATGACCCTGTTCGTGCGGCATGGACGCAAGCTTGAGCTCACCGTGGCAGGCAAAAGCTATCTTCCAACGGTTCAGGAGGGACTGGAACTGCTGCATCACGGAACCCGAGAGTTGATCGGCGGTGACAGGGGTAAAGTTCTTACCTTGCAATGCAATCTGGCATTTTCGGTCTATTGGCTGGCGCCACGACTGGCCGGCCTGATATCTCAATTCCCCTGGCTAACCATCAATATCAACTCGGCCCTCTGGGATGTGGAACGGACGGCCAAATCTGCGGATGTCGAAATCCGATTTGGTCATGATCTTGAAAGAACCATCAATTGCCAGCGACTGAGCCATGACACTTGCTTTCCAGTATGCGCTCCTGCTCTTGCCGGGCATGACTGGCGCGACTACCCGCTTTTCGACTGCCTTGGAATGAAGGGAAACTGGCAAAGTTGGGCGCGACGGACTGGCCAGAAAATGCCGAAAGGCAAACGTGTCAACTCAGCCTCGACTTATGCCGTTTCTCTGAGCGCTGCTCAAAATGGCGCTGCTTTTGCCCTGGGACATGAGACTGTAACCGACACTCTTATCGCCCAAGGTAGTTTGGTGCGCGCGTCCGAAGCAGCAATCGATATGCCAGAAGCATATTATCTCATGCCAATCGCGCCTCGTGCGCAAACCCCGTCGACACGCGCTTTTACGACTTGGCTGACTGGACAATGCACAGCATTGTCAGCCGCTTCGTCAATCAAGTGATCATTGTTTGATCCCACGATTTAACAGGCTGCTGAAATAGTCCCACCTCGACAGCTGGTTGAGAACATGATTCATCCTCGTCGCGGCAATGGCGGGGGTGATGATGCGCGGGACGGACGAGACGAGCGGTTCGCTGTTCAGCTATGTGGATCTGGAGGCGCGCATCCCGGCGCGGCATCCGTTGCGGAAGATCAGGCAGGTGGTGAATGATGCGCTGGCCAGCCTGGACGCCGAGTTTGAAGCGCTGTACATCGATTTCGGCCGCCCCTCGATTGCACCTGAGCGACTGATCCGAGCCAGCCTGCTGCAGATCCTGTTCTCGGTCCGGTCCGAGCGGCAGTTGATGGAACGGCATTGCCAAGTTGATCGCGTTGTCCTTCTCGGATAGCGCGGTAGCATGACCATACCGACCTCATTGCCGCGGCTGAAGGGCTTCCGTTTCCCTCGTGAAATCATCGCCTATGCGGTGTGGGCATATCATCGGTTTGCTCTCAGCACGGGGGATGTCGAGGACCTCCTGGCGGAGCGTGGCGTCATCGTCAGTCGTGAAGCGGTTCGTCTCTGGGTGAACCGTTTCGGGTCTCAGTTCGCGGCTTGTATCCGACGCGACCGGCCCCGGCCGCATGACAAATGGCATATGGATGAAGTGGTCGTCCCGATCAACGGCGTGAAACATTGGCTGTGGCGCGCAATCGATGGCAATGGAGATGTACTCGACATTCTGATCCAGCCTCGCCGCAATGCCAAAGCCGCAAAGCGTTTCTTTGGCCGAGACTGGTTGCTGCCTATGGCGAACCGCGTGTCGTGATCACGGACAAGCTGCGCAGCTATACCAGGCCGATCAAGGCCATCGCGCCGGGCGCCGACCATCGGGCGCACAAGGGGCTCAACAACCGGATCGAAGGGTCACACCGGCCGACGCGAAAGCGGGAAAAGATGATGGGTGGGTTCAAGTCACCACGCCAGGCGCAACGATTTCTCGTCGCCCATGACCAAATCAGTACGATCTTTCGTCCCCGCCGCTATCGCCTTTCCACTCTCTCCTACCGCCATGCCAGAGCCGACGCGTTCAAGCTGTGGGAAGGTTATGCTGCCGAACTATCGGCCTGATTGCGCGGTCGAACGCTTATTCCAATCCACGTCAGATAACTTGGCAATGCCCATGCTCCCCATCCGGGTAAAGGCCGCCGAGCGCGAACTCTTGCTGATGAGCGACCTTGCCGGGCTTTCGATAGAAGGCACTTTCGTGCGCCCCGAAGGCGCGACGGGCGGCGGGCTGCTGCGATTGAAGATTGCACAGGATCGCAGCGAGGGCGTGATCGGGCTGGACAATCTGGGCTCGGACACTGTCGGTCCATTGCAGATGGCCAATGTGGTGACCTTTAACGACGCCCTGCACGGGTTCGAGACGACCACCCTGACCGGCGTCATTACACCGCAACACCCTGACCGGATGTCACTGGTCCAGATGATGCAAAGCTATCCGGTCGGATCGAGCGGGCTGAGCGCGGGCTACAGCCTTGTTTATCTGCGCCAACACCCGGACGGTGGCGCTGGCGCGCCGGATATCGACGTAACATCAGCCATGGGCACTGCGTTTCTGTCCTATCCGTTTGTGCGGACGCTGGACCGGTCGCTCTGGGGGCAGGCCGAGCTGACAATACGCAACGAGGACGTGGACTTCCGATCACCGCGCCGTCTGGACAAGGCGCTCTTCCAAGAACTGGCCACCGGGCGCTGGATCAAAGAGAAGCGGAACCTGTTGATCACCGGGCCATGCGGTGTCGGCAAAACCTGGCTGGCCTGCGCCCTGGGGCAGAGAGCCTGCCGCGACAATGCCACCGTGATCTATAAGCGCCTGCCACGCCTATTCTCGGAACTGCAGCTCGCCCACGACGACGGGCGCTTCCCGCGCATCTTTCGCCAACTCGTCAAAGCGGACCTGCTGATCCTCGACGATTGGGGGCCGGAACGTATGACCGCGCCGCAACGTCGGGACCTGATGGAAATTGTCGAAGACCGCTACGGAAACGGCGCAACGCTGGTCACAAGCCAGCTGCCGGTCGATGCGTGGCACGACATCATCGACGAACCGACTTTCGCAGACGCCATCCTCGATCGCCTGATCCACAACGCGCACAGATTGCCTCTCGAAGGCCCGTCGATGCGCAAGACCCGCGATGCCCCCGTGGCCAAAACCGTTGACGAACAAACCGACACCTGAGATGTCAGATCAAACGCTCAGCATCCCGCGCGAGCTTTGTCCGCGCACCCCGGAATGACTGTCCGCGTGCCGTTGGAATGGCTGTCCGCGAAGCCCAGAATGCGCAGGCCAGACGCGAGATCGCGTCCGGACTTGAACATCGCTCCCACAAAGGCCTGAACAATCGGGCCGAGAACAGCCATTTGCCGTTTCGAAAACGAGAGCGGTGCATGCAAGGCTTTCGCGCTCCGGGCGGGTTGCAACGGTTTGCAACATGCCAGTCTGCCGCCAGAAACCGCTTCTCAATACCTGCCCGCCGTCGTTCCGCAAACGCAACACGCTATCACAGAATGGAAGCCTTCGACGCCTGGAAGGAGGCCGCGAACATCTGACGCTCCAAGACCGGCCATCTCTTCGCGGCCGGCGAGTTAAGTTGACAAAACCTCTGGCAGGCATGAAGGACAGCAAGATCATCGTCGCCATCAACAAGGACGAAGAAGCACCAATCTTCCAGGTTGCGGATTACGGCCTTGTCGCGGATCTGTTCGATGCCTTGCCCGAACTGACAGGGATACTGTAGCCGGGGTAATTTCATTTGTGGTCAGCCTGTGTTTTGCAGACCGCGTTGCCCGAATAGCGCTCGGGGGCGTTGATGATGTGAACGCCCCCGAGCACAGGTCAGCGTCAACAACCTGACCAAGCCGCCTACATTGATGGTCCTACCCGTCACCTCGGTCGCCGAACGTTGCAACTCCGGGTGCGCAGGGGGGAACTACTGGGCGGTAGGGCTGATCCAGACCTGCATAGGCGGGGCCGAATGCGGCTAATCCTTTTGGCGAGGTGAACGGCACCGGCGCGGGCAGGATGACGATCGCCACATTCTGACCGGCGTGGTAATTGGGGTTGGTGACGGGTTCCCCGGTATCGGTGTCGATCATGCAGATCATGTCCGGTATCGTCGCATGTACCGTGCTGTTGAGCCAGCCGATCATGTTTTCGTTCTTGAGCCAGATCCGATAGCTGTCTCCTGCGAAATCTCCGCGGCCGCTGATCGAGATATTGCCAATGGTAAAGCCGTCTTCGGTCTTCCAGTTGCTGTCGTCGACCACGCCTCGAAAGGCCACAATCCCCGATCCCTGTTTCGCAATGGCTGCGGCGGCATCGACTCCGTCGGCGCGGGCCTTTCGCCAGGTCTGGCCCATCTGCAATGCCATGCTGATCGCGCCCGGGATCACCGCGTCGCGGATCTCGCGAATTTCAAGCGCGTGATCAATGGCGGCAATATCGTTCCGGCTGACCATGGACAGGGCGCGCACGATATGTTCGGCGCGTGCATCATCGATGACATTTTCGCAGATGATGGTTTCTCCAAAGGCATTGGCCATCACGATCGGCGCAGCGGGCAGGCCTTCGATATAATAGGTGGAATGGGTAATCTCCGGCACGGCACGGCCGGCAGGATCGGCATCGATAATAAAGGCGTCGGACATGGCGGCGGCATAAAAGGCGACCGCGGTGTTCGAGCCTCCAAGTTCGCAAGAAATCGTGCCGTAGAACGGGCGGCCCAGATACTCTTGAAAGCGCCGATAGGCCACCAGAATCGAGGGTTCGGTGATACGGGGCAGCCGTTCATAGAATTTTTCCTGATCCGCTGGCAGGGCCGAGATCGCCCCCAGCATATAAGGGGTGCAGACCAGCGCGTCCCGCGGTGCCTCGTCCAGCGCAACCATCTTGAATTCCTTGCCCTTGGACAGGGCGTCATCGATCAGCCTGAAGCCTTCGGTCAACTCGCCGCCGCCGCCGGTTCCAAGAATTGTGGCACCATACAGAATATCTTGCAGATCTTGGCGCGAAAGTATTTTCATGGTCAGTCCTTTAGTTGGCATATCACGCGATCAGTTGCGTGGTGCCCCGAGAAGCTTGAGAAGATCGGTAATCATTGACAGCACCAGCAGCACGGCGACGGTCAGCAAGGCAAAGGCCATCGCGGCCGAGGCCACCACGGGCGTGTAGCCGTAGCGCACATTGTTGAAGATGCGGATCGGCAGGGTTTCGACAGCGAAGCCCGACACCATATAGGAAATCAGATATTCATTGACGCTGATGATCGCGACAAGCGCATAGCCGGTGACGATATAGGGCAGCACCAGTGGAAAGATCACCTTTCTGAAGGTCTGCCACGGCGTCGCGCCCATGGTGCGCGATGCTTCGACGACATCGTCCGACAGGGTTGCGAAACCGCGTGAGATGATGACCAACGGAAGCGTGACGAAGAATACCCCATGCGAGATGATCGTCGCCTCGATCCGGCCATACATGCCGATCTCGGCCCAGAAGACGCTAGCTCCCATCGCGATGATGATCGGCGGCAGCATGAACGGCCCGATTCCCAGGGCAAAGACCAGCCGTCCAAACCCGGACTTCAGTCGCCACAGCACATAGTTCGCCGCCAGCGCGATGCTGACCGAGACCAGCGCCGCCACTACCGCGATCGCCAGTGAATTCCGGATCGGCATCAGCCAGTCCTTGTCGGTGAACAGGACCGTGTACCACTGCAGCGACAGTTCGGTCGGCGGAAAGGAAATGTTGCTGTTGGCGTTGATGGACACGCCTGCGACGATCAGGAAGGGCAGGATAAGCCCCGCAGCGATCAGCGCAACGAACAGCCGTTTGAGAAAGCTATTCATGACCGGTGCTCCTTGCGAGAGGCGAGCATCAGCAAACCGATGATCAGCAGTGTGAACAGAAGCATGATGACCGACAGAGCCGAGCCAAGCGGCATGTTTGCATCCCCGACCGCCTTGTCGGTGATGATAACCGTCATGTTCCAGTCCTGTGGCCGACCAAGCATGGTGGGCATGACGAAAACGCCCAGAAAATAGACAAACATGGTGACGACTGCGCCGATGATGGCGCCGCGGTAATTGGGCAGGACGACCCTGGTCAGGACGCGTGGCGGAGAAGTCCCAAGGGTCAGTGCCGCCTCTTCAATACTGCGATCACGTTGCGCCAATTGCGGATAGAACATCAGCGCCACAAGCGAAAATCCCAGCGTCACGAAGCCGATGATCATCGCGCCAAAGCTGGGCGAGAGCGAATGCGGGTCCTGCCACAGGCCGATCCAGCCCATGAATTTCGGGATGCCCGAGCTTTCGGACAGCAGGATCAGCCAGGCAAAGCCCAGGATCACCTCGCTCAGGCACATCAATGACAACAGCAGGATGATCCAGAACAGCTGCCAGCGCCGTTTCATATCGGTGATAATATATATTGCGGGAAAGGCCAGCAGGACCACGATCACCGCTCCCAGAGCCGAGGACCACACCGACCGCATGGAGATGGTGTAGTAGAAGGACGAAAAGAACTTGGCGTAATTGTCCCAGACGAAGGCCACATCGTAGAAGCCGAGAGGGTCTCGCTTGTAAAAGCTGACCACGATCATGAAGGCAAGTGGGCCGAGGAAAAACAGGCTCATCATCCCCAGAGGGAAAAGCCCGATCAGATGTGCGGGGCTGAGACGTTTCATGACGGGATGATCCAAGCATGGTCCAGATCGAAATGGATTTCGGCTTTTTCGCCCACCGCGAATTCCGGTGGCCTGTCCGATACCATCGTGTGAATGAACTTGCGGTCTCCGACGCTCAGTTCGGTTTCAATGGAAGCGCCAAGCAGACGCACGAAATCGACGGTTCCGACCAGCCCGTTGCTGTCTGCCCCGGCCGGTCGGAGGGACAGGTATTCGGGGCGCACCGCGACAGTGTGTCTGCCCTCCAGCGTCGCCATTGCCCCGCGTGCCGTCCCCAGCGGTAAATCGTCCAGCATGACCGTGCCGCCAGCGGAAAAGCGTGGGGTGAATATATTGTTGGTGCCCATGAAATCAGCGACAAAGCGGGTCTGTGGGCGTGAATAGATCTCGGTCGGAGTGCCTGCCTGCTCGATCCGGCCCTCGTTCAGAATGACGATGCGGTCGGCAATGGACATCGCCTCGTTCTGGTCATGGGTCACGAATATCGTCGTCACGCCCAGCTTGCGTTGCAGCTTTTTCACCTCGATTTGCAGATGTTCGCGCAACCCGGCATCAAGCGCACTGAAGGGTTCATCCATCAGGAACAGGGCCGGCTGAATAGCCAGCGCCCGCGCAATGGCAACCCGTTGGCGCTGGCCGCCTGAAAGGGCCGAAACCGGGCGATCGGACAGACCGGACAAACCGACGACATCCAGAAGCTCTGTCGCCCTGGCCATGCGTTCGGCCTTACCCACGCCGCGCAGCTCAAGACCATAGGCGATGTTCTGGCCGACATTCAGGTGTGGAAATAGCGCAAGGCTTTGAAAAACCATCCCGACATTGCGTTTGTGACAGTCCACCCGAGTCAGGTCGGTCCCGTCCAGCAACATCTCACCCGATGTTGGTGTTTCAAGCCCGGCGATAATGCGAAGTAGCGTGGTCTTGCCGCAGCCGGATCCGCCCAAAAGACAGATGAATTCAGCCGAGCCGATTTCCAGATTCACATCCCTGAGCGCCTGAAAGGTTCCGAAGTTTTTCTCGATATTCTTGAGCGATAGCGTTGCCATGGGGAATTTCTTTGCTGAAACTGAGGTCGGCGCGCAGCTGGGCCGACCTCCAAATATTACCTGGAGATCATCTCGAGATAGGCATCGGTCAGCCAGTCTCTCTCACGCAGGTGAATATGCGTCTGCATGCGGATCGGGGTGCCCGTGCTTGCGACGGCTGCGAATTCCTCATCCGACAGATCCATCGTCTCGCGTCGTGCGACCGGGGCAATGCCCAGATTGCGCGCCAGTTCGGCCTGCACGTCGGGACGTATCATATAGTTGATGAACTGTTCGGCGGCCCCGACATGTTCGGAATCCCGCGGGACGATCCAATAGGCTTCGCCCAGAATGCCGCCTTCCTTGGGAAAGGTCGAAGCGACGGGCAGACCGTCCTTGGCCGACAGCGTGGTCACGTCATGGTAGTAAAGCCCGCCGGTCAGCTCACCGGCCTCAAGTCCTTGCTGGAACTGGCCTTCATCGCGATACCACAGCTGCACCTGAGGTTTCAGTTCGGCGATCTTCGCGATGATCTGCTCAAGCCCCTCCCGGGTCTCCATGATGTCGTAACCGCCAAAGAAGGTCAGGGCGGTGGCCTCCATCAGGCCGGAATTCGAATTCGAGGTGATACCCAGCTTGCCATCCCAGTCGCGGTTCCACAGATCGGCCCAGCTTGTCGGTGCCTCGGGAAAAGCATCGGTATTAGTGACAAATGTCGTGTACCAGGTCAGCGCACCGATGCCATACAAGCCGCCTTCGTCACCGGACATGGCAAAGCCGTCGATCAATGTCGCGGTATTGGGGATATTGGCACCGTCCAGCTCAGCCCAAAGACCGATATCCTTGCCACGGATCAGAACTTCCTCTGCCACAAGAGAGACATCGGCAGGTGCGGTCTTGGCCCTTGCGGCATTGGTCAACTGGGTCAGCCATGCCTGATCGGCTGGTTGCGCGATCGAACGGACCGTGATGCCGCTTTCCTCGGTAAAGCCCGGATAAATCACCTCCCGCAGCGTTTCCTCGAAAAAACCACCCCATGCGCTGACGGTGATTTCCTCGGCGCAGGCGGCATGGCCGGTACCCAGAACAAGCGCTGTCGTCAGCGCGATATGTATAATTGAATTAGGCATTCGTTCCCCGCGAATATGGTTTCGGATCTCTCAGAACCGGTCGGGGAAGTCGAAAAATGCATGCTTGATCTGGCAGGGAAGCTAGACAGAGCCTGCGACAAAGACAACCCCTTTGCGCGTTTTCTTCGTTTCCAGTTCAGGAATTTCATGTAAAAATGATATTTATCAGGATGATAGCGGCGATGGAAGGGGAGTCCCCATGAAGCTTTCGGATATTGATCTGCGACTTTTACGGGTCTTCAAGGCCGTTGCCGAATCCGGCGGTTTTGTCAAAGCGCAGGCCGTTTTGGGGATCAGCCAGCCGGCGATCAGCTCCCATATCGCCAATCTGGAACGGCGGCTGAATGTGCGGCTGTGCCATCGCGGACCAAAGGGGTTTTCGCTGACATTTCAAGGACAGCAGGTGCTGGATGAAACCAATCGGATGCTCGATCACCTCGATTCTTTTGCCGACCGGTTGAATGAAATCGGCGGCAAGACCCAGCGATTGATCCGCATCGGGGTTGTGGACAGTCTGGTAACGGATCCCGCGAATCCGCTGGCCGCTGCGGTCAGGCGCGTCTGCGCCCGAGGCAAGACGACCGTGAGGATCGGCGTCTACGATTATCTTGATTGCTTGACGGAGCTGCGGGCGGGTCGGCTCGATATGGCAATTGTCGGGGTTGGAACAGATGGAAGATTTCCCGAAGATATTGAAATGAAATATATTTACGATGAATTCAGCGGCTTGTTCTGCACCCCCGACCACCCTTGTGGCAACGAAAGCGATCCAGAGAAGCTGACCGATCTGCTGATGAAGGCCGAGATTTCAGCCCATAGCTTTATCACCAACCCGATGGGTGGCGGGCTGGACATGCAGCTGCTGGACGAAGCCGCCGATATTTCGCAGGGAAATGTCGAATCGACTGTCTATCTGACGCTTGCCGGAACACATGTCGGCCTGATTCCAAAACACTATGTAAATCAATGGGTTGATTCGGGAGATCTGGTTGCCGTCGCCCCCAGTACCTATCAAGTTGTATCGCGCTTCAATGCCGTGCGCATGAAATCGGCGGCTCTCAGTGACAGCGCCCAACAGTTGTGGGACGAACTTGGGCACGGCACTCCCGCGTGACGCGTACAGCATATGGCCGCTCTTATGCAAACATCAGAACTTCAAAATATGCATACCTGAATATCCGCCGTAGCTTGGTCCTGCTTTGATCGGCTTCGGGGAAACTCGGAAAAATGCATGATTTACCTAGTGCGGAATCCATTGATTTTCAATGGGTTTCGATGACATGATCGGCTCCCTCTTCATGGAGATGTGGGGATTAACTTCTGGCGACTTGCCGGGTTCTGTCGCAAACTTTGCCGAGTGTCGGCATAGCCTGATCTGCGGACAGAGTTATGCTACTAGCTCCGCGAAGGTCTGGAATGCGGTTGCGCCGTTGGTCGCGATTTGACCTTTGCGGATCATATGGGCGGTCTTGATGTCTGCGATGGTGGCGGCCGCCGAGTGAAAAGCCTTGAAGCCCATCATCGGGCCGGTGATCCGCTTGATGAAGCGGTGGTCTTGTTCCAGTATGTTGTCGAGATATTTGACCTGCCGCACCTCGATGGTGCGCCCGTTGTCGGTGAATTTCAGAATTACATTCACCGCCTGTAGGCCGGCCAGGTTGGCACCGCTCTTATCGATCACAATCCGGTCGGGCACGCCGTTGGTGCCGATCGCTCGCTTGAAGAAGCGCCGGGCAGCGGACAGATCCCGGCGTTCGGAAAGCAGGAAATCAAGGGTTTGTCCGTCGCGATCCACGGCCCGGTAAAGACAGGTCCAGCGGCCCTTCACCTTGATGTACATCTCGTCCATCCGCCAAGATGGGGCGGTCGGCCGCTTCCTCGCTTGCGCCAGGGATGCGATCAGCGGCGCAAACTTTACCACCCATCGGTTCAGCGTGGCATGGTCGACCTTCACCCCGCGCTCTGCCATGATCTCCTCCAAGTCACGGTAAGAGACGGCGTCGCGGAGGTAGAAGAAAACCGCGTGCAGGATCACGGACTACGGATAATGCACGCCCTTGAACTCAGCCACGTCAACCGCCTTTCGCCAACTCCCTGACAACGCTGACATATCACGCGCGCGCAGAAAGTCGAAAGTTTGCGACAGTACCACATGACATCCGCAGAATTTCGCGAGCTCCGCGCTGCCGCCTTGGATAAATGGCGTTATCTCGAGTTGTTGTAAGTGTCTCATCGCATTGGCCTACTCAACACGAAATGTCCGCAGCGAGTTGGGCGATGTGCATAGCAAGTTTGGGTCCCTCTAAATATGGAACCGTTGAAGCCGACCGCTGCCTCGCCTGGCTCGGGGTCATGCCGAAATGGCTACGAAACGCCCGAAGAAACTGGTTGCTGCTGGAAAAGCCGTAATCATAAGCAATGGCGGTTATCGAAAGCTTGTGATGCCGACACAGGTCGTGAAGGGCATGTTTCAGCCGTTCTTCGCGAACAACACGTCCGACTCCACCACGGCCCGGAAACATGCGGTAGATCTGGCTGCGAGACATGCAGAAGTGATCAGCCAGCATGTTCGGCCCCAGGTCGGGATCCCGCAGGTTGTGGCGAATGAAATTCAGGATTTCGCGGCGCAGACCCGCATGTCCCGCACCGTTTCTGTCTTCGTTATCCAATGGCTGCTTTGCGACATTGGCGACCAGCATATTCATCATCGTGTCGTCGAGAGCGATGGCGTCCTGCTCCGGCAGGTCCGGCATGATGTCGAAAAGCCCGTGCAGAACGCTCGTGACAAGGCGCGTACCGGGCTCTCCCGCGCGCAGAACCCGGCCGTGGATCGAGCGCCCACCTGTTGCCGCGTCCATCCGCTCGCGTGGCATGTAAACCATCAGGCTGGTGCCCGCCGTATGCCGGCTGCGATGCGGCCGCGCAAAGTCAAAGACCCCGATATCGCCAGGGGCAAGATGCATATCGGTTCCATCGCAATCACTGACAAGACTGCCTTCGAGGAAAAGCTCCAGTTGATAGCCGTCCATCCCTCCTTGGGCGATGCGCAGAGAATCGCGCAGGTTCACGCGCGCGTCGAACCATCGCTTTCCGATCATGAACGACCCCATCAGGCGCGAATCGAGCCGACCTTCAATCACCTGATCGTCGTTCAGCGGCGACACATCATAAAGTGGGGAGCTCAATGATCGCCAGAACTCGGTTCGATGGCATTTTTCCAGCATGCCTGCCGAAACGGAGATCATCCCGGATACAGGATTCATCGGGGATTGCTCATGTAAAGTTTCTTTTGGTCAAGCAGTTGCTTTCTATCTTTTCAAGAAAACCAGCCGCAATTCACTGTAGTCAGCAGGCGCAAGACTGCCACTGAATGTTGTGTATTTGCAACATAAGTTAACCCGGCCGTTTTGGGACGCCAGGCCGAAACTTTTGGGATGCAGGGCCGAGCATGAGTTTTCCCGACCCTGTAAGTGCGCGGCATGTGACGCAGTAGTTCATCTGTTCTCTGCGTTCTTCGGAAGCCTCACGTCACCTAGCCCAAAAGAGTAGATAATGCCGACCATTGAACAAACCGTCTATGTTAGCAAAGAAATGCTGGGCTATATCGGCAATCAGCCCACCAATCCCCCGGGGATCAATCCCGGTGATGAGGGGTTCGGTCTGTACGCGCCAGATGTGACGGATCTGAATACATATCTGGGGACAGAAACCGAGTATTACCGCCTGAACGGTTGGCAGCTGAACGGTGCAGATCAGTTTGCCAATGGTCAGTTCTGGTCCCTGGATGCCTATACCGGGGATGGAGATCCGCGTGAAGATGACGATCCGAGCCACTGGACCGAAATCTACGCCCAATTGACGCCCAAGAACGACCTGGTGAACGGCCTGGGTATCGGTGACAATTACATTGTTCTCGAGATTGGCGGTGAGCATATCATGCTGGATTTCGACGGAACGTTCAGTGATGTCCCGACCGATGTTGTCTATGAGCCCAACCGCGATCCCGGCGGCGAGGGGGCGCCGACTTTTGATGAGGGTGAAGATGCATTTGACGGTGCTGTCTGTTTTGCTGCGGGCACCCTGATTGAAACAGGCAACAGCCCCATGCGGGTCGAGGATCTGCGCGTCGGTCAGATTGTGCTGACGAAGGATCATGGCCCACAGCCGATCCGCTGGATCAGCAGCCAGACACTGAGCCCGGCCGTCCTTGCGCGCCATGAAAACCTGCGCCCTGTCCGCATCAAGGCTGGCGCCTTGGGGGCGGGAACCCCATCTTCGGATCTGGTCGTTTCTCCACAGCACCGGATCCTTGTGCGGTCGAAAATCGCGAACAGAATGTTCGGCGCTTCAGAGATTCTGGTTGCCGCGAAACAGCTTCTGGAGCTGGACGGTGTCGAGATCGCTGCCGATCTGGAAGAAGTGCGGTATTTCCACATCCTCTTTGACCGGCATGAGATCGTGCTCTCCAACGGTGCGGAGAGTGAAGCCTTCTACACCGGGCCTCAGGCTCTGAAATCGGTAGACGCGGCTGCACGGGCCGAGATTTTTAGAATCTTCCCGGAACTGAAAGATCGTGACTATCGACCTGAACCTGCACGAACTCTTGTCTCAGGTCGCGTGGCACGGAACATGGTGAAGCGGCACATCAAGAACGACATGGAACTGGTCGCAGCCTAACCGAGCAACCTGTCCGAAAATCGTCTGGCCTCGGTCGCAAACCTTAAAATAAAATTGACCGAGGCCAGCCGAACGCTGGCGGATCGTTTTCGCGAATTCCTGCCTGAAATCTCTGGCCCATGCCCACACCGTCTGACGGGGCATGATGATGCGCTCGGCCAGCAGATCTTCGACCATGCGCAGGCTCAGGGGAAACCGGAAATACAGCCCGACGGCATGAGCAATCATGTCAGACGGGAAACGGTCGCGACGATGGAGGCGGGCATTGGTCATGCAACCGTGTCGGGATCGTCAAGCTATTGCTCTTTCCAGGGCGGCTGGGTCGCTCCGGGCGATGATCAGTCAGATTTCCGCACCGCGCCTGAATGGCCACCGCGTTCGGGCGCTGGGACGACTGCGCGAACAGCATGACCGCGTGAAAGGCGGTAGCGCACAGCCACCTTCGACGCCGGGCAACAAATTGACGATCCCGACCGAGGCGATCAGCCCTTGCTCATGGCTGCGATGATTTGTCGGGCGCGAAGCCGGACGGGCTCGTCGATCATGGCCCCGTCAAGGGCGACCGCCCCGTCACCCGAGTCCAGCACCCGCCTTGCCCAGTCAACTGCCCAGGCCGATGGCGCGAAACACAGAAGTACCTCGGGCACCTGTCGGGGATGAATGCAGAGTTTGCCGGTCATGCCAAGCGCGCATGCATGTTCGGCATCAGTACGCGCTTCGGAGCAGTCGTCCAGCCGGGCTGTTACACCGTCAATCGGTCCGGCCCTGCCTGCCAGTCGAGACGCCAGAACCAGTTCACTTCGCGCTGGCAGCAGGATCTTGCGGCGATGTTCACAGCCCAGATCGGCACAGAAATCTATCGAACCAAAGACCAGGCGCTGCACCCCTGCATGTGCCGCGATATTTCTGGCTTGAGCAAGGCCGCGTGCGGTTTCGATCAGCGGAAAAAGTGGCATCTTTCGCGCGCCCGCCCGCGATAGCGTCGCGCCCACCATGGGGTCTTCGGCTTTTGGCAGGATGATTCCGGCGAACGGAAAGGTGCTGATGGCGGCCATATCGTCTTCATGCCATGGCGTGCCACAGGCATTGACCCTTACCAGCACCGGCTTTTGGGTGAAATCGCAACGCAATTGGGAACGGGCCTTGTCCTTCTGCTCGGGGCCGACTGCATCCTCCAGATCAAGGATCACGGCATCGGTCTGGCTTGCGGCAGCCTTGGCGAAGCGCTCGGGCCGGTTGGCTGGCACGAAGAGTGGCGCACGGATCAGGTCAAGAGCTACCATTCCGCGCGCGCCTGCATGGCGATGGGACCGTCGGGGCTGGCTGTCCACAGATCCAGCCCGCCGTCGACCTTGTGCGCATTCATCAGCAATGCGCCGCCACCGAAAACCGGCGAATGGCTGCGGAACCGGAACCGGCGCAGCGCCGGACCCTGAAGGTCTTGTGCATATTGTGCCAGCAACATTGCCTGCAATGGTCCGTGGACCACCAGACCGGGATAGCCCTCTTCGCCGGTGGCATAGGGGACATCATAATGAATACGGTGGCTGTTGAATGTCAGCGCGGAATAGCGGAACAAGCGCTCCGCCGACATGCTGATGCTGGATTGTTCGCTGCCTTCAGGAGCCGCCGGCAGCGATGATGATGCGCCTGGGCGGGATGGTGAAATATCGCGATAGACGATGTCCTGGCGTTCACTTATCAGCTCGCGACCGGCGCTGCTGAAGCGATGGGTGATGGTAACGAAGCACAGTCTGCCCGAACGCCCATGCTTGAGCGTCACGTCATCAATAACAGAGTTCCGGGTGATGACGTCCCCGACTTTCGCGTCTGACTTGAATGCCAGTTCGCCCCCTGCCCACATCCGCCGAGGCAGTGGGATCGGGGGCAGAAAACCGCCACGCGGTGGATGGCCGTCCGGGCCAAGCGCGGCGGTCGGGGCGGGGAACTGACAGAGGCAATGATGGACAAGCAGCGGTGCGATGGCACCGTTCTCTGTTGGCCCTTCACGGTCGAGGGTCGCGAGGAGCCGCTGGACAATCATCGGGGTCAGCAACTCGGATTGCTGCTCTTCGCGCCCGATCCAGCTGCGCAGATGGTCGAGGTCGAGTTCAGGTGTCGTGACCATGGTCAGCACTCCAGCGGGTTCAGCGCGGGAACGGGCCCGTATTGGCGCAGCTCATCATCCCAGATCGGCGCAGGGGCCGGGTAGGAAACCGCTCCGTTCGGCGTTTCGACGGTGATGCGGCGCAGATGCGGGTGGGTGGCCAATCCCGCCATGTCATTGACAAGCGCCACGGCAACATCGGCGCGCAGCAGCGTCGCGACAGCTTCATCCCCGGTCATCCCTGCAAAGGCTGCGGCAACCAGTGCATCGGTTTCATCGCGATTGGCGACCCGTGTGACGTTGCTGCAAAAGCGCGGGTCATCGGCGAGATCGGCATTGCCAAGAAACACCGTGCAGAGTTTTCGCCACTCACGGTCGCTCTGCACCGACAGCAGCACCTGCGTCCCGTCGTCTGCGCTGAAAACGCCGTAGGGTGCGATCGAGGGATGCGCCAGCCCGGCGCGTCTGGGGCTTTTGCCGCCTTCGTGACAGAGGAGGGGAACGGTCAGCCAGTCGGCCATCACGTCGAACATCGAGATCGAGATATTCGCCCCCGTGCCGGTCTTGCCACGGCGGATCAGCGCCTCGAGAATGGCCGATTGAGCGGTCGCGCCGGTGGCGATATCGACCAGTGAGATGCCCACCCGTGCAGGTTCGGATGGTCCGCCGGTAATCGAGCAGAGGCCCGATTCCGCCTGCACCAGAAGATCATAAGCCTTGCGGTCGGCCATTGGTCCGCCTTCACCATAGCCCGAGATCGAACAGGTGACCAATCTGGGAAAATCCTGCGCAAGGCGGTCGAAACCAAAGCCCAGTCGGGCCAATGCACCTCGTTTGAGATTCTGGATCAGCACGTCGGATGTTTCAAGCAATCGGGCAAGCTCTTCGCGTCCTGCCGATGAGGCCAGATTGACCGTACGCGATGTCTTGCCCCGGTTAAGCCAGACGAAATAGCTGGACTGACCATTCGCCACGTCATCATAGCCGCGCGCGAAATCGCCTTCGGGACGTTCGATCTTGATCACCTCAGCACCGGCGTCAGCAAGACGCGAAGTGCAGAAGGGCGCCGCGACCGCCTGTTCGATGGCGACGACCCTGATACCTTCAAGTGGGCGCATCAGAAACTCCGCGGCAGGCCAAGCACATGCTCGGCGACATAGGACAGGATTAGATTGGTCGAGATCGGCGCCACCTGATAAAGCCGCGTTTCGCGGAATTTGCGCTCGACGTCATATTCACTGGCGAAGCCAAAGCCGCCATGAAACTGGATACAGGCATTGGCCGCCTCCCAGCTGGCCTTGGCAGCCAGATATTTGGCCATGTTGGCCTCGGCGCCGCAGGGCTGGCCCGCGTCATAAAGCCGGCAGGCCTTTTGGCGCATCAGATTGGCGGCCTCGACTTCGATGAAAGCTTCGGCGATGGGGAACTGCACCCCCTGGTTCTGCCCGATGGCACGCCCGAAAACCTTGCGTTCGCTGACATAGTTCACGACGCGATCAGTGAACCAGTAGCCATCGCCGATACATTCGGCCGCGATCAGGGTGCGTTCAGCGTTCAGGCCGGTCAGGATATATTTGAACCCCTTGCCCTCTTCGCCGATCAGGTTCTCTTCGGGGATTTCGAGATTGTCGAAAAACAACTCATTGGTCTCGTGGTTCACCATGTTCGGGATCGGGCGCACTTCCATTCCCGATTTCATGGCCTCCTTGATGTCGACAAGAAAGATCGACAGACCTTCGGATTTCTTGCTGACCTCTGACAGCGGCGTGGTGCGGGCCAGCAGGATCATCAGATCGGAATGCTGGACGCGGCTGATCCAGACCTTCTGGCCGTTCACCACATAGCGGTCACCCTTTCTGACCGCCGTGGTCTTGAGCTGGGTGGTATCGGTGCCTGTGGTGGGTTCGGTCACGGCCATGGATTGCAGGCGCAACTCGCCCGAGGCCAGCTTGGGAAGGATGCGCTGCCGCTGCTCTTGCGAACCGTGACGCACCAGCGTGTTCATATTGTACATCTGCCCGTGACAGGCTCCCGAATTGCCACCCGCGCGGTTGATCTCTTCCATGATCACGGCCGCCTCGGTGAGGCCAAGGCCCGACCCGCCATATTCCTCGGGAATCAACGCGGCCATCCATCCAGCCTGTGTCAGCGCAGTGACGAATTCTTCGGGATAGGCGCGGGCCTCGTCGATCTTGCGATGGTATTCGTCAGGGAAATCGGCGCAGAGCGCACGCACCGCGTCCCGGATGTCCTGATAATCGTCGCCGATGTGATCGTACACTTGTACCTCCTCCAAGGTGTCGAGACGCGGGTCTCTGCCGTTTTTCCGATCATCGAGCCCTGCAACCCATAAATCAAATATCTGAATGGACTGACAGAAATGCCGAAATGGCATGAATTTGCGCAGAACGAGAAAAGGCGGCCCGGATCGCACCGGGCCGCCCTGATCGTGGTAGAGTACCTGAAGGTAGCGGCGCGTCCGGTCCTGTCAGACCGGATCCCAGCAAAAGACATCCGCAGAGACATCAAGCGGAACATAGCTGCCGCGCAGTGCCGGGATGGCATGGTTTCGCACCGAGTCGAGATCCCAGCCTTCGCCACGATGCACCGACCGGGTTGGTCGGGGCTGCGAGACCAGGAAGATCTCGTTGTTGCGCACCGCAAAGATCTGGCCGGTCGTGTCCGCGCCGTCATCCGATGCAAGATAGAGCGCCAGAGGTGCGATCTTTTCTGGCGACATTTCCTTCATCCTGTTGACCCGTTCTTCCTGTTCCGGGCTGTCGACCTTGATTGAAGAGGTCATGCGGCTCCAGGCAAAGGGCGCGATGCAATTCGAGCGGATATTCCAGCGGCTCAGATCCAGCGCCAGAGATTTGGACAGGGCGGTGATTCCCAGCTTGGCGGCCGAGTAATTGGCCTGCGCCAGATTTCCGATCAGCCCGGAAGTCGAGGTCATGTGGATCAGGCTGCCTGACCCCTGTTCCCGCATGACATCGGCGGCGGCGCGGCTGACATTGAACGTGCCGTAAAGATGCACCTTCACCACGGCATCAAAGTTTTCGTAGGTCATCTTGTGGAAAAAGCAGTCACGCAGAATGCCCGCATTATTGACCACTGCGTCCAGCCTGCCGAACGCATCAGTGGCCTGTTTCACCATTGCCTGCGCACCTGACGGGTCGGTGACATCATCGCCATTGGCGACGGCCCGTCCGCCTGTCCTTTCGATCTCGGCAACTGTTTCCTGCGCAGCTGCACTGGATTCACGCTGGCCGTCCAGTGACGCGCCAATATCATTGACGACCACGGCTGCACCGGCACGGGCGGCCTCCATTGCAATGGCGCGGCCAATGCCGCCACCAGCGCCGGTCACAAGCATGACCTTCCCTTCAAGGGCTTTCATTTCAGACATGTCTCCTCCGTCTTGTCTTGGGAATTTGTTTCAGTTCTCGACGGGGCGACCGAAGACGCAGCGTTCGACCTGGGCCGCCGCACCGGCCAACGCCGCAGCGATATCGGCAAGTCTCTCTTTCGACTGCTGTCCCGAAATGGTGATGCTGCTCATGCCCAGCCGGGGCATGCCATTGGCGTCGCGAACCAGGGACGCCACGATATCAAGGCCCCGATACAACTGGCTGAGATCATAGGCGGTACGCGTCTTGCGGGCCTGAAGAACATCCTGCCAATAGCTGTCGAAACGCGGGGCATCCTGCCAGCGCACAGTGTCGAATCCTTTGCGGGTCTGCGCCTCGCTCAGTTCCAGAGTCGCCGCATAGCAGCGGCCGATTGCGCCTGAAAACGCAGGCAGGCGGCTGTTCTGGGCCAGCACCGCATGAACAATATTGGGGGCGGTGAAGCGGTCGGTCAGAACGATGCGTGCATTGCGCGTGAACTGCCAGAGGGCGATCATCGTCTCATGCTCGCGCGCGATGGCCGTCAGGGTCGGGCGGATCACATCGGCGGGGTTGGCGCCAAGCAGCGGCACCGCGAATTCCATCAACCCCATCCCGATCCGATAGGTCTTGGCCTCGGGATCGAAGCTGAGCAGCCCCTCATGGCTCAGGGTTCGCAGGATATTGAAAGCCGAAGACACATTCATCCCTGTCTCCCGTGCGATCTGGGTGGCGCCCATCGGGCGCCCCAGCATGGCAAGCATGCGCAGGATGCGTACGGCATTCTGAACGGCGGGTACAAGTTTCTGTCCGGGATCTTCGGTCATTTCATTCCTCATGTAGAATATGATTTACTATACAGAATGGCGCTGCTAAAGCAAGACTATACTGGAGTTCTGCGGAGGGAGGCAGGAACGATGCCAACAGGTGTGGATATTGATGTTTTCGAACAGCTTGTGGAGACGGTGGAGAGATTCGCCCGTGAACGGCTGATCCCTGCAGAGCGTCGCGTCGAGGAGGAGGACGCCATTCCCGAAGAGATCGTTGCCGAGATGAAGGATATGGGACTTTTCGGGCTTTCAACGCCCGAGGAATACGGCGGCATCGGCGTGAATGTGTCACAGGAAGCGCGGCTGATCGAGACATTGTGCTATGCCTCGCTGACCTTCCGGTCGTTGATCGGCACCAATGTCGGCATCGGTTCGCAGGGTATCGTGATGGATGGCACCGAAGAGCAGAAACGGCGCTGGTTGCCCGGTATCGCAAGCGGCGACATCATCGCCTCTTTCGCGTTGACCGAGCCTGACACTGGTTCGGATGCCGGTGGGGTTCGCACCTCGGCGCGTCGCGATGGAAGCGATTTTGTCATCAATGGCACCAAGCGCTTCATCACCAATGCCGTGCGCGCTGGCGTCTTTACGGTCTTTGCCCGCACCGATCCGCAGAAGGACGGCGCGGATGGGGTTTCGGCCTTTATCGTGCCGGCAGATACGCCGGGAATTACCGTAGCCAGACCGGATCGCAAGATGGGCCAGCGGGGAACAAAGACCTCGGATGTCATCTTCGAGAATGTGCGGGTGCCTGAAAGCGCCATCCTGGGTGGCCGCGAGCGGCTTCATCAGGGTTTCAGAACCGCGATGAAGGTGCTTGACCGTGGTCGGATCCATGTCGGCGCAATGGCCGTGGGTCAGAGCCAGCGGATGCTTGATATTGCCACGGATTACGCGCTTGAACGCAAACAGTTCGGAAAGCCGATCGGGGAACATCAGCTGGTGCAGGGGATGCTGGCCGACAGTCAGGCGGAACTTCAGGCAGCCCGCGCACTTGTTCGCGCGACGGCCGAAACATTCGACCGCGAAGGCAAGGCAATCCTCGAAGCATCCTGCACGAAATATTTCTGTACCGAGGCTGCCGGGCGGATCGCCGATCGGGCGCTGCAGATCCATGGTGGCGCGGGCTATATGGCGGAATACGATATCGAGCGGCTCTATCGCGACATCCGCTTGCTGCGCATTTATGAAGGAACAAGCCAAATCCAGCAGCTGGTGATTGCGCGACGCACGCTGATGCAGCGGGCAGGCTGACCGATGGCCTCGCATCGAACCCGCAGCCTTGCGGAAATGCCGCCCCAGTCGAAATTCTCGGCCCTGTTGGGGATCGAGATCGTCACCTGCACGCCGGAAGAGGTCGTCTGCACGATGACGGTGACCGAGGACATGTCAAATCGCAACGGCGTTCTGCATGGCGGCGCCTTGATGACCCTGTCGGATACTGCTGCTGGCACCGCGACTTTCATCAGCAGTCCGGCAGAGATTTCCAACACCACCGTAGAGGCAAAAACCAATTTCATCCGCCCGGTCAGACTGGGCGACACGGTGACCGCACGCTGCGAGCCGCTTCATGTCGGGCGCGCAACATCGGTGTTGCAGGTCACCATGACGCGGGGCGACGGAAAGGTCGTGGGCGTCACGACCCAGACCCACATGTTTCTGGGCTGGAACAAATGACAAAGCACGAAAGGGGAGGAGCGATGACCGATATGGAGAGGCAGGAGGCCGGACCACAGGCCATCTATGAGGCCTATCTTGCGCAAGGCCGGTTCATGATCCAGCGCGCCGAAAGCACCGGAGAATATGTGTTCTGGCCGCGCGTGGTCGCACCCTCCGGGGCGACGGACCTGCACTGGGTCGAGGCCAAGGGTACGGGAACGATTTATGCAATTACGGTGAACCGGGCCCGCGACCGGTCCTGGAATGTGGCGCTGGTCCAGCTGGATGAAGGCGTGCGCATGATGTCGACGCTGCCGGAGGAAGAGACGGGAGAGATCGGGGCGCGCGTGAAGGCGCGGATTGAGACAACTGAGGAAGGTCCGCGCGTGGTCTTTGATCTGGTCAAGGAGGGCGCAGCATGAGCGATCGGAGTCTTCGTGGTAAATCGGCCATTGTCGGAATGGCGACGGCCGGGGTTGGAGAGGCACCTGGTTTTTCGGCGATGGAGTTGCTGGGGCAGGCTGCGGCCGCTGCGGTCGCCAATGCCGGGCTGAAGATGCAGGATATTGATGGCGTCTTCGCTGCGACCAGCAGCCACGCCTTCCCGACCATGAGCGTCGTCGAATATCTGGGGCTGCGGCCGAGATTCTTTGATGGGACCAATGTCGGTGGATCAAGCTTCGAGATGCATCTGCTGCAGGCGACGCTGGCGTTGGAAGCCGGGCTCTGCGACGCTGCGCTGGTCTGCTATGGCTCGAACCAGCGCACTGCGGGCGGACGGCTGGTCTCGATGAGCGAGCCCCAGTGGCATGAAACCCCCTACAAACCCCGTCATCCGATTACCGCATATGCGTTGGCGACCAGCAGACATATGGCGCAATACGGCACCACACGGGAACAACTGGCCGATGTGGCACTTGCCGCGCGCGGCTGGGCCAATCTCAACCCCGAGGCCTTTGCCCGCGGGCCATTGACCAAGGACGAGGTTCTGTCTGCGCGGATGATTTCGGATCCGCTGACCAAGGCCGATTGCTGCCTTGTGACCGACGGCGCTGCTGCCTGCGTGCTGGTGCGGGCCGATCGCGCCAAGGATCTGCCGGGCAAGCCGGTCTATTTCCTTGGTGCGGGTGGCGCGAATTACCACCGCTCGATCGTGGCGATGCCCGATCTGACCACCACTGCCGCCGCCGATAGCGGACCACGCGCCATGCAGATGGCCGGGGTGAGCCAGTCGGATCTGGATCTGGTGATGGTCTATGACGCCTTTACCATCAACACGATCCTGTTTCTGGAGGATCTGGGCTTCTGTCCGAAGGGTGAAGGTGGACGTTTCGTCGAGGATGGGCGCATCGCACCAGGCGGCGAGCTCGCGGTCAATACCAATGGCGGCGGGCTGTCCTGCGTGCATCCGGGCATGTACGGGCTGTTTCTTATCGCCGAGGCCGTAGCTCAGATCCGTGGCGAAGCTGGCGAACGGCAGATCGAAGACTGCAATCTGGCGCTTTGTCACGGGAATGGTGGCACCTTGTCCAGCCAATGCACGGCAATTCTTGGATCCGAGGCGGTGATATGACGGATCTTCTGCATATTGACGGACTGATCGCCCCGCGCTCGGTGGCGGTAATCGGTGCGTCCGAAGATGTGACGCGGATTGGCGGTCGCCCCATCGCGGCGATGCTGCGGGCGGGCTATGCCGGGCATATCCTTCCGGTCAACCCCAAGCGCGACACGGTTCAGGGGTTGCCATGTTTTGCCAGCGTGGACGATCTGCCAATGATACCCGATGCTGCGCTGATCGCGGTACCCGCCAAGCTGGTCCCCGAAACCATCGAGGCGCTTGGCCAAAAAGGATGCAAGGCCGCGACGCTTTTCTCTGCCGGCTTTGCCGAGGTTGGCGAGGCGGGCGAGACCGCTCAGCGGCAGCTGGTGACGCTGGCACGCCGCCACGGAATGCGGATTCTGGGACCGAACACACTAGGGGTCTACAATGTCGATATCGGATACTACGGAACCTTTTCCTCGTCTCTTGATACCGGATATCCAAGACCCGGCAATATCGGCATCGCCAGCCAATCCGGGGCCTTCGGCGCCCATCTTGGTGCGCTGGCGCGTGACCGCGGGCTGGGCTGTTCGGTTCTGATCACCACTGGCAACGAAGCCGATATCACGGTGGCCGAGGCGATCCGCTGGATGGCCGAAAGCGACGGGACCGACGTGATCTGCACCTATATGGAGGCGATCAATGACGCGCCCGCGCTGCTTGCTGCGCTTGATGTTGCGCGCGCCAAGGGCAAGCCGGTATTGGCGATCAAGTCGGGCCGCTCGGCTGTCGGGGCACGGGCGGCCGCGTCCCATACGGCCTCGCTGACCGGCGATGCGATGGTGGCGGATGCGGTGCTGTCCGAACATGGGGTGGTCATCCTGCGTGACCCCGAGACGATGATGGATATCGCCTATGCCGCATCGAAGATGATTTTCCCGACGCGGCATTCGCTTGGCATCGTGACGGTCAGCGGTGGTGCGGGGATCGTCGCCAGCGACGAGGCCGAACGCGTCGGCCTGCCGATGCCTGCCATGCCTGACAAGGCGCAGGCCGCTCTGAGGCAGGCGCTTCCCTATGCCTCGCCGGTCAATCCGCTGGATTGCACGGCTCAGGCGCTGAACGACCCTTCGCTTCTGGAACTGTTCACCCGCAGCGGGCTGGAGGAGGGCGGCTATGGTGCGGTTTTGTGCTTTCTGACCTATGTGGCTGGAAGCAAGGCCATGACGGAGGTGATCCTTGAAACCATGGCACCATTGCGGGCGGCATATCCTGACCGAATCATCGCCTTCTGCGCCCTGGGTGCGCCGGAGGTTCTGGCGCGCTATGATGATGCAGGCATTCTTGTGTTCAACGATCCCTGCCGTGCCGTGCGGGCGCTGGACGCCGTTCTGCGTCATGGGGCGGATCAGGCGCATGGGGCAACATTTCTCCAGCCCGAGGCAAGGCCGGTGACGCTGCCCCAGGGAACGCCGGATGAAGCGCAGGCCAAGGCGCTGCTGGCAAAAGCCGGAATTGCTGCAGCGCCCGAACTGGCCGTGACATCGGCCGAGGCCGCAGTTCTGGCCGCCGAGGCGTTTGGCTATCCTGTCGTCATGAAAATCCTGTCGCCCGACATTCTGCACAAATCGGATATCGGGGCCGTCAAGCTGAATATTGCGAATGCCTGTGCCGTGCGCGAAGCTTATGACACCATCCTGTCAGCGGCACAGGCCCATGCGCTGGATGCGGCCGTGACCGGAGTTCTGGTCGCCAAACAGCTGTCGGGTGGCATCGAATGCCTGATGGGGATTCATCGCGATCCGACCTTTGGGCCGGTGGCGGTGTTCGGTCTGGGCGGGATATTTGTCGAGGTGCTGAACGACGTTTCCTTGCGGGCCTGCCCCTTCGGTCCCGAGGTCGCACGCGAGATGATCCTCTCGATCCGCAGCGCCGCGATCCTGAGGGGCGCGCGCGGACAGACTCCGGCAGATATCGACGCCCTGGCGCAAATGCTGTCGCGGCTGTCGGTCTTTGCGGCCGGGGCGGGTGAGCGGCTGGTGTCGATCGATCTCAACCCGGTGCTGGCGATGCCAAAGGGGCAGGGCGCCTTTGCCTTGGATGCGGTCATCGAACTGGACAGGCAGGAGGTCGCAGAACATGCCCATTGAATATGATCGTCTGATGAATTTCGACATTCCCGAAATGCGGCAAAGCTATGGTCCGGCCGAAGTCGCGCATTTCGGGCTGAGCATCGGCATCGGGCAGGATCCGCTTGACATGCGCCAACTTGCCTATGTGGGTGGGCTTGAGGATGACCGCCGCGCCATGCCGGCCATGGCCAATATTCTGGGCCATCCGGGTTTCTGGCTCGGGCGTCCTGAAACCGGGGTGGATGCGCTCAAACTGGTTCATGGCGAACAGGGAATGACGATCCACCGCACACTTCCCGCCGAGGGGACAGTGATTGCCAAGACCCGTGTGACGGGGCTTGTCGACAAGGGCGAGGGGCGCGGCGCCCTGCTTTATTCCGAAAAGGAGATACGTGACGCCGATACGGGTGGGCTGTTTGCAACCTGCCGTGGAACGACTTTTCTGCGTGGCGACGGCGGGTTTGGCGGGCCGGAGGGGCCGGTGCGGAAACCGCACAATCTGCCCGAAACAGAGCCGGATCATGTCTTTGATACGCCGACGCGCCCCGAACAGGCGCTGTATTACCGGTGGAATGCGGATCCGAACCCGCTGCATCTTGATCCACGTGTTGCTGCGAGGGCGGGATTTGAACGTCCTATCCTGCACGGGCTTTGCAGCTTTGGATGCGCGGCCCATGCCCTTCTGGCGGTGATCTGCGATTATGACGCCGACCGTTTCGGGGCGATGGATGCGCGGTTTACCGCCTTCGTCTATCCCGGCGAAACGCTGCGCACGGAGATCTGGAATGACGGGTCATTCCGCACCCGTGTGCTGGAGCGGGACAAGGTCGCGATCGGCAACGGGCTGTTCAAAATGAGGGAGGTACTATGAGCATCGACACTCAGAAGGGCGATGACGGGGTTCTTGTCATCACGCTGAACGAGCCGGACCGGCGCAACCCCGTCGGCCATGCAACGCGCCAGAACCTTCTTGCGGTGCTGGCCGAGGCGGGGGCGGATGACAGCGTGCGGGCCGTTGTTCTGACAGGGGCCGGCGGGCATTTCTCGGCCGGGGGCGATATTCGCGATCAGGGCGAGCGCAGTCTGGCGGCCCATCGTGCGCGCTTCGCGGTGATCAGCGATCTTGTATCGCGGATGGCGCGCTTTCCAAAACCGCTCGTTGCCGCTGTCGAGGGCTGGGCCGCAGGCGGAGGATTTTCGCTGGCGATGGCCTGCCCGACGGTCGTCGCCTCGCGCGATGCTCGTTTCGTGGCCAGCTTTACCAAGATCGCGCTCATGCCGGATCTGGGATTGCTCAGCACGCTGCCTGCACGGGTCGGCCCGGCGCGCGCGCGGCGGCTGATCCTGACCAATCGCGTCGTCGGCGCGCCCGAGGCGCATGAGCTTGGTATCGTCGATGAACTTGCGGATGTGGGTGGTGCACTCGACACCGCTGTAGCCCTTGTGCTGGAAGAGGCCGAGGGTCCGGCCATGGCAAGGCAGTTCATTGTCGATTGGTTCGCCCGCGACCTTTCGCCCGCGCTGGAATATGAGCAGGCGGTTCAACCCATGCTTATCAATAGTGCTGATGCAGCCGAAGGGAGGGCAGCCTTCGCCGAAAAGAGGCCGCCACAGTTTCGCGGATGCTGAATGGCCGGGGATGACGTGTCCCTGTCGATGACGCTTCGCCGTGCCGCCATTGCATTTGTCATGGCGGTCTCGCTGCTGTTGGTCTTCGTCGAGTCACGAGTTCTGACATGCCTGGCGGTGATCGCGCTGATCATGTTTCTGTTTCTGGCCCGCCGGCAGCTGAAGGCCGTTAACCGGGTGCCGTTGCTGCTTTCGGTGATTGTGCTGGGGGTGGCGCTCTCGCGCGGCGTGCTGACCGAGGCGCTGTGGCAGGCCATGGACCGGATGCTTTTCCTGTCGGCCCTGATCGCGATGCTGGGAACCTTGCGCTCTGCGGCTGCCATCGCGCCGGAAGTGTTGCAGGCCGGGGCCTATGTCACTAACCAGCCCGCATCACGGCGCTATCTTGCCATGACTATGGGTGGGCATCTATTCGGAGTGCTGATCAATTTCGGTGGTCTTGCATTGCTGCTGGATCTGGTCAAACGCTCGATGGCCACGCCGGCCACCGCCAATCTTCCTGAGGCGGCTCGTGAGGCACGGCTGCGACGCATGACGCTGGCGGTGGTTCGGGGATTTTCGATGATCTCGCTGTGGTCGCCCTTTGGCTTTGCGACCAATGCGATCCTGATCACGCTGCCGGGTGTCTCTTACATGGATTTTGGCCCTGTCGGTTTCGCGATGTCCTTTCTGTTCATCGCCATAGGCTGGGGCTTTGACCGCATCGACGGGCGACGTTTCCGGCGCCTTGGGTTGCCGCGCCCCAGTCCGCCACAGGGCAGTTGGCGCGGCGCCGCGCTGATGGTGGCGCATGTTCTGGCCTTGGGTGCGGGCATCGTGACGATACATGAGCTGACGTCGCTTAGCTTCCAACAGGCACTGATCCTCATGGTGCCGACATATGCCTTGCTGTGGGCGGCCTCTGCCGGTCGCCGCGCAATGGGCGGCGCGGCAACCGGGGTCGTGGCGGCGTCGCGCATGACCTGGCTGCGCCTGTCGGATCTTGGCGCCGAGGTTGGCGTTTTTGCCGCGGCGGGATTCCTGCCGGTGATCTTGTTGGCGATCATTCCGATCGAAGATTTTCGCGCGACAATCATTGCAATGGGGTTGGGACCGGTCGCGCTTGCACTTGGGCTGAGCCTGCTGACGGTGGCGCTGGCCTTCTGTGGAGTGAATCCGATTGTGACGGCCTCGGTCTTTGGCGCAATTGCCGCGCAGCTTGCCGTGCCGGGATTAAGCAATGCCGCCATCGCGCTGGCAATCACCGGGGGCTGGACCGCGGTAATCGGTTTGTCACCTCTGATCACGACACTGGTGATCGCAGGAACGATCATGGAGCGTAGCACCAGCAGGATCGGGCTTGTCTGGAACGGACCCTATTGCCTTGCCATCCTGTTCGTCTGGCTGCTGTTCCTGACAACCCTGATCTGGTCCGGCGCAGTCTAGGATTGCAACAGGCCGAAATGGGCATGGTTGCCTATCCGGCTATACCCCATATGCATGTCTTTTTTCAGAGCGTTGTCCCGGGCCATTGACCGGTGGCGACCATGGCATGGACTTCGGATGTCAGGAACTCGGCAAAGCTGCTGGTCAGGCGCGATCCGGGCCGGTTCAGAGGGGTCATCAACACAAGTGTCCGGTCGATCGATTGCCTGACGATGGGGCGGGCGATCAGACGTCCGTCGCGGACATGGTTGATCACGCTGATCAGCGGCAGGATCGTGCTGCCCAGCCCGCGCTCGACGAAAGCCAGCATCGTCGGCAGGATGTCGATCTCGAGCACCACCTCGAGATCGATCCGCTCATCCTGCGAAATGGATTCGACGCGGCGGCGCAAACCATGCTCGGGATTGGGTAGGATCAAGGGTTTCGTCAGCGCGTCATGCATCGGGATCGGCACGCCATCACGATCACCTTCTTTCTCGGCGGACTGGATCAGGAAAAGCTGCTCGAGAATGATCGGCTGGGCCTTGATCGAAGGTGATTTTTGGTCCTCATATGCAACCCCCAGGTCGATCTTTCCCCGCAGCAGCCAGTCCTGAACATGGCCGCTGAAACCCGAGATGATCCGCAGCTTCACCTCGGGATAGCGGTCCATCGTGCGTTCGATCAGATGCGTGGCCAGTATCTCGGACACGGTGGGCGGCAGGCCAAGCGTCACGGTGCCTGAAAGTGGCGCACGATTGCCGGAAATGTCCCCGGCCATATCCGCGACATCCTCCAGGATCGCTTTTGCCCGGCGTGCCAGCCGGATTCCCTCCTCGGTGGGCATGACCCCGCGACCATGCCGGCGCAACAGCGCGACATTGAGTTCTTCCTCCAATGCCTTGACCTGACGGCTGAGGGCGGGCTGGGCGATGTTCAGACGTTCGGCGGCGGCGGTGATGCTGCTCAGCTCGACCACCTGGATGAAGTTGCGCAACTGCCGGAAATCCATTCATGCCTCATATGTATCGCTGATATATTTATAATGCATTTGAATCATGTCTTCCAGTTCGCCAAGCTCAGTTATGGAGGAAGGCGTCAATCCTGCCGGGCAAGCCATCGCCTGATCGGGGATGCAGGTCGCAAAAAAGAACGACCCGCTGACGTTTTGGGAGAACAGGGAGAATTACATGAAAACCGGATTCAAGTTCGGGGTCGCTGTCAGCGGTCTAGTGACAATGACTGCGTTTGGTGCCTGGGCGCAGGACCTGCCGAAAACCATGGTATGGACATCTTATGACGTTGGGTCGGCAGGATATGCCGAAGCTTCTGCGATTGCCGATGCGTTCGGCAAGGAGTTTGGCACCCGTGTGCGCATCCAGCCATCGGGCAGTGGAATCGGACGTCTGCAACCACTGCTGCAAGGGCGCGCTGATTACGCATTCCTCGCGACCGAAGCGTTCTTTGTTGCCGAAGGGGCCTTTGATTTCGCAACGCGCGACTGGGGCCCGCGTGAGCTGCGCGCGGTGGCAGGCCGTCCGGCAGGCATCACGCTCATTGCGGCGGGAGATGCGGGGATCGAGAATGTCGAGGACGCCCGCGGCAAGCGCATCGCCTTCGTTGCCGGGAACCCCTCGGTGAATGTGAAATGCGAGGCGATCCTCGCCTTTGGCGGCTTGACGCTGGACGATGTCGAAGTGGTCACCTTTCCGACCTATGGCTCGGCGATGGCGTCGATGACCCGCAACGAATCCGACGCCACCTGCACGACGCCCACGACCAGTCAGCTTTACGAATTGGCCGAAAGCCCGAGGGGCATCCATTATGCGCCACTGGAGGCAGACAATGCCGCCGGCTGGGAGGGATTGCTGAAGGTGCTGCCGATCATGAGCCCGTCGGACGAGGATGTTGCCGCCGGTCTCGAGGAAGGCGAGATCGCCAAGATGGCCGCCTATCGCTATCCGGTGATCACGACCACGGCCGAGAAATCGGCGGATGATGTCTATGCCTTTATCAAGTCGCTCGATGAGAGCTACGAGCTTTACAAGAACGGCACCGCCACCATGTCGCGCTGGACGCTTGAAAAGTCGGGCAAGCCCGCCATCGATGTGCCCTTCCACGAAGGCGCCATTCGCTACCTGAAGGAAAAGGGCATCTGGACCAAAGAGGATGATGCCTGGAACGAGAAACGGATTGCCCGCATGGATGCGCTGCTGGCGGCGTGGGAGGAGTTTCTGCCACAGAATGAAGCCTTGTCCGATGAAGAGTTCTCGCAGGCCTGGATGGCCCGGCGCGCCGAGCTCGTCTCGGGTCTCAACTAAGCGGCTGCTCTCACATATTCTCCGGCGCGGACCGCGCCGGGGGATCGTCTTGCTTCGATCAGGAAGAAACCATGGATTCCGACAAGACCACCGATGTCGCGATGCCGGACGGCCAGGCCGCTATCCTTCCGCCGCCCTTGCCCGGACAGAAGTCCATCCGCGTGATCGTCATGGTGATGGGCGCGCTTGGCCTCGTGATGGCGATCAACCAGCAGTTCCTGCTGAACCTGTTCGGGTTCCAGCCTCTGGGGAATGCCTATCTCTACTATCTGATCGGCATCTTTCTGGCCCTGGCCTTCCTGACCCTGCCGGTCAGTGCGATGTATCCCCGACGGTATCGGTGGCTGAACCCGGTACTTGCAGTCGCGGCGTTGGTCAGCGCCGGTTGGCTTGGCACGCATGGGCTCGACATCATCCAGAAGGGCTGGGAATATGATGCGCCGCTTCTGGCCGATGTCATGGCGTCGATATTGATCCTGCTTGTTCTGGAAGGGGTGCGGCGTGCGGGGGGGCCGGTCCTGTTGGCCACGGCGCTGCTGTTCGGAGCCTATCCGCTTTATGCCGATTACATGCCCGGTTTCCTTTGGGGGACCGAATATTCGCTAATCGGAACCGTTCGCGCGCATGTACTGGGCGTCGAGTCGATCATCGGCATTCCCATGCAGGTCGTCGCGGAACTGGTGATCGGCTTTGTAATCTTCGGTTCGGTCCTTGTCGCGACGAAGGGCAGCGATTTTTTCATGGAGCTTGCATCCGCGTTGCTGGGTAACAGCCGGGGTGGCCCCGCCAAGGTTGCGGTAATGGGCTCGGGCATTCTCGGCTCTCTTTCCGGCAGCGTGATCTCGAATATTCTGACCTCGGGACCGTTTTCGATCCCGACGATGCGCCGGGTCGGTTATCCGGCCTATTATGCCGCTGCCGTCGAGGCCTGCGCCTCGACTGGCGCGACGTTGATGCCGCCGGTAATGGGCACAGTCGCCTTCGTCATGGCCTCGTTTCTTGGGGTGCAATATTCAAGCATCGTCATTGCCGCGATCATTCCGGCGCTGATGTTCTATATCGCGTTGCTCTTTCAGGTCGACATGTATGCGGCGCGCCGTGGGCTCAAGGGGCTGCCGCGCGACGAGATGCCCGCAATCTGGCCGGTGCTGAAATCTGGCTGGCCCTATCTGCTGAGCCTCGCCGTTCTGATCTTTGTACTGATGGGGCTGCGTATGGAAGCGCGCTCTCCATATTATGCCTCGGTGGTGATGGTGGTCGCGACCGCGTTCAACAAGAATACCCGTCTGACATTTGGCCGGGCCAAGGCACTGCTGTTTGACATCTCGACGAATATCGCCGGTCTGGTTGCGGTTCTGGCCGGGATTGGTCTTGTTGTCGGTGGTCTGTCCTATACCGGCGTTGCGGGTGCATTCTCACGCGAGTTGCTGCTTTATGCTGGAGGGAACACGGCGCTGATGCTGATTGCCGGGGCTGTGACCAGTTTTGTCCTGGGCATGGGGATGACGGTGACGGCCTGTTACATCTTCCTGTCGATCCTGCTGGCTCCGGCTCTTGTGCAGGCCGGGCTCAACCCGATCGCCAGCCATCTGTTTATCCTTTACTGGGGAATGCTGTCCTATATTACCCCGCCGGTCGCGCTGGCCGCCATTACCGCCGCGAATGTGGCCGGGTCGAAACCGATGCAGACCGGGCTGCACGCCATGCGTCTGGGGATGCCGCTTTTCGTGCTGCCCTTCATCTTCGTCTATGATCCCGCGCTGATCATGGATGGGACATGGTTGCAGATCTTTGAACGTGTCCTGCTGACCCTGGTGGCAATCTGGGCGATCACCTCGGCCTTCGAGGCCTGGATCTACAAGGTAGGCCAGATCGGCATGCTGAGCCGGGCTGCCTTTGCCCTTGGTGGCGTTCTCATCCTTTTTCCCGAACTGACCACCAGCCTCGCAGGGGCGGGAATTCTGATGGCAGTGATCGTTGTGAATCGCGGGCTCGGGCGCCGCAGAAACGCCGTCAGGGCGTAAGACAGAAATCAGGAGAAACGAGATGGACAAGAGTGTGGCCGACCTGGAAACTGCGGTCGCTCCAATCCCCGACGGTGCTTCGGTGATGATCGGAGGCTTCGGATCTTCAGGTATTCCCCTTGCCTTGATTGATGCGCTGTTGGCGCAGGGTGCCAGCGGCTTGACGGTGATCTCGAACAATGCCGGTGCCGGTGAGACCGGGATCGCCAAGCTGCTGAAGGCCGGACGCGTGGCAAAGGTTATCTGTTCCTATCCGCGCACCCCCGGTTCGATCTGGTTCGAAAAACGATATCAGACCGGAGAGGTCGAGCTGGAAGTCGTGCCTCAAGGTACATTGGCCGAGCGCATCCGCGCAGCAGGGGCTGGGCTGGGCGGCTTTCTGACTCCGACCGGCTATGGAACCCTGTTGGCAGAGGGCAAGGAGACCCGCGTGATCGGCGGGCGCGGCTATGTTATGGAGTTGCCGCTACACGCGGATTTCGCGCTGCTGCATGCCGAGCGTGCAGACCGGTGGGGCAATCTCGGCTTTCACGCCACAGCGCGCAATTTCAATCCGGTGATGGCGATGGGCGCGCGACATGCGGTGGCCGAGGTGCGGCAGCTTTGTGCGACCCCGCTTGATCCTGAACATGTGGTGACGCCGGGCATCTTTGTCCAGAGCGTCGTGGAATGCGGAGTGCAGGCATGACCGTCATAAATCTGCATGCGCTGAGCGATGCCGAACTGGCCGCGCGAGTGGCGCAGGATATTCCCGATGGGTCCTATGTGAATCTGGGGATCGGCAAGCCGACCCATGTCTCGGCCCATATGCCGGAAGGTCGCGAGGTGATCTATCACTCGGAAAACGGGATTCTGGGCGTGGGGCCGGTGCCCGCCGCGGGCGAGGAAGATCCGGAACTGATTGACGCCAGCAAACGCTATGTCACTGCCGCGCCCGGCGCTTCCTATTTTGAACATTCGGACAGTTTTGCCATGATGCGCGGCGGGCATATCGATATTGCCGTTCTTGGCGCCTATCAGGTGGCCGAAAACGGCGATCTGGCGAACTGGGCGACGCTGGACGAAAGCTATCCGCCTGCGGTCGGCGGGGCGATGGATCTTGTCGTCGGAGTGCCCCGGATCTTCGTGATGATGCGGCACAGGAATCGTGATGGCACGCCAAAGCTGTTGCAACGCTGCAGCTATCCGCTGACCGGTCTTGGGGTCGTAAGTCGTGTCTATACCGAACTTGCGGTTCTGGATGTGACGCCGGCCGGCTTCCGCCTTGTCGAACTGACACCAGGCAACCGCCTGGAAGAAGTTCAGGCGGTGACCGGGGCCAGAATTCTGACCTGAAGGACAAGATCATGCCGATACATGAATGCGGCTCGCAGCACCAAATGCCACGTTGGCGGGGGAATGGCATGGATCTGAGCTTCCCGCTTTTTGTCTCGGCTGCCCGTCCTGACGCCTTTGCTGCAGCTTGCAGGGCGGGCAGCGATACCGTGGTCATAGACCTTGAGGATTCCGTGCCAGCCGACAGCAAGGCGGCGGTGCGGCGCATTCCGCAAAGCGCGATGCCACAGGAACGCTCGGTGTTGCTCTTCCTGCGTGTGAATGGTGTGGGGACACTCTGGCATCGGGACGATGTGGCCTTTGCGCGCATGTCCGGGGTCGAAGGGGTGTTCCTGCCGAAAAGCGAAAGTGCCGCGCAGATCAACAAACTGCGCGCGGCGTTGGGTCCGGGGCAGAAGATCGTCGCGCTGATCGAGACCGTCAAGGGGTTGTCGCGGGCCGAGGAAATCGCCGAGGCGGCCGATCGTCTGGCCTTTGGTTCAATCGACCTCTCGGAAGATCTGGGCTGCGCGCATACACGTCTGGCCCTGCTGCCCTTGCGCAGCCGCATCGTGCAAGCGGCACGGTTGGCGGAACGCCCGCCGCCCCTTGATGGTGTCTCGGTGACGGTCACGGATGCGGCCGCCATTGCGGATGATGCAATGCATGCCTGCGAGTTGGGATTTGGCGGCAAATGTCTGATCCATCCTCGACAGCTGGTGCCGGCGCAGACCGGATTCAGCATTGTGCCACAGGATCTCGATTGGGCGCGCAATGCGCTTGCAGCGGAAGATGGCGCGCCGCCGGATGTCGCGGATGAGATGCTGCGCTCGCCGGTCGTGGCCCGCGCCAAACGTCTTTTCCTTCGCGCCCAGACAAGGTTGGCCCAGGCCTCCACAGGAAATGCCGGTGATGCCTGAGGGGCAGCACGGCCTGCCCGACACCAGACAGAGCATCAGGAAAGTGAGATTTGCATGAATGAGCAAAGCCATGTCGCAAAACAGGACCGGGCTGCGGCCTTGTGGCCGGGTCTGAAATTGCCCTTGATCGGCGCCCCCATGTTCCTCGCCTCGGGCGTCGAACTGGTGGTGGCGCAATGCAAGGCGAGGGTCGTCGGTACGTTTCCGGCGCTCAATGCGCGACCTGCCGAGCAACTCGACATCTGGCTGACCGAGATCAAGCGCCGCCTCGATGCGTATCGGCGCGACAGCGGTGAAGTTCCGGCACCGTTTGGCGTCAATCTGATCGTCAACACATATAACACCCGTCTGGAAGAGGATCTGGCGACCATTGTGCGCCATGAGGTGCCGTTGGTCATCACCTCGCTGTCCGCGCCCGACAAGGTGGTCGAAGCGGTGCATGGCTATGGCGGTCTGGTGTTTCATGATGTCGTCAAGGCGCGTCATGCGCGCCGCGCGGTGGCGGCAGGAGTTGATGGGCTGGTGCTTGTCTGTTCCGGTGCCGGGGGACATGCTGGCACGCTCAGTCCCTTTGCACTGGTCGAGGAGGTTCGCGAATTTTACGACGGGCCGCTGGCCCTGTCGGGAGCCATCGCAAATGGTCGCGCGATACTCGCGGCGCAGATATTGGGTTGTGACTTTGCCTATGCCGGGACGGTGTTCATTCCCAGCGAAGAAGCGATCGCGCCCCAGGGCCACAAACAGATGATCATCGGGTCCAACTCGGAAGAAATTCTGTATACTCCTTTATTTTCAGGTACATATGCAAACTACCTTACGCAAAGCATAGAGGCGGCGGGAGTCGATACGGACGAGGCAAGGCTGGCGCAGCCGCGCCGGATGGCCGACAAGTCGGCCCCTGATCGTCCCAAGGCATGGTCCCAGGTCTGGAGCGCCGGACAGGCCGTGGCACAATCGCGGAGTGTGGAGCCGACATCTGTCATCGTGGCACGGCTGGCGCGGGAATATCAGGCGGCCAAATCCGCAATTTGCGGCTGATGGAAGATCCCGACGTTACTGCATCGTTGTCGGCTCGGCGCGGTCGCGACGCCGAGACCACCCAGTACATATTGTAGTGAAGGACCTCATGACAGTTGCACAAACCCTTGCCAGATTTGCTTCGACCTCAACAGTTCAGGACGAGCGGATGCGTAACTTCCTGCGTCTGTCTTTGTTCGACTGGGCGACGGTTGGCATTGCCGGACGGGAGGAACCAGTGGCACGCATTGTCCGGAGGATGGTGCGGGAAACCGCTGCGGCCTCGTCGGGGGCGACATTGTTTGGAGGTGGTTGCGCCAGCGCCGCGATGGCCGCCCTTGCCAATGGGGCAGCAAGCCACGCGCTCGACTATGACGACACGCATTTCGGCCATATCGGCCATCCAAGTGTGGCGGTCATTCCTGCCGCGCTTGCTGCTGCTGAGACCGCACAGGCGGGGGAGAGTGTGTTTCTGGATGCCGTGGCGGTGGGGCTGGAAACTGCTTGCAGGATTGGCGCATGGCTGGGGCGGTCCCATTACGAGGCCGGATTTCACCAGACCGGAACTTCCGGTGCTTTTGGGGCGACTGCGGCGGCAGGGCGCGCATTCGGCCTTGGTCCCGAGAGGATGGCCGAGGCTCTTCGCCTGACCGCGTCGCGCGCCGCCGGGTTGAAAAGCCAGTTTGGCACCATGGGAAAGCCGTTGAATGCGGGTTTTGCAGCCGAGGTGGGGATCATCTCGGCCTCGTTGGCGCGGGCGGGTGCGACCTCTGCGCCGGACGCGCTGGAAGGCGCACAAGGATTCGCGATGACCCATGCTGGCAATGCTGATGCCACGGCGCTAGCGGGACTTGGGAGTGACTGGGTGTTTCCGCATATCTCATATAAATTCCATGCCTGTTGCCACGGCCTGCATGCAATGCTTGAAGCCGCGCGAAACCTGCGAGCGGAGGGCCTGATGGCCGATGAAATCGAAAGCGTCACGATCCGCACGCATCCCCGCTGGCTGGCGGTTTGCAATCAGCGAGAACCTGAGACAGGCCTGCAGGCAAAGTTCAGCTATCGCCTGACCGCAGCGATGATGCTGTCAGGTGTCGATACTGCATCGCTGAAGGTCTATAGCGACGCAACCTGCATGAGGGGTGACCTTATGGCGCTGCGCGATCTTGTGACGGTCCAACCCGACGACCGCCTGACCGACAGCGAGGCCTGGATATCGGTGGTTGCGGCCGGAAAAACGCTGGAGGCGCATCACGATATTCTTGCCGATGTCGACCCTGTCACTGTCCAACAACGTCTGCGCGCCAAGGCGGCGACTCTGCTCGGCTTCAGAAATGCGGGCGATCTTTGGGCTGTGGTTTCAGAATTGGGATCGGAACAGAAGTCCTTGGTGAGATTTCTGAAGCTGATTGGTTCAGAGACTGGCCGTGTCGGGGCAGATGGGGCATTTGCGCCCTAGGACCCCAAAATCCTTCAGGGCCGCTGCCCTGCCTTCAGCGTGAATTTTCGCAGTCCATAGCGGTTGCTGTGCAACCTCTTGATCGGACGGGCGATGCAACCGGTCCTCCTGATCTGAATTCCCGCCGTTTTTTGGTTCGCAGAAATAGCGCGCGTTCAGATTGCGGGCTGCTGGCGCGGCGGCAACGCAAGAACTGACAATATTTTCCTTGCCGAATGTTATTTATTATGGAGAATGATGAAAGGCCCATGTTTGCGAATGATTCTTGTCGGGGTGCAGAGAAACAGACCCGCTGAACGGTCTTGTTGGTCTGGTGCGGCGCTGGGGTCATTGGGGACGACAAGTCTATCGTGCTGGCGCGACGGCTTCGAATTTGATCCGGCACCTGGGGGAATGTTGGAGGTCGGGCTGCGGGGTCATTGGCCCATGCCCGCCCGCATATCTTCAGTGTCGGAATTACTGTCTGGGAGGAAAGAAATATGTATTGCCAATGTCTTCGGGTATTTGGTCAGTCACTTGAGGGGGAGGAGCGACCCGACATGGTTCCGCAGGGGACCGAGGTCATCATCAATGTGACGGCCGCAGGGGTGTGCCACACGGATCTGCATATTCGTGAGGGGGGCTTCGATCTTGGGCATGGACGCCGCATGAACTATGCTGAACGTGGCGTTGCGCTTCCGAAGATCGCAGGGCACGAGGTGGCGGGTGTCGTTGCTGCGGTTGGGCCGGATGCCGGGCCGGTCGATATGTCAAAAGCATATGTCGTCTATCCTTGGGGCGGCTGCGGTACATGTGATTTCTGCGCCGCCGGAGAAGAACAGCTTTGCACACAGCCACAGTTTTTGGGCATCCATCGCGATGGAGGCTACGCGACTCAGGTCCGCGTGGCTCATCCCAGATATCTGTTCGATGCAGGTGATCTGGCTCCGGAAATTGCTGCGCCGCTGGGATGTTCGGGTCTGACCACCTATGCCGCGCTGAAAAAGATATCGTCCACTTCCGGCACGCATACGCCTGTCCTGATCGGTGGCGGCGGGCTCGGACTGATGTGCCTGCAACTCCTCAAGGCTCAAAAGCTGAAAATGCCTGTGGTCGTGGATCTTGCTCGCGACAAGCGTGAGGCGGCCTTGGCGGCGGGCGCGGTGGCGGCCATCGATCCAACGGACGCGGATGCCATCGAGCAGGTTCACAGGGCCTGCGGGGGCGCGCCACTTGCCGTGATTGATTTTGTCGGTGCCGAACAGACAGCCGAATTCGCGATGAATGTGGTTGGCAAAGGCGCGACGATCATCGTTGTAGGGCTGTTCGGCGGGGCGACACCCTGGGCCATTCCGATGCTGCCGCTGAAATCCGTTACCGTTCGTGGCAGCTATACCGGCTCGTTGTCCGAATTCGGAGAATTGATGGAATTTGCTCGCAACGGCGCCATCACACCTATTCCGACAAAATCATATCTGCTGACCCAAGCCGACGAGGTGTTGGACCTGCTGGAAACGGGAAAAGTGATTGGCCGCGCCATTCTGGCGAATGGTTGACATGTTCTGCGGCCGTCACCGGCCCTGAAATCACGACATGGGAGGAAATATAAAATGATGAATTACAAAGCCTTGGCGCTTCTTTCGACAATTCTCTACGCTGCCTTTCCGGGCGATGCGGCACAGGCCGAGACGCTGCGCTATGCGATCGGCTTTCCACCTGGCGGTTCCGTGACCGATGGTCTTCATGAGTTCAATGACCGACTGAAAGCGGAAACGGATCTTGAATTGAAGATCTATGAGCTTTCGCTTCTGGATCTGAAGGAAACACCGCCGGGTGTGCGCGACGGCTTGGCTGATGCGGGCTATATCATCACGCCCTATTACGCAGCCGAATATTCCGAAACAAACCTTCCGGCAAATATGTCGATGCTGGCAACCGTCGGAACGCCCGCGAAGTCCTCGGGGGCCGTCATGGCCGGCGTGATGACCGAATATGTCATGCTGCATTGCGATGAATGCCAACAGCAGTACAAGGCGCAGAACCAGATATTCCTGGGGGCTATCGGCACACCAGAATATGTGCAGCTTTGTACGACGCCGATCCGCAGCATCGAAGACCTGAAGGGCAAGAAGATGAGGTCCTCGGTGGACGCGATGGGCCGTTGGGCTGAGAATTTCGGAGCCACCAAGGTTTCGATCCCTGCCAATGATATCTACGAAGCCATGTCGCAGGGCGTTGTCGACTGCACGATGTTCTCTGCTCCTGAACTGGGCAATTTCCAGCTGTTCGATGTGACCAAATACATCACGCTCGGTTTGCCTGGGGGGAGCTTCGCTGGCGTTGGCGCGATGAACGTGAACCTTGATACTTGGCAATCGCTGTCGAAAGAGCAGCGTTCGGAAATGCTGCGGCTGGCACCTTTCAACGCGGCGGCCATCACCGTCAACTATCACCGCGCCGCCGAGCAGGATATCGAGAAGGCCCGCCAGAACGGCACCGAGATCATCGAGCGGCCCGAGGCGATGGCCAAGGCGACCGAGGAATTCGTTCGCGATGACGCTGCGGTCATCAAGGCCAGTTTCCAAAACGACTACGGTTTGGAGAATGTCGATGAGAAATACGATCTTATCGCCGGTCTGATCGAGAAATGGAAAGGTCTGACGGAAGATAGCCATAACGACAAGGATGCAATGACCGAGTTGCTCTGGACCGAGGTGTTCTCGAAAATGGATGCCGCAACCTATGGCATGAACTGATGGCTGTGGCGGGTCGAAACACCGGCGCGCCACGCTGATATCCAAGAGGCTGCAATGCAAAAAACAGACAAGCTTCTGCGGGCGATCATCGCGGTTTACGGAGGGATTGGTGCGGTCATCATCTTTTTGATGATGCTGCACATCACGGCCGATGTGATAAGCAAATTCGTCTTCAATCAACCGCTTCCCGGCACGATTCAGATTGTCTCACAATACTATATGGTTGCCGCAGCATTCCTGCCGCTTGCCATGGTGGAGCGGCTGACCGGACATATTTCGGTCGAAATTCTCTACAATGTACTTCCGGGCACGCTGCGCGGTATTCTCGCCATGTTTTCAACCGCTTTGGGGGCCGTCGTTTTTGCGGCCATGGCCTGGGCAAGCTGGGGCGAGGCGGTCAAGAAATATACCATCGGTTCATTCAGCTATGAACAGGGCGTCAAGATAGCCATCTGGCCATCCTATTTCATCCTGCCGGCAGGCACAGCCTTGCTGGCGCTGGTGTTCCTGTGGCGGCTCATTGCCTATGTGATGCGCGCCGAGGATCCTTCGGCCCTCACTCCGGGACAGGCGCAGGCAAGCAGTGAGGGTGTTTCCATTGACTGATATCCAGATTGGTTTCGCCGGAATTGCCATCCTGCTGACCCTGATTGCCCTGCGCGTTCCCATTGCGATCGCCTTGATCAGCGTGTCCTTCATGGGCATCTCGGAATTGGTTTCATACAAGGCTGCCTGGGGCGCGCTGGGGAATATCCCCTATAATTTCACCGCCACCTGGCATCTGTCCTCTATCCCGATGTTCGTCCTGATGGGGTTCTTTTGCTATCATGCCGGGCTGACGACGGGGTTGTTCAAGGCTGCGCGGATGTGGCTTTCGGCGCTGCCCGGCGGGCTGGCGGTGGCGGGTGTTCTGGGTTGTGCCGGATTTGCCGCTGTTACCGGCTCTTCCATTGCCTGCGCGGCTGCCATGGGGCGCATCGCCGCGCCCGAGATGCTGCGCTATCGTTATGACGAGGGTCTTGCTACGGGCACCATCGCCGCGGCAGGCACCATCGGGGCCTTGATCCCGCCATCCATCCTGTTCATTCTTTACGGCATCATCGCGCAGGTTCAGGTCAGCCAGCTTTTTCTGGCCGGATCGGTGATCGGGCTGATCACTGTTGTGGCCTACACGCTGGTGATCGTGATCCGCGTCAAGCTCAACCCCGCGCTGGCCCCGGCAATCGAGGAGCATGTCGGGTGGGCGGAACGCTTTGCGGTCTTGCGAGAGGTCTGGCCGGTTCTGACGCTTGTTGTCGGTGTGTTTGGCGGCCTGTTTACCGGGATATTCACACCGACCGAGGCAGGCGGGGTCGGTGCGGCAATGTCCCTGGTGATCGCTTTTGCGCGCCGATCAATGACGCTGAAAGGAATCTGGTCCTCGCTGATGGAGACCCTGACCATTTCCTCTTCGATTTTCATCATTGCTGTCGGGGCCAGCATGTTGACGCGATTTTTCACCTTTTCCGGTGTCAGCGATGCAATTGCCGACAGCGTATTGGGGCTGGGGGTTTCGCCTCTTCTGCTGATTTTGGCGATCACGCTGCTGTATCTGGTGTTGGGAATGTTCCTGGAACCGATCGGTGCGATGTTGCTGACCTTGCCGATCTTGCTGCCACTTGTCCAAGCGGCAGGCATCGAGCTGCTTTGGTTTGGCGTTCTGGTCGCAAAGCTCCTTGAGATCGGAATGATCACCCCTCCCATCGGGTTGAATGTCTTTGTCCTGAAAGGCGTGATGGGAGAGCGTATCTCGATCGGAAAGATATTCTCGGGCGTGACCTATTTCATCTTCGCGGATTTCGCGATCATCGCGCTGCTGGTGGCCTTCCCCGGAATCATCCTCTTCACACAAAACATTCTGCACTGACTTACCGATCACGAAGGAACGACTTCATGCTTACGGATACGAAACTCTTCATCAATGGTGCCTGGCGTCCCGCGTCGGACGGTGCGCGAAACGAGGTGCATGATCCCGCCACGGGCGAAGTGTCGGGTCACCATGCCGTGGCGACCAGAGAGGATATGCTGGAAGCTGTAAGCGCAGCTGAAAGGGCCTTTCCGCTGTGGCGCGACACCCCGGCCATGGAACGTGCGGCAATCATGAAACGCGCTGCCGCACTTTTGCGGGAACGTGCAGCCGAGGTGGCCGCGATACTGACCTTGGAAATGGGGAAGCCTATTGCCGAAGCCGAAACGGAATTGCGTTCGTCGGCAGATATTCTGGATTGGTTCGCCGAAGAAGCGCGGCGCGTCTATGGTCGGGTCATCCCTCCGCGCAGTCCGGATGTAATGCAACTGGCGCTTAAGCAGCCGGTCGGGCCGGTTGCGGCCTTTACGCCCTGGAATTTCCCGGTCTCGCAGCTAGTCCGCAAGGTCGGCCCGGCGCTTGCCGCAGGCTGCACCGTCGTCGCCAAACCGCCAGAGGACGCACCGGCCAGTCCGGCGGCTATCGCCGAAGTGTTGTCAGAGGCCGGGCTGCCGGCAGGGGTGTTGAACCTGCTTTACGGAAATCCGCCAGACATTTCGAATTTCCTGATCCCGCATCCCGCCATTCGCAAGGTCTCGTTTACCGGCTCGGTCCCGGTCGGCAAGCAACTTGCCTCTCTTGCGGGACGGCATATGAAGCGCATCACGATGGAGCTGGGCGGTCACAGTCCGGTTCTGGTCTTTGATGATGCCGACATCGAGGACGCGGCTCGCAGCATCGCTGCCTTCAAGTTCCGCAATGCCGGGCAGGTTTGCATTTCGCCGACCAGAATTCTGGTGCAGCGCGGAATCTATGATCGCTTTGTCAGGCAGTTGCGTAAAGAGGTCGATAAGATCGTGACCGGACCGGGGATCGATCCGGCAACCGTGATGGGGCCGCTGGTTAGCCAACGCCGGATCGAGGCGGTCGGCACGCTCATCGATGAGGCCGTTTCCGAAGGAGCGACTCTGCTGACCGGGGGGGAACGGATGGATCACAGCGGCTTCTTCTACCGGCCGACGCTTCTTGAGAATGTCCCCGTCAAAGCCCGGATCCTGAACGAAGAGCCTTTCGGGCCGGTCGCACTGCTTGCGCAATTCGATACGATCGAGGAAGCCGTCACGGAAGCAAATCGTCTGGCCTATGGGCTTGCAGCCTATGCCTATACGACCTCGATTCGGATTTCGCAGATACTTCAAAATCAGGTGGAAACTGGGATGTTGGCGATCAACCACACAGCGCTGGGATTGCCCGAACTGCCTCTGGGTGGGGTCAAGGATTCCGGTTTTGGTTCCGAGGGTGGATCGGAAGCTGTGGAAACCTATCTGTTCACAAAGCTGGTGACCCAGAAATCCTGAAGCAAAAAGGCCGGAGCGCGGCGAATATGCGCTCCGGCAAACCGAAACCATTCTCAGGCCCTGGTTCCGGTTCAGGCAACTCGGGATCGTCAATTTGTTGCCCGCGGTCGAAGGTGGCTGTGCGCTACCGCCTTTCACGCGGCCATGCTGTTTGCGCAGTCGTTCCAGCGCTCGAACGCGGTGGCGAAGTTCTGACGGTATGCGGAGGCGGTCATCTTGTGGCGGCGAGGGCGGAACAGGTCTGCGGTTTCATCGTAACCGCCCGATTGGCATTGCTGGACTGCTCGAACACCAGGGCTGCCTACCGTTTCTTTTCCAACGGGAACGTCAGCGAAATGCATAAAACCCCCGACCCTGACCGCAACATTTAGCTTTAACTCATTGTTTTTCTGTATCTGTGCGTCAAATTTGGGCTGTGAGGGCCTGAACATTTCAAAGTTGATCTGTTGTTTTGATACAGTTTGTTTGCCATGCAGATGTCCTCGTTCCAACTGATATCGCGGCTTCCCGAGCGTCGGGGGGGGGATTACCCCCCTGACCGGTTAGACGGACGGTGATGCCCCCTGCGTGGCGGCACTCGAAACGCTTGATGACGCACGGCGACAGGTGCTGTTCGGAAATGCCCCGACACTGCACAGCACCGACGCGCCTGCGCCCGCAGCTCCTGTGACAGAGCAAGCAGATGCCTGGCGCATGGTCCCGGTTTGGGACGCGACGGGCATCGAGGCGCAGAGCTCGACGAGATTACCATCGGCGGTCGTCCCGCGCCCTACAACGGGCGGCAGGGCGACACGGCTTTTGCACTCTTTGACGGAGGCGCGCGTGCGCAACTCGTCTCCGGCGCCTCCATCGGTCGGTGTCGCGTAGCCCCTAATTGTGAGATGCGAAATCCAACGAAATCAACGGCTACACTTTGCCCTTAAACCCGAAACAGGGTTCACAGACTTGTTCGGCAAATGTCGATGGATGATGATGATGGCGAGGACTCCGCTGCCGTTGGTGCTGAGGAGGCTCGCAGGGCCGTCGTGCTGCGCCCTCTCGTTCAGGCATGTCTCAATGGGACTGGCAGTCTGGAAAGTGGCATCAATGATGCCGTTTGGGAGCTTGGTGTCAGTAGGGCGACGGTCTGGCGTTGGATAAAGCGGCTAGCTGAGGAGGGTGGCGCACCAGCGCTCTGGTACCGCGGAAGCGGGGCCGCCCGACAGGTAGGGTTTTGATATCCAGCAAGGTCGAAGCGGTGATCGAATAGCATCTTCGCCTCTATTTCTTGCGCCGGGAGCGATCTAGCCTGTCGCGTGTTGTGACAGAGATCCGCAGCGCCTGCTGGCAACAAGGCTTGCAGCCGCAGACACGGCGGACGGTTCTGCGTCGTCTGGATGCGATGGATACCCGCGAAATTGCGAAGGCACGGGAGGGCGCAAAGGCGGCCGGTCAGAAATTTGCGCCAGTCATAGGCGAGAACAAGGCCAGTCAGCCACTCGAGATCGTGCAAATCGACCATACGCCCGCGGACATCATTCTTGTCGACAGTCTTGAGCGTCAACCAATTGGCCGGCCTTGGGTCACGCTGGCGATCGACATCGCAACGCGGATGGTAACTGGATACTACACCTCTCTGGAGGCCCCTTCGCGTCTGTCCGTGTCGCTTTGACTGACAAAGGCGGTTGCCCCGAAGGCGGAACTTCTGAGGGAATTGAGGTGCAATATTCCTTGGCCCGCGCAGGGCAAACCGCTCAGCCTCCACGTCGACAATGGCCGCGATTTCCGCTCGCGGGCCTTTCGGTCGGCATGCGCGGAATGGGGGATCGATTTGGTCTATCGGCCACCGGGAAGCCCTCATTTCGGAGGGCACATCGAACGGCTGATCGGGACGATGATGGGGGCCGTTCACCTGTTGCCGGGAACAACGCAATCCTCGGTCGCGGCCACCCAACGCCGAACCAAGCGCTGCACTGCAAACAAGTTGGCAATGCCCAGACGTCAAAAAGGCCATGGCTCGGATTCAGAATGCGTTTCATCGATCAAGCCCCAATTGATCTAGGAACTGTTCATCTCGGGAGCGCAGCTTACGGGTGCCATCAAAGAATACCCCAATGTTTTCTGATCGAAACAAGTGCTGGAGCTTCTTGGTGCGCATGTCTTTGGGAAGGTCGACCAACATTTCGTCACAACATAAGGCAAAAAATATGCCCATCCCATTGCGCGCATACTCGATACATCGGTCATTGCTGGATGCTTCTAGCGTCACGTTGAACGGCAATCCCTTTTTCGACAGAGCAGACAGCAGCGCGCTTCCGGTTTGTGCGTATTCGGTGATCGGCGGCAGGATCAGGTTGTACCGGGAGATGGATTCAAGGTTGACCGGCGTGTTCCAGATGTCGTGGCTATCGTGGGCGATGATGTAGTGATGCATCGGCAGCCACCTGATCTGCGTCAGGTCGGACGGCACATGCGTGAGCAGCCCTAGCCCCAAGTCGAATTCCTGGGAGCGGATGCCCTTGACCACCGCGTCCATTGAACATTCGATCAGCCGCAGCTTCACATCCGGCCGGGATTTCCAGAACGCCTTCACGTAGGACGGCAAAACCTTGGACATCGTGTCGATGGGGGCCGCGATGACCAGCTTCCTTTCGGTCTCGTCCCTGATGTCGTGGATTCGTTCCACAACGGCTCGCTGTTCGCGCATGTACATCTCGGCGAACTGGAACAACTCCTTGCCTTCCGTGGTCGCCACGACGACGCCGCGCGAAACCTGCTCCACCAGTTTGCAGCCCAATTCCTGTTCCAGCGCGCGTATTTGCTGGGTCACGGCCGATTGTGTCCGGTAGGTCGCCTCGGCCGCCTTGGTGAAGCTGCCGAGCTTGATCAGGTGATAAAACCCGACGATTTGGTGCTGTTGCATGAGAATCCAAATTATTAGAACGTCTAATATTTATGCCGACTTAAATTAATTTGACGCTAGGTAATTGTCACGCTCTAATCTTGGTAACAGCGCGACAACCATCACCAACTGGATAAGAACATGCCCAAGTCTCCCAACATCGTAATGATTTGTACCGATCAGCTTCGCTTTGACGGTCTGGGGTGCACCGGAAACTCGGTCGCGCGCACGCCCAATATCGACAGCATCGCGAAGAGGGGCACGTCCTTTGCCAACCATATCACGCCTTGCCAGATATGCGCGCCGAGCCGGGGGTCGATGTTCACCGGGCTCTACCCTCGCCACCACGGTATGACCCGCAACGGTCTGATCCTCGACCCGTCCAAGGAACACTTTACGCATGTGCTGAAGAAGGCCGGCTATCGCACCTACGGCCTGGGCAAGTTCCACTTCCAGCCGACCCATGCGCCTGCCGAATACGGCCTGCCGGAATCGAACGGTTTCTGGACCCTGCCGCAAAGCGAAGGGTGGGACGGGCCGTTCTATGGCTTCGACAAGGTCGACTTCGTGATCGGCGATTCCTTCACGACTGCACGGGGCGGGCATTATGCCACCTGGCTGAACACCAACCATCCGGGGGCGGCGGACCTGTACCTGCCAGAAAACAGCCTTGATGACGAACCCGACGAGATGGAAGAACTCTGGAAGGCCAGCATTCCGGCGGAGCTGCATTACAATCACTGGATGGCTGACCGCGCGGCGGACTACATCGAGAAGCACACCGACGACAACCCGTTCTTCCTGTTCATGTCAACGCCTGACCCGCACCATCCCTGGTGCCCGCCGGCACCATATTGCGACCGCTTCGACCCCAACGACATGCCGATGCCGAGGGCGGTCACCGGCGAGCTGGACAAGATGCCCAACTACATCCGGGATGAAATCTGGACCGACGGGTCGAACGGTGAGACGACCTACAAGGACTTCGTGGACGCCGGGACCTTCCCGATCGAGCAGGGCAGCTGGCAGAATACGACTGCTTTCGGCGAAATGAGCCTGAGAAAGATCATCGCCTACAACCACGCCCTGATGAACATGATCGACGATTGCGTGGGCAAGGTACTCGCCGCACTGGAAGCGCGCGGGATCACCGACGACACGATCATCATTTTCACCTCCGACCATGGCGAGTTGATGGGCGATCACGGTCTCATTCGCAAAGGACCCATGCCCTACAGGGAGCTGATCCAGATCCCGCTGCTGGTCGCGGGGCCCGGTATTCCCGAAGGTCGCCAGATCGACGCGATGACGAGCCACCTCGATCTCAAGGACACGATTGTTGATCTGGTAGGACACACGGGACAGCCGACCGATGGAACCAGCCTGAAGCCCCTGATCGACGGTACAAAAGAGCAGGTGCGTGACGTCGCTTACGGCGAGTATTACACGCGCGCCGTCGACAACCAGTACAACAAGACGATAATCACCAACGACGACCGCCTCACCATCTATCCTCTCGCCGAGGAAGACAACTGGGGTGAATATTTCGACTATGCAAGTGACCCCGGCGAGCACGACAATCGCTTTGCGGACCGAGGCAAAAGTGAGCGCATCGCGCAGTTGTCGGCGCAACTGGAAACTGCCTTGCCCGGCACACCTCCGGCAACCGGGAGCATCCTGGGCTTCTTCTGATCGAGGCCCGGCGGGGCCGTATGAGAAGCCTCAAACCCCGCAACCAAAAATCGGCCATTCGTGCCGGTGAAAGAAACCACAACAGGGAAAAACCTATGCAGAAACTGATGAAACTGACCGCGGCTCTTGCTGCCATGGCGATACCGGTTCAGGCCGTTGCCCAGGAATGTACCAACGACGTCTGGAACAAGGTGATGGAGCGCGGAAAGCTCGTCGCCGGTGTCAAGGCGGACTACAAGCCGTGGGGCTATCGCGATACAGATGGCTCCATCGTCGGGATGGAGGTCGACTTGGTCGCCGATGTGGCCGCCAAGATGGGCGTCGACTACGAACTAGTGCCCGTCGTCGGCTCCAACCGCCTGGCATTCCTGGAGCAGGGCCAGATCGACATGTTCATCGCCACAATGACCGACCTGCACGACCGGCGGAAGATCGTCGGCATTCCCAGCCCGAACTACTACAGCTCCGGTACCAACATCCTGTCGCCCAAGGCGCTTGGCTTCAAGGAATGGGTCCAACTGCGCGACAAGCCGGTCTGTGCGGTCCAGGGCGCGTTTTTCAACAAGCTCATCGAAGAACGCTATGGCGCGAACATCGTTGCCTTCCAGGGGACTGCCGAGGCGAAGCAGGCTCTCAGGGACAAGAAATGCGTGGCCTTTGCCTTTGACGACAGTGGCCTGATGTCGACCCTCGCCACCGGTGACTGGGAAGATTTCGAAATGCCGCTGCCGACCGAGGACGCCGCATCATGGGGGCTCGCGGTTCCGAAAGCTGAAGAAAACTGCATCTTCGGGCGCTTCATGTCGGGCATGCAGTACTACTGGCACCGCGAAGGCAGGCTGATCGCGTTGGAAGACAAATGGGGCATCCGGCAGACAGCCTATCTAGCTGAGCAGGCCGAGAAGTTCAAAGACCACCTTCCCGCAGAATAAGAGAGGGGCGACTTCCGTCATGAACGGCTTGGAAGACTTCTTCGTACAATTGGCGGATGATTACCCCCGCTGGAACTTCATCTGGCTTTACGATGCAAGGCAGGCCGATCGAATTTTGACCGGCCTGTGGATGACCATCAAGCTGAGCATCGCCTGCGTTCTGCTGTCGGTCGTCATCGGCGTAGTTGGCGCGTTGCTGCAAGGCAGCAAGAACGCATTGGTTCGATCCCTTATTCAGGGCTACATCCAGTTCTTTCGCAACACGCCGCCGCTGGTGCAATTGTTGTTCTTCTATTTCGCGTTGGGACAATTCACCCCCGTGGTGGTGGGCCCCGACGGCTGGACCGAACAACCCATCATCTCCAACGTGGGCTGGGCCATAATCTCCCTGTCGTTCTTTGCCGGAGCTTTCAACGTCGAGATTTTCCGCGCCGGGATCGAGGCGGTCCCGAACACCACGCGCGAGGCTGCAACCTCCCTGGGAATGGGAAACCTGCAGACCTTTGCCTACGTGGTGTTTCCGCTCTCGCTCAGGGTGTCCATTCCCGCACTGAACAACAATCTGGTCAATCTGGTGAAAACCACAACGCAGGCCTACGCCGTAGCGGTCCCCGAACTGCTTTATGAATCCGTGTCTGTCTGGAACGATTACCCCTCTGCGCAGAACCCGACGATGCTGTTGTTGCTCGTCACCTACCTTGCGCTTGTCGGTGTGCTCGTTTTCGGAATGAACACTTGGGAAAGAAACATGAGGATCCCCGGATATGGCAATTAATTCCATTCCAGGCCTTGCGTCGGGCAGGCAAACGGACCTTCCGGTGATGAAACCGTTTCGTCCGCGAGGTCCAGCCTACGACGAGATGTATCTCGTTCGCTGGTTGGCCAGTATCCGGGCACGACACATCGTGCTGTTGCTGATGCTCTGGCCGGCTGTCGCATATGCGCAAGGCGGCAACTACGGGCTGGGCGACGCATTCAAGGCGCTCTGGCGCTGGATCCCCTTCATCACCTTGCAGGGGTTCGTGTTCAACGTCCTGATCTCGATCTTTGCCATGGCGATCGGGACATTCGCCGGTGCCGCCCTCGGATTGGCGCAGTTGTCCAAGATCACCATTTTGCGCCGGATCGCCTATTTTGTCACTCAGATGTTCAGAAACTCGCCATGGCTGGTGTTGCTGTTCGTCGTCCTGCTGGCGTTTCCTTACGAAATTGTCATCTTCGGTTTTGTCATACCAATCCCTTCGTGGATGAAAGCCGTTGTGGGCCTGTCTCTCCCGGTCATGGCAAACATTTCCGAAATCGTGCGGGGAGCGGTGAAATCCGTGCCTTCCGCCCAATGGGAAGCTGCGGAAGCGCTGTCCTTCACCAGAACGCAAACCATGTGGCAGATCATCCTGCCGCAATGCTTCAAGCGAATGATCCCGCCATGGATGAACTGGTACGCAATCCTGACGATGGCCACGCCGCTGTGTTCTTTGCTGGGGGTTGGGGAAATCATTACCTACTCGCGCCAGGCGATGGAGGCAGAGAACAACTATCCCGAATTGCTGGTTCCCTTCTACGGTTACACCCTTCTTCTGTTCTTTGCCTATTGCTACCCGATCGCACGGATGACCATCGCGCTTGAACGCCGTTTTGCCGTAAAGTTTTGAGAGACACTGACATGACCAACTGGACTCCCGACCAACCGATCATCTCGATTCACAACGTCCATAAATCCTTTGGTACTTTCAAGGTTCTCAAGGGCGTCAGCATCGACGTCATGAAAGGCGAGGTGATCTGCATCATCGGGCCTTCGGGCTCGGGCAAATCAACGTTGATCCGGTGCATCAACGCATTGAATGACATCCAGGGTGGTTCGATCACTGTCGAAGGGCAGGAGGTGCACGACGACAAGCTCGACAAGCTGGCGCTGCGGAAAAAGGTGGGAATGGTCTTTCAACAGTACAATCTGTTTCCGCACAAGACCGCCCTCCAAAACGTCATGATGGCACCAATCAAGGTTTTGAAAGAACCAAAGGCCGAGGTCGAACAGCGTGCGCGCGCCTTGATCAAGAAGGTCCGGCTGGAAGGTAAGGAAGACAGCTATCCGGGCGAATTGTCGGGTGGTCAGCAACAGCGCGTCGCCATCGCGCGGTCATTGGCAATGCGGCCGGATGTGATGCTGTTCGACGAAGTGACCGCGGCACTCGACCCCGAGACGGTGAAGGAGGTGCTGATCACGATCAAGGATCTGGCGGCCGAAGGCATGACCTGCATTCTCGTGACCCATGAAATGAAGTTTGCCGAGGAAGTCGCCGACCACATCTACTTTACCGACAAGGGCGTGATCGTCGAGCATGGGCCCCCGGCCGAATTCTTCAAGATGGCAAGCGACCCGCGCACGCGGGAATTCCTGTCGCAGGTTCTCTGAAATGAACGGCACAAAAATTCGAGAGTCGCTGTGTCTGTCGCGGGCCTTGTCACATTAACTGGTTCTGTCGCAAACTTTGCCGAGTGTCGGGGGTAATCCCCCCCGATCTTAGGGGGCTGCGGAAGTGGAATTTTCTCGGCAGGATGAACGAGCAGATCGCCGACCTGCTGCTTGGGCTGACGAAGGCGAAGAAGACCTGGGGCTTTGGCCTGTGCTTTCTCTACCTGCGCAATGTCCAGGGCCATGGCTGGAACCACAAGCGGGTCTACCGGATCTACCGCGAGCTGGAGCTGAACCTCAGGATCAAGCCGCGCAAACGGCTGAAACGGGAGAAGCCCGACGAGTTGGCCGTGCCAGAACAGCCGAACGAAGTCTGGTCCATGGACTTCATGGCAGATCGCCTCGGGGACGGACGCCAGTTCCGGCTGCTGAATGTCCTGGACGACTTCAACCGTGAAGGGCTGGGTATCGAGGTCGACTTCTCGCTACCCGCGGAACGCGTCGTCAGGGCGCTGAACCAGATCATCGAATGGCGTGGTGCGCCTCGAACCATACGAGTCGACAACGTCCTATGTCAGGAAAATCTGGCTGCTTAGGTCAGCAGGTCGTGTGGCATCCGGCTGTCCGGATACCCTGATAAGGTTGCCCAGACGGGCTCTGCCGTCAAGAAATGATCTCATCCATAGCAAACACAGGGTACGCGCGCTGGCGGCCCTCACCGTCCTTAATACGAGATCCCAAATCCCAAGCAGAAGGCCCGAACATTATCTACGAGGTCAGATTGACTGCCTCCACGGCTCAGTCAGAGAGAGGTCCTTCCGCCTGGGCTCACCCCCTCGAAGAAGGGGCGATAGGGTTCGCCGTGATTGACCACAGCGTGTACGGTGCGCGCCATCTTGGCCGCGATCGCGGTGTAGGCCTTGCGGCGCAGATGAGCGTTGTGTCGGTCTTTCGAGATGTAGCGTTCGAACTTGTCCCGAAAGCTGTTGGTCTTTGTCTGGACCGCCGTCTGGCCGGCCATCCATAGCGTGCGGCGCAGCCGGGCATTGCCGTACTTCGAGATCCGGCTCTGCCCGCGAAACATGCCGGACTGCACGGTGGCAAGATCCATGCCGCAGAACTTCAGGAACTGCCGATGATGCCGAAATCGGCGTAGGTCACCGGCCTCGGCCAAGATGGTCATGGCATTGATCGGACCAATGCCGGGGATGGTTGTCAGTAGCTGATAATCCGGCAGATCGGAGAGCAGCGCGACCGCCCGGGCCTCGATCTCGTTGCGCTGGCGGACGAGGCTTCTACCTTCGGAAAGGACCAGGCGGAACATGCGAACGGCGTCGGAATCCGGTTCCACGGGCAATCCAACAGAGTTGACCGCCGTAGCGTAAATATCTGAAAGCAGGCGCTCCTTGGCGACCTTCCTGCCCACCACCTGCCAAGCGTCTGCGATGAAGGTTTCCTGGCTCATGGCCGTGATCATCGTCGGTGTCGGATACTTCTCGAGGAAGGCCAGGAACCAATCGGTTCGTGAGCTTCGGTGAAACCGTTCGGCCTCTGGGAAATAGAGCGGCAGGTAATGGGTCAGGATGCGGTGCCAGAGCTCGGTCTTCGAGCGTGAAACGATCTCGTGCGTCTTTGACAATTCCTGGATGTCGGCGGTCCCGACGACCAGCGGATCATGAAAGAACTGCACGGCGCCAATCTCCAGCATGTGCAGGATGACCTGGGCATCCTTCGGGTCGTTCTTGTCCCAACTGTTGTGCAGGGCCTCGCGCGTCCGGGCGAGCCCGACAGAAGGGATGAGCTTCAAGTCAAACCCGGCCTGCCCGAGATGATGTGCCAGTGGCCTGTGATAGTTGCCGGTCGCCTCGAACCCGACCCGCACAGGCAGGCCGTAGCTGGCCAGGCTCGCGGACAAGCGCTGGAAGTCTTCCAACGTGTTCATGATCGTCATGCGACGACGGCGCTTCTTGCCCGGTACCTCGATCAAGACCTCGTGGCGGTGCTTGGAAATGTCGATGGCGACAAGCACAGTCGCAGCAGTAGAATGGTTGGCGGGCATAGCCGGTCTCCTCAGCGGTGTGGTTCTGCAAAACCACTGTTGAGACCTGAGACCGGTTATGGCCACACGCTGCGCTATTTGGGGGCTACGCGCGTGGCCATAACCTTAAAACAGCGCTTCTTCCCGACGTGCTACGGCCCAGAATACATCAGCGGCACCCTCATGGAATGGGCCGAAAACAAGGGCATCTCCTTGGCCCACATACAGCCGGGGAAACCGCAGCAGAACGCTTATGTCGAGCGCTACAACCGGACGGTCCGGCACGAATGGCTGGACCTCCACATCTTCGAAAGCATCGACGAGGTGCAGCAGATTGCCACCGAATGGCTCTGGTCCTACAACAATGAACGCCCGAACATGGGCAACGGCGGGATGACACCCGCACAGAAACTGAGAATGGCCGCGTAAATTCTACGACCAAGCCCCCGTAAAAACGGGGGGATTACCGTCGAAGCCGCTCATTCTCTTTGGCGAGGCTCAAATCTTCTTTGGAAACCACGTCTGTATCTCGGTGCGCGGCGATCCATTTGTTCAGCGTCGACATCCCAACACCCAGATCGTCAGCCAACTGCTTGCGTGTAAGCCCGCTGGTCAGCGCGATACGCACCGCGTCCTTGCGGAATTCGTCCGTTCCTTTCAGTCCCATAGTTCATCTCCTTTGGTGCATTAAATGCTATCAAAGGAGCGGCATCAAACCGCGACAGATCCATACATTGAAGACGACCAGCACCGAAAACCATGATGAGGCACAACATGCGTGACCTCGGAGAGAACCATGACCCTGGACGGACGGCTCGCTTTCCCGATTGACAATGCCGCAATCAGAGAACGGTCCGCGACATCTGTGAGGTCGCATCATTAGGCCGGACATATGTCAGTACCCGACGACGCGTCAGAAAAGCTCTGAACATATCTTTTGCGTTTGGGGCGGTTACATATGTTGTGTTGCGCGTTTGGAGAAGTCCGACCCCGCGACGACATGTCTCAACCTGCAACGAGGCGGTTCCGACCACGGCAATCCGCTTGCGCCAGGCGGCATTTCCGGGGTGGGTTTCACGATGGCAAGCACCACGGGAACCCGCAAACGGAACTTCCGTGACCAAAGATTTCGGGAATTCGGGGGCTTCGGGCGATGCTGCGATTTCGCATGGCATTCGCCTGAACAAAAAGGGCGCCCGGACAGTTTCTGCCGGACGCCCCTTGCTGTTGGTGTTGGGCTGACCAACCCGCGCGCAGCGCGGGTCGATTCTGCCGCGCTGTGGTCAGGCGGGCTGCAGCTCTTTGACAGCCGCTTCGACGGGCTCTGCCTTGGCCGGGGCCGCAGCCGGGGTCACCGCATCATGACCGACCCAGACACCGCGAGTGTCGATGACGGTGCTGTTGCGAGGCGCAGGCATGGATTTGAAATCATCGTGGTCGACCAGCAGGACGATGATGTCGCAGGTCTCGGCCGCCACACTCGGGCGCAGCAGTTGCGTCTTGCCTTCCAGCTGCGCCGGCAGGCTTTCGATATAGGGTTCGACAATGTCGACCTGCCCGGGATAGGTCTGCACCAACCGCGTCGCGATGGACAGGGCAGGGCTTTCGCGCAGGTCGTCGATATTGGGTTTGAAGGCCAGACCGAAGCAGGCAATCCGCGCGGGCGCGCCGCCCTTGGCGGCATGTTCGGCGACGGCCTGATGAACCTTGGCCAGAACCCATTCGGGCTTGTTGTCATTGATCTCGCGCGCGGCGCGGATGATCCGGGCCTCTTCAGGGGATTGGCTGACAATGAACCAGGGATCGACCGCGATGCAATGTCCGCCGACGCCGGGGCCGGGCTGCAGGATGTTCACGCGCGGATGGCGGTTGGCCAGGCGGATCAGCTCCCACACATTGATGTTCTGGCGGTCACAGATCAGCGACAGCTCATTGGCAAAGGCGATATTCACGTCGCGGAAGCTGTTTTCCGTCAGCTTCGCCATTTCGGCGGTGCGGCAATCGGTTTCAATGCAATCGCCTTCAACGGCCAGCTTGTAAAGCTTGCGCGCGCGGGTCGAGCAAGCCTCGGTCATGCCGCCGATGATGCGGTCATTGGTGACCAGCTCGGTCAATGCATGGCCGGGCAGGATCCGTTCGGGGCAATGGGCCACGCGGATATCCGAGTCTTCGCCAGCGTCCTGCGGGAAGGTCAGATCGGGGCGCGCTGCGGACAACCAGGCGGCCATTTGCTCGGTCGCGCCGACGGGGCTGGTCGATTCCAGAATGACCAGATCGCCCTTTTTCAGCACCGGCGCAATCGCAAGCGCTGCCGATTTGACATAGGACAGGTCCGGGTCATGGCCCTCGCCCTCTGACAGGAAGGGTGTCGGCACCGCGATCAGAAAGGCGTCGGCGGGCTCGGGCGTGGTGGTGGCACGCAGGCGCCCCGCCTGAACGGTGCGGCGCAGCGCGTCATCCAGTCCCGGCTCGACGATATGGGTCTTGCCCTGGTTGATCGTCTCGACCGCCCTGGCGTTGACATCCAGGCCGATCACATCGACGCCGCGCAGTGCAAAGACAACAGCCGTCGGCAGTCCGATATAGCCCAGGCCAACCATGCAGATATTCTTGAAGTCGTTCATTATTTCTTGTCCTTGAATTGCGCGAGTGCATCAAGAATCCGGGCGACGGCCTTGCCGTCGCCATAGGGATTATGTGCAAAGCTCATCTGGTCATAGGCGGACTGATCGCTCAGCAGCAGCGAGACCTGCTGCACGATCAGATCGGTATCCGTGCCCACCAGCCTGACCGTGCCGGCATCGACGGCTTCGGGACGTTCGGTCGTGTCGCGCATGACCAGAACCGGCTTGCCAAGCGAGGGGGCCTCTTCCTGGATGCCGCCCGAGTCGGTGACGATGATATCGGACCGGCTCATCAGCCAGACGAAGGGCAGATAGTCCAGCGGTTCGATCAGGTGGATATTGTCCGCCCCGCCCAGAATGCGCTGCACGGGTTCACGCACATTGGGGTTCATATGCATCGGATAGACCAGATCCACATCGGGGAAACGGTCCGCGATCTGGCGCAACGCCTGACAGATCCGCTCGAACCCGCCGCCAAAGCTTTCCCTGCGGTGGCCGGTGACCAGCACAACGCGACGGCCGGGTTCGATAAAGCTGAAACGCTCGGCCAGTTCTGCGCTCAGCGCAGCATCGTTGCGGATCCGCTCGACAACCTGCAGCAGGGCATCAATGACGGTGTTTCCGGTGACGATGATCTGGTCATCGGGCGTATTCTCGCGGCGCAGACTGGCCCGCGAAGTCTCGGTCGGGGCGAAATGCAGATCCGCCAGTGCACCCGTCACGCGCCGGTTGCCCTCTTCAGGCCAGGGCGAATACAGGTCACCGGTCCGCAGCCCGGCCTCGACATGACCAATCGGAATGCGGGCATAATAGGCGGCAAGCGTGGCCGACAATGTGGTTGCCGTATCGCCATGCACGAGCACCATGTCCGGGCGTGCCTCGGCCAGGACATCGCGCAGTCCCAGCAGGATGTCCGAGGTGACGCCCGTCAGGTCCTGACCCGGCTTCATCACGTCCAGATCATATTCGGGGCGAATGCCGAAAAGACTGGTCACCTGATCCAGCATCTCGCGGTGCTGGGCGGTGATGCAGACTTGGCTTTCAAAACGCTCATCGGATGCAAGACCCGTGACCACAGGTGCCATCTTGATGGCCTCGGGGCGGGTCCCGAAGATTGTAAGAACGCGCAAATTCTGTCCCTAACCGTTTACTGGTGTCTATTTGTGCGCGTCTTTTAATCACGTGCGAGCAGTATTTCCAGACGCCAATTCAACCCGAATGAAATCGTTGTCAAACTGTCACGATCCGCCAAGTTAAGGCGCTAACATTATCAAAAATTTTATGCCTGACATGAAAACTTCATTTGCTCCTGCCAAACGGCCTTTGGGATAGGCCTTCGGAAAAACAGCCCTTTTCCCTTCCGTCTGTCCGTGTTTATGACGCGCTGAGCAAAAATTTCAAAACTGAGGTGGAGATGTCGGGTTCATTAGCGGTTGTCGTGCTGGCGGCAGGACAGGGCAGTCGAATGCGATCTAGTCTTCCCAAGGTCCTGCACCGTCTCGGCGGTTTTCCGCTTGTAGGGCACGCGCTGTCTGCGGCGCGCAATCTGACGCCCGCGCAGGTGATCGTGGTGACCGGTCATGGCGCCGCTGCGGTGACGCAGGAGGTCGCGCGGCTGGAACCGGAAGCGTCGACGATATTGCAGGCCGAACAACTGGGAACTGGCCATGCCGTGCGCCAGACCCTGCCGCTTCTGGAGGGGTTCGAGGGGCGTGTGATCGTTCTGTATGGCGATACGCCCTTTATCAGGGACGACACATTGGCGGCTCTGGCCAACCATGGGGCGGATCTGGTCGTGCTGGGCTTCGAAGCTGCGGATCCGGGCCGCTATGGCCGGCTGGTAGTCGGCGATCAGGGGCTGGACCGCATCGTTGAATGGAAGGACGCGGATGACGCCACGCGCCAGATTTCGCTGTGCAATTCAGGCGTGATGGCACTGGATGCGGCGTTGCTGCGTCGGCTGATCGTCCAGTTGGGCAACGACAATGCCTCGGGCGAATATTATCTGACCGATCTGGTTGCTCTGGCCCGCGCCGAAGGCCGTCGCGCCGATGTGGTTGTCTGTGATGAAAGCGAGACGCTTGGCATCAACACCCGCGCCGAACTTGCCGATGCCGAGGCCGCCTTTCAGGCCCGCGCCCGCCGTCGCGTGATGGAGGATGGCGTGACGCTGACGGACCCGGCCAGCACATTCCTGTCGCTGGATACGGTGATCGGCGCAGACACGGTGATCGGCCCACATGTGGTGTTCGGACCCGGTGTGACCGTCGAGGCAGGGGCCGAGATCCTGCCTTTCTGCCATCTGGAAAACTGCCATGTCAGCGCCGGTGCGAAGGTCGGTCCCTTCGCCGGTGTGCCTTTCGGTGATGGGGCGCGCGGCAGCGCAATGACGGGCAACCCGGCAGGTCAGGGGACCATGCCAGAGCTGCAAATGAACAAGGAGACAGGCTGATGTGCGGCATTATCGGAATTCTGGGCAAACATGAGGTTTCGCCTTTGCTGGTCGATGCGCTCAAGCGTCTGGAATATCGCGGCTATGACAGCGCCGGTGTGGCGACGGTCGATGCGTCGGGACAGCTGGATTGCCGACGTGCGGTGGGCAAGCTGGTCAATCTGTCGGACCGGCTGGTTCATCAGCCTCTGACGGGTCATGCCGGTATCGGCCACACCCGTTGGGCCACCCATGGCGCCGCAACCGAGGTGAATGCCCATCCCCATCGCGCCGGACCCGTGGCGGTCGTGCATAATGGCATCATCGAAAATTTCCGCGAGCTGCGCGAAGGTCTGACCCGGCTGGGCATCGAGGCACAATCGCAGACCGATACCGAAACCGTGGCATTGTGGACCGCCCATCACCTGCAGCGCGGCCTGTCGCCGCTGGAGGCCGCGCGGGCAACTCTGGCACAGCTTCAGGGGGCATTCGCGCTGGCCTTCATCTTTGAAGGCGAAGGCGATCTGATGATCGCTGCACGCCGGGGCAGCCCGCTGGCCATCGGCCATGGCGATGGCGAGATGTTCCTGGGTTCGGACGCGGTGGCGCTGGCGCCCTTCACCGACCGGATCACCTATCTGGCCGATGGTGATCATGCCGTCCTGACCCGTGCGGGGGTTCAGGTTTATGAAGCCGGATCGCAGCCGGTCACCCGGACGCAGGCACAGATCGACGTGGGGGCGACGGCCATCGACAAGGGCGGATATCGCCACTTTATGGCCAAGGAGATTGACCAGCAGCCCACGGTGATCGCCGATGTGCTGAACCACTATGTCAAGGATGGCCGGATCGTGCTGCCCGAAGGGCTGGATTTCGCCGCGCTGGACCGGGTCACGCTGGTGGGCTGCGGCACTGCCTATCTGGCGGGTCATGTCGCGAAATACTGGTTCGAACAGCTTGCCGGTCTGCCCTGCGACATCGATGTGGCGTCGGAGTTCCGCTATCGCGAGCCGCCACTGTCCGATCAGAGCCTCTTTGTCGCCATCAGCCAGTCGGGCGAGACCGCCGATACTCTGGCCGCCCTGCATTATGCCGGTGCGCATGTGGCGCGCACTGTCGGTCTGGTGAATGTCGGTACATCCGCGATTGCGCGTGACAGCGATATCGCGCTGCCGACCCGGGCGGGAATCGAGGTCAGCGTGGCCTCGTCCAAGGCCTTTACCTGCCAACTGGCGGTTCTGGCCGTGCTGGCGCTGAAGGCCGCGCATGACCGGGGCCGGATTGATGACGCCGGACTGGCCGCCCATCTGCGCGACCTGCAAAGCGTGCCCGGATTGCTGGCGCAAACTCTGACGATTTCCAAGGAATGCGCCCGTCATGCCGAATGGTTGGCCGAGGCGCGTGACGTTCTGTATCTGGGGCGCGGGCCGCTTTATCCCGTGGCGCTGGAAGGGGCGCTGAAGCTGAAGGAACTCAGCTATATCCATGCCGAGGGCTATGCATCGGGCGAGCTGAAACACGGCCCGATCGCCCTGATCGACGGCGATGTGCCGGTGGTGGTGCTGGCACCCCATGATGCGCTCTATGACAAGACCATCTCGAACATGCAGGAGGTCATGGCGCGCCATGGTCAGATCCTGCTGATCTCGGATGAGGCGGGAATCGCGGCTGCGGGCGAGGGCGTCACCGCGACCCTGACCGTGCCTCAGGGCGGCGGCATCTTCCAAGCGATGCTCTATGCCGTGCCGATGCAATATCTGGCCTATCATACTGCCATCGCCAAGGGCACGGATGTGGACCAGCCGCGCAATCTGGCGAAATCCGTCACCGTCGAATGACGGGGCGGCTCTGTCGCCGCAATATGACCAACCGACCTGCGCGGAAGTCGCCTGAAAAGGTGCCGCGCAGGTTTTCGCCGCGCGATCAACGCGCCCCGCGACCAAAGTCGACGCTGGCAAATCCTGACTTTGTGCTAACCTCTTCCCCCAAGGGGGAGAGGGCGCGATGGCGAGAAGTCAGCATGTCGATGAGATCGAACAGGTTCTGGGCGGTGGCCAGACCGGGCGGGACAGCTTTGTCTCCGAATCCTGGCGGCGCTGCGTCGAGTTGTATGGCATGGACCCGACGCGCCACGAACCCGCCCATATTGTGACCGAGGCAGAACTGCGCGACCATCGCATGCAGGCCGAACGGATGATCGGCGCGGCGCGCACCAGCATGCAAGCCTTGTTCCGGCAGGTCGCCGGGCAGAATTATGTCCTGCTGCTGACCGATGCGCAGGGGGTCTGCGTCGATTTCTTTGGCGACGATATGTTCATTGATGAGTTGCGCAAATCCGGTCTGTATCTGGGCGCGAACTGGTCCGAAAATCTGGCCGGAACCTGTGGCGTCGGGGCCTGTATCGTGACGCAGGAGCCGGTCACCATCCATCAGGACGATCATTTCGACAACGCACATACCACGCTCAGCTGCACGGCCGCGCCGATCTTTGACAGTCTTGGCGCGCTGGCGGCGGTGCTGGATATTTCGCTTTTGCGATCGCCCTCGCTGAAACGCAGCCAGAATCTGGCGATGAGTCTGGTCACCAATGCCGTCCGCCGGGTCGAGATGGCCAATCTGATGGCGGAAAGCCGCCGGGACTGGGTGCTGCGCCTGTCCGACAGCCCGGAATTTCTGGATGTCGACCCTGAAACGGCCATCCGGCTGGATGGTTCGGGCCGGATTCTGGGCTATACGCGCGGCGCGCGGCGGTTGTTTCCCGAAGGTGGCCCGATCATCGGACGGCGCGTGGATGAGGCGCTTGGGCTGAGCGTGGACGATCTGCCCAATCTGATGCGCGACCGGCGCACCGAAGAACGGGTGATTGAAATGCGCGATGGCGGGGCGCTGTTTGGCCATGCCATTGCGCCCCAGGCCCCGCGCACCGCGCTGCGCCCACCCCGGCAGGGCGGCCCCATTGACGGGCTTTCGGGCAATGATCCGGTGATGGCGCGGCTTCAGGCGCAGGCCGGAAAACTGGCCCCGACACAGGTGCCATTGCTGATCACCGGCGAAACCGGCACCGGCAAGACCAAGCTGGCCCGCGCGATTCACATGGTTGGCCGGTCCCGCGGTTTTCTGGCGCTGGATTGTGCCGGGTTGACGGTGGAGCGTCTGGACGAAGCCTGTCGCGATTTGAGCGGGCCGACAACGCTGTTGCTGCGTCGCATCGAAGAGCTGGAAGAGCGGGTCGCCGTGGCGCTGACCTCGGTTCTGGACGGGCAAAGCGATCTGCGACCGATCTCGACCAGTTGCCTGAATGTCGGCACATTGGATCTGCCGCGCACGCTGATCCATCGCCTTGCCGGTGCGGTGCTGCATCTGCCGCCACTGCGCCAGCGGCAGGATCTTGGCTGGCTGTTGGAACGCTTGTTGCGCCGCCGCGCCCCTGATGAGATTCGCCTGTCACCCTCGGCGCGTGCGACATTGCTGGGGCGGGACTGGCCGGGAAATCTGCGCGAGTTGGAGCAGGTGCTGGATGTGGCCATCGCCTTGTGTGATGGCGATGTGATCGATCAGCCGGACCTGCCGCCGCCGCTGGAAATGTCGCCGGACATGGGCGAGGCCGAAGAACCATTGGAACAGGTGATGGAGGCCTGTGGCTGGAACATGTCGCGTGCCGCACGCCGTCTGGGGGTCAATCGGTCAACCGTGTTGCGCCGTTTGCGCCGCGCCGGGTTGCGTTCTCCGGCCTGATCTGTTGCGCGGCGTTGCGTGGGCAACATGCCGCATTGCAGCACCGCTCTTTCAGGCGCATTGCTTGCGATATTGATGGATCGCGACTGTGACGCGCCGCGATACTCCACCCTGCAGAGGCTCAGAGGAGGAGAGACAATGCTTGATTCAGCCGTGACCGCCCGCACGCAGCAGGTGCTGGATACGCTCAACACCGCGCTGGAGGCGGGGGATGTCGATGGCGCCAGTGCGCTGTTTGCCACCGACAGCTATTGGCGCGACCTCGTGGCCGTCACATGGAACCTGAAAACGGTCGAAGGCCCCGGCGGTGTGGCCGATATGCTGAACCATCAGCTGACCCATACCCAACCCGGAAATTTCCAGATTCAGGATGGAGAGATGCCCGCCGAGGAGGGCGGCGTGATCACCGCCTGGCTGACATTCGAAACCAGGGCCGGACGTGGCTGGGGGCTGATGCGGCTGAAGGATGACCGGATCTGGACCTTGCTGACCGCATTGCAGGAACTGAAGGGCTACGAGGAAAACCGCGGCAAGCGCCGCCCGATGGGGGCCGAGCATGGCGCGAAAAAGAACCGCGCCAGCTGGAAGGAACGGCGTGAGGCCGAACAGGCCACGCTTGGCTATGATACCCAGCCTTACACGGTAATCGTCGGCGGCGGGCAGGGTGGTATCGCGCTGGGGGCGCGGATGCGGCAGTTGGGCGTGCCGACCATCGTTCTGGACAAGCATGACCGCCCCGGCGACCAGTGGCGCAGCCGCTACAAGTCGCTCTGCCTGCATGATCCGGTCTGGTATGACCACATGCCCTATCTGAAATTTCCCGACAACTGGCCGGTCTTTACCCCCAAGGACAAGGTCGGTGACTGGCTGGAAATGTATACCAAGGTCATGGAGATCAACTATTGGACCCGCTCGACCGTCGAAAGCGCCAGCTTTGACGAGGCGACGGGCAAATGGACGGTCAATGTGATGCGCGATGGCGAACGCGTGGTGCTGCAACCGACGCAGCTGGTGCTGGCCACCGGCATGTCGGGCAAGCCGAACATGCCTGATTTCCCCGGCATGGACAGCTTCAAGGGGGAAATCCAGCATTCATCCCAGCATGAAGGCCCCGATGCCTGGAGCGGCAAGAAGGTGGTCGTGGTCGGCTCGAACAACTCGGCCCATGATATCTGCGCCGCCCTGTGGGAGGCCGATGCCGACGTCACCATGGTGCAGCGGTCCTCGACCCATATCGTCCGCTCGGACAGTCTGATGGAGATCGGGCTGGGCGGGCTTTACTCGGAAGACGCGGTGGCAAACGGGGTGACGACCGAAAAGGCCGACATGATCTTTGCCTCGCTGCCCTATCGGATCATGCATGAATTCCAGATTCCGCTCTATGACCAGATGCGCGAACGCGATGCGGAATTCTATGCGGGGCTGGAAAAGGCCGGATTCGAACTGGACTGGGGCGATGACGGCTCGGGGCTGTTCATGAAATACCTGCGCCGTGGCTCGGGCTATTACATCGATGTGGGGGCCAGCCAGCTGATCATTGATGGCGAGGTCAAGCTGGCCAAAGGGCAGGTCGATCATTTCGAGGAAGACGCCGTGGTCCTGTCCGACGGCACCCGGCTGGAGGCGGATCTGGTGGTGATGGCCACGGGCTATGGCTCGATGAACGGATGGGCCGCCGATCTGATCAGCCAGGAGGTCGCCGACAAGGTCGGCAAGGTCTGGGGGCTTGGCTCGGACACGACCAAGGACCCCGGCCCATGGGAGGGAGAACAACGGAATATGTGGAAGCCGACCCAGCAAGAGAACCTGTGGTTCCATGGCGGCAATCTGCATCAGTCGCGCCATTACTCGCTATATCTGGCGCTGCAACTGAAGGCGCGGATGGAGGGGCTGGAAACCTCTGTCTACGGCTTGCAGGAGGTGCATCACCTCTCGTGACGCGACGGTCGCCCCGGATTATATTTGCGGGGCGTTTCATCCTGATCGACGGCGGTGCGGCCACTGGCGGCCGCCGTCAACCGAGCAAGGAAAGGAAAAGCCATGAAAGCAGCCCGTTGGCATGGTGTGAAGGATATCCGGGTCGAAGATGTCGACAAGCCGGAACCCGGCCCCGGAGAGGTGCGGCTGAAGGTCGCATGGACCGGAATCTGCGGCAGCGACCTGCATGAATATCTGGCTGGTCCGATCTTTATTCCGGTGGCCGAAAATCACCCGCTCAGCCATGACAAGGCCCCCGTCACCATGGGGCATGAATATTGCGGCACCGTGACCGGGTTGGGCGCGGGTGTTCAGGATCTGGCACTGGGGGACCGCGTGGCCATCGAGCCGATCTTTGCCTGTGGCACCTGTCCGGCCTGTCGCGACGGCAAATACAATCTGTGCGACAAGCTGGGCTTTGTCGGACTGTCGGGTGGCCATGGCGGCTTCGCGGCATTCTCGGTGGTGCCCGCCCGCATGGTGCACAAGATTCCCGACAGCCTGTCGCTGGAACAGGGTGCGCTGATCGAACCTTCGGCGGTGGCCCTGCATGCGGTTCGCCTGTCCAATATCAAGGCCGGAGATACGGCGGCGGTCTTCGGCGCCGGCCCGATCGGCTTGCTGGTGGTCGAGGCGCTGCGCGTGGCCGGGGCGGGTCAGATCCATGTGGTCGAACCCTCTGAAGTGCGGCGGAAAAAGGCGCTGGAGCTTGGCGCAAGCTCGGCGCTGGATCCAACGGAATGCGATGTCGTTTCGACGATCCGCGCGGCAACGGGTGGTGTGCATGTTGCCTTCGAGGTGACTGGCGTGCCGCAGGTTCTGTCGCAATGTATCGACAGCACCCGCTATGACGGCCAGACGATGATCGTGTCGATCTGGGAGAAAGAGGCCTCGTTCCAGCCCAATACGGTGGTGCTGAAGGAACGCGAGCTGAAAGGCTCGATCGCCTATCGCAATGTCTATCCCGCGGTCATGGAACTGATGACCCAGGGCTATTTCAGCGCCGACAAGCTGGTCACCAAGCGCATTGATATCGACGATATCGTGGCCGAGGGGTTCGAGACGCTGGTTGCCGACAAATCCCAGGTCAAGATCCTTGTGAAAGCGCCAGACTGATCGGTCGGAAAGATATGGCCTGCCCCCGGATCGTCTCCGGGGGCAGGCAATCGCGGCGGGCTATGCGCTGTTGCGTATGATCAGCTGGCCCTGGAATTGTCGGTCAAGGCAGGTTCCATCTGCATTTTCCAGAACATCGACAAGATAGTTTGACATGTCGGTCAGCGGCTGGCGATAGGTGGTCAGGCAATAGTTGGGGCTGGCCGCCTGAGGAATGTCGTCGAAACCGATGACGGCGACATCCTCGGGGACGCGCAGGCCAAGGCAATGGCGCAGGGTGTCGATGACACCCAGAGCAAGCGCATCATTCTCGCAGACGATGATATCGGGAAGATCGTCGCGCCGACGCGCCTTCAATGTGTCCAGCGCGATATTCGCCGCAAGGGTGGCATCATAGCGGGGCACGGTGACGCTGTCGGGCGTCTGGGCGAAGCGGTCCTGCCAGATCGCTGCAAAGGTCTCTTTGCGCAGAAGATGCGCCGAAACGGTGGCCGGACCGGCGATATACAGCGGATTGCGATAGCCCCTTTCGATCACATAGGCGGTGATTTCGCGCGTGGCGGCCTCGTCATCGACGGCAATCGAGATGGTATCGGGATTCTGCGATTGCCGGGCAAAGATGATAAGTTTCTTGAAGCGGCGCGCGCGATGTGCCGTGGCAAGAACCTCGTCATCGAACTGGATGCCGATCAGGATCGTCGCATCGACACGACGCTGGCTGGCATTGAGCAGGGCGGGCTGGGTATCGTCGCGATCCAGCGTGTTGACCAGAAGCGTGTCCCAGCCGCGGCTGCGCAGGGCGCGGGTCAGGCGTTCAAGCATCACCAGCTTGTGCGGATTGGCAAAATCGTCGATCAGCAGCGCCACCAGATTTGACCGGGTCGAGGCCAGCGCCGCCGCACTGAGGTCGGGCACATAGCCAAGCGTCTGCGCCGCCGACATCACTTTCGCCCGTGTCTTGGGTGAAATCGACGCATCCTTCTTGAATGCGCGATTGACCGTCCATCTTGAAACGCCTGCCGAAGCAGCGACGTCATCAGCGGTTACATTGGCAAAACTGTCAGATTTTGGCACTTGCGCGCTTTCCATTATTCGGTGGTGAGCCAATCGACCCGGTTCTTCCCAGCATCTAGCCTAATGGCTGCCGGGTGAAAATGCACCAAAAATGCACGCGCGTGCAAAATTGTCTTGCACGCGCGTGCAAAGAATGTATTTCTGTTGCTGCGGCGCGGGGAGTTCCGCCACGGATTCGGGAGGACAGAATGCTTAAGGTTGGTTTGTTGGGCGCCGGCAGGATCGGTCAGGTTCATGCGATGAATATCGCGGGAAACGTGCGTTCGACGCTGGTCGCGGTCTCGGACATGTATGAAGACGCCGCCCGAAAGCTGGCCGCCACACATGGCGCAGAGGCACGCAGTTCAGAGGCGATCCTGTCGGATCCCGAAATCGATGCGGTGCTGATTGCCACCTCGACCGACACCCATTCCGATCTGATCGAGGCTGCGGCCAAGGCAGGCAAGGCGGTGCTGTGCGAAAAGCCGGTCGATCTGTCGCTGGAACGCGCGCAGCAATGCCTGCGCAATGTCGCGGGAACGGGCAAGCCGGTGATGATCGGTTTCAACCGCCGCTTTGATCCCAATTTCGCCGCATTGAAGGCATCAATGCAAAAGGGCGAGATCGGCAAGCCGGAATTGCTGTCGCTGACCTCCTTTGATCCGGCACCGCCTCCGGTTTCCTATATCAAGGTCTCGGGCGGGCTGTTCCGCGACATGATGATCCATGATTTCGACATGGCAAATTTCCTGATGGGCGAGGCGCCGGTGGCGCTGCGCGCGGTGGGCAGCAGCCTTGTCGATCCCGAAATCGGCGCTGCGGGCGATGTCGATACCGCCGTCGTGACGCTGACCTATGCCGATGGCCGTATCGCGGTGATCAAGAACAGCCGCCGCGCTGTTTACGGCTATGACCAGCGGGTCGAGATGCTGGGCTCGGAAGGCCTGTTGCAGGCTGGAAACGTGCTGGAAAACACCGTGGTGCGTTCGACCGCGGATGGCGTGTTGTCAGGCAAGCCGACATATTTTTTCCTGGAACGCTACATGCCCGCCTATGCTGCCGAGTGGGAGGCCTTTCTGGCCGCCGCACTGGACGGGCAGGCGATGCCGGTGACGCTGGAGGACGGCATTTCGGCGTTGGCCCTGGCCGAGGCCGCGACCGAATCCGCCAGAAGCGGTCAGGCTGTGGCGCTGAACGGACAAGCGAATTGACAGATCGTCGCGCCGGAGGAGACGGCGCGGCGGTCGTCATGACATCCGGCAGATCTTGATGCCGGAGCACGGGCAGGGCCAGCAGGGTCGCTGCATATGAACCCATAGGGAGGGTAAATCATGAAGAAATTTCTTGCTTCGGTCGCTGCGGCCGCGGCCTTGACCGCGATGCCGGTCGCCGCAGCCGATATCATTGTCGTCGCCCATGGTCAGGCCAATGATCCGTTCTGGTCGGTGGTCAAGAACGGCGTCCAGCAGGCGGGCGAGGATTCCGGCGCCAATGTCGAATTCCGGTCGCCCGAAACCTTCGACATGGTTCAGATGAGCCAGTTGATCGATGCCGCCGTGAACCAGGAGCCTGACGGGCTGGTCGTGTCGATCCCCGATGTCGATGCGCTTGGTCCGTCAATCCGGCGCGCGGTCGAGGCCGGGATTCCGGTGATCTCGATGAACTCCGGTTCGGATGTTGCGCGCGAACTGGGCGCATTGCTGCATGTCGGCCAGTCGGAATATGACGCAGGCAAGGCCGCAGGCGAGAAGCTGGCAGAAATGGGCGGCACCAAGGGCATCTGTGTCAACCACGAGGTGGGCAATGTCTCGCTGGACCTGCGTTGTGACGGCTTTGCCGAGGGGTTCGGCCAGGAAGTGAACGTCATTCCGACGCAGAACGACCCGACCGAGGTTCAGTCCAAGGTCCGCGCGGCGCTGGAGTCCGATCCTGATGTGGATACGGTTCTGGGGCTGGGTGCCTCTCTGGTCGGTGAACCCGCCGTTGCCGCCGTCAAGGCGCTGGGTCGCGACGATGTTCTGGTCGCCAGCTTCGATTTGTCGGCGGGCTTTCTGCAATCGGTCGCCGATGGCGATGCGGCCTTCGCCATCGACCAGCAGCAGTTCCTGCAAGGTTATCTGCCGGTCATGTTCCTTGCGCTGAATGCCGAATACGGCCTGGTGCCGGGCGGTGATGTCGCCTCGGGGCCCAACCTGGTGACCAAGGAGGCCGCGGAGCAGGTCATCGAGCTGTCGGCTCAGGGCATCCGCTGATGTGAAACCCGAGGGGGCGCGCCTTTCTGCGCGACCTCTCATCCGAACCGGAGGTGACCATGTCTGCAGAAAATCTTTCGCAACCGGATGAGCGTATGCGCGCGGAATCCCTGGCGACCAAACTGATGAAAAAGCCGGAACTGGGGGCAATCGGCGGCGTGGTGCTGGTGACGCTGTTCTTCCTGTTCACCGCTGACAGCACGATGTTCACGCTGTCGGGCATCATGAACTTCATGACCCCCGCCGCACAGCTGGGCATTCTGGGCATCGCGGCGGCCATGCTGATGATCGGCGGTGAATTCGATCTGTCGATCGGCTCGATGGTGGCATTTGCCGGGATGGTCTTTGGCGTGCTGACGGTCAACATGGGCTTGCCACTGATTTTCGCGATCCCGCTGACCATGGCATTTGCCGCCGGCATCGGCGCGGTGAATGGGACCATCGTGCTGCGCACGGGGCTGCCATCCTTCATCGTGACGCTGGCGGGGCTGTTCATTCTGCGTGGCGCGGCGCTGGTCGGGCTGAAGCTGTTCACCGGCGGATCGACCCAGCTGCGCGGCGTGCGTGATGCGGTCGAGGGCGACTGGCTGGCTCCGCTGTTTTCGGGCGATGCCTTTCCGGGGCTGTTTGCCTGGCTGTCCGGCCTTGGCCTGATTGACAGCTTCAAGTCCGGCATGCCGAAGGTGCCGGGCATTCCGGTCGAGATCATCTGGTGCCTGCTGATCGCCCTGGTGGCGACCTATGTTCTGGTGCGCACCCCGGTCGGGAACTGGATCTTTGCCACTGGCGGCGACAGCAATGCCGCCAAGAACTCGGGCGTGCCGGTGCGCGGCGTCAAGATCTCGTTGTTCATGCTGACGGCCTGCGCGGCCAGCCTGGTTGCCATCATCACCGTGATGGATGCCGGATCGACCGATGCGCGCCGTGGCTTCATGAAGGAATTCGAGGCCATCATCACGGCGGTGATCGGGGGCTGCCTGCTGACCGGGGGCTATGGTTCGGCCATCGGGGCGTTCTTCGGGGCCATCATCTTCGGCATGGTGACGATCGGCCTGACCTATACCAGTTTCGACCAGGACTGGTTCCAGATCTTCCTTGGCGGAATGCTGTTGCTGGCGGTGGTGTTCAACAATGTGATCCGCAAGCGCGTGACGGGAGAGCGGTAAGATGACCCAGCCGATCATCCATATGGAAAACATCAAGAAGCATTTCGGCAATGTGATTGCGCTGAACGGTGTGACCTTCGATGTCACCCCGGGTGAATGCCACTGCCTTCTGGGCGACAACGGCGCCGGAAAATCCACCTTCATCAAGACCATGTCAGGGGTGCACAAGCCGACCTCGGGAGAGATCTTCTTCGAGGGCAGGCCGATGTCCTTCGACAGCCCGCGCGAGGCGATGGAGGCCGGGATCGCCACGGTCTTTCAGGATCTGGCCATGATCCCGCTGATGTCGGTCACGCGCAATTTCTTCATGGGGCGCGAACCCACCAAGGGCCGCGGGTTGACCAAGCGGCTGGATATCGAACGTGCCAATGAGATCACCATGGAAGAAATGCGCAAGATGGGCATCAGCCTTCGCGCCCCCGATCAGGCGGTCGGCACGCTGTCGGGGGGCGAGCGCCAGACGGTGGCCATCGCCCGCGCGGTCTATTTCGGCGCCAAGGTGCTGATCCTTGACGAGCCGACCTCGGCCCTTGGCGTGCGCCAGACCTCGAATGTGCTGTCCACCATCGCACGGGTCCGCCAACAGGGGGTGGGCGTCGTGTTCATCAGCCACAATGTCCGTCACGCACTGGCCGTCGGCGACCGCTTCACGGTGCTGAACCGGGGCCAGACCCTCGGCACGGCCGTCCGGGGCGAGATCACGGCATCCGAGCTGCAGGACCTGATGGCCGGTGGTCAGGAAATGGCCGAGCTGGAAGGCTCGCTCGGCGGAACGATCTGAATGGCTTTCGGCGGGCAAGCTTTTGGCATTGCCCGCCAATTTCGTCCTGTGCCCCACGCCGAGACGAGGGTAAGGACTAGCGAGCCGGGCGGGTTGGAAGGATCCGCGCGGCAAGAAACTGACAGGATGAATGACGATGAAGACGCTTGATGTTGTAACGATTGGTCGGTCTTCGGTTGATTTATACGGCCAGCAGGTCGGCGGCCGTCTGGAAGATATGGGATCATTCGCGAAATATATCGGCGGATCTCCGACGAATATCGCCTGTGGCACGGCGCGGCTGGGGCTGCGCTCGGCAGTGATCACCCGGGTCGGCGATGAACATATGGGGCGCTTCATCCGTGAACAGCTGGCACGTGAAGGTGTCGAGACCAGCGGCGTCGTGACCGATCCCGAGCGGCTGACCGCGCTGGTGCTGCTGGGCATTCGCGACGAGGACAGTTTCCCGCTGATCTTCTATCGTGAAAATTGCGCCGATATGGCGCTGTCTGAATCCGATATCGACGAGGATCTCATCGCCAGCGCCCGCAGCGTATTGGTCACTGGCACGCATCTGAGCCATCCCCGCACCGAGGCCGCCGTGATGAAGGCGCTGGAACTGGCGCGCAAACATGGTGCCCGCACGGCGCTGGATATCGACTACCGGCCCAATCTCTGGGGCGTCGCGGGGCATGGCGATGGCGAAAGCCGTTTCGTGGAAAGCGCCGCCGTGACCGCGCGCTTGCAGAAGACGCTGCATCTCTTTGACCTGATCGTGGGCACCGAAGAAGAATTCCACATTGCTGGCGGCACGACCGATACGCTTGCTGCGCTGCGCGCCCTGCGGGCGGTGTCGGATGCGACCCTGATCTGCAAACGTGGTGCGAAAGGGGCTGTCGCCTTTACCGGCGCCATCCCCGACGGTCTGGATGATGGCGAGGCCGGTCCGGGTTTCCCGATCGAGGTCTTCAATGTGCTGGGCGCAGGCGACGGGTTCTTTTCGGGGCTGCTCAAGGGCTGGCTGGAAGATGCCGACTGGCCGACGGCGCTGAAATACGCCAATGCCTGTGGCGCTTTCGCGGTCAGCCGGCATGGCTGTACCCCGGCCTATCCCAGCCTTGACGAGCTGGAATTCTTTCTTGAACGCGGCGTGATCCGCCCCGATCTGCGCAATGATGCCGAATTGGAGCAACTCCACTGGTCCACCACCCGTCACAGCCGTACCGCTGGCGACTGGACCGAGATGCGCGTCTTTGCCTTTGACCACCGCATCCAGCTGGAGGAAATGCCCGGCTATGACCTGGCCAAGGGTGGCCGGTTCAAGGAATTGTGCCTTGAGGCCGCCTTGCAGGTGCAGGACGGGCGTGCGGGCTATGGCATCCTTTGCGACAACCGCATCGGGCGCGCGGCCCTGCATCGTGCCAGCGGAACGGGGCTGTGGATCGGGCGGCCCTGTGAATGGCCGGGATCGCGGCCGCTGGAGCTGGAACCGGAACTGGGCAGTGATTGCGGGACGCTGGTCGAATGGGCGCGCGAGAATGTCATCAAGGTGCTGTGCTTCTGCCATCCCGATGATGACGCCGCCACCCGCGCCGCGCAGGAAACGACCGTCAAACGCCTCTATGAGGCCGGGCGTCGCAACCAGCTGGAATTCCTGCTGGAAGTGATCCCCTCGAAGGTCGGCCCGGTCGATGACATGACCACCGCGACGCTGATCCGGCAATTCTACGCCGCCGGAATTTACCCCGACTGGTGGAAGCTGGAGCCGATGAAGACCCGCGCGGGCTGGCAGAATGCCATTGCCGCCATCGAGGAACATGATCGCAATACGCGCGGGATCGTGGTTCTTGGTCTTGATGCGCCCGAGGCCGAGCTGCAGGCCAGCTTTGACGTTGCCGCCAGCTTTGAGCTGGTGAGGGGGTTTGCCGTCGGGCGCACGATCTTTGGCGATGCGGCGCGTGCCTGGATGCAGGGGCAGTTGTCGGATGGCGATGCGGTGGCGCAGATGGCCGAACGCTATGCCCGTCTTGCCGGGTTCTGGGACAAGGCCCGCGCCGCGGCGAAGGCTGGCGGGTGAGAAATTTGGAACTGGCGTCGGGAGGGGCTTTGCCCCTCTTGGCCGCTGGCCAATTCACCCCGGGTATTTGAACGAAGAAGACGCCGGCAGAGGCGAGGATAGCAAGAGGATTCGAAATGGGTGGGACGGTTCGACTGACCGCGGCGCAGGCGATGACGCGCTGGTTGTCGGTGCAACAGAACGAGACGGGCGAGCGCTTTGTCGAGGGCGTCTGGGCGATCTTTGGCCATGGCAATGTGGCTGGGCTGGGCGAGGCATTGCAGGGCATGGGCGATGCGCTGCCGACCTGGCGTGGACAGAATGAACAGACCATGGCGCATGCCGCCATCGCCTTTGCCAAGGGGCATGCAAGGCGGCGGGCGCAGGCGGTGACGACCTCGATCGGGCCGGGGGCCACGAATGTGGTGACGGCGGCGGCGCTGGCGCATGTGAACCGCCTTCCATTGCTGGTCATTGCCGGGGATGTCTTTGCCAATCGCCGCCCCGATCCGGTCTTGCAGCAGATCGAGGATTTCGATGACGGCACGGTCAGCGCCAATGACTGTTTTCGTCCGGTCAGCCGCTATTTCGACCGCATCACCAGGCCCGAGCATCTGTTGACGGCGCTGCCGCGTGCCATGCGGGTGATGACCGATCCGGCGAATTGCGGGCCGGTCACGCTGGCCTTTTGTCAGGATGTGCAGGCCGAGGCCCATGATTGGCCCGAAGAATTTTTCGAACCCCGCATATGGCGCATTCGTCGCCCTGAACCCGATGCGCAGGAGCTGGCCGAGGTGGCTGGGCTGATCCGTGCGGCAAAATCGCCAGTGATCGTGGCCGGCGGCGGTGTGATCTATTCGGAGGCAGGGGAGGTGCTGGGGGAATTTGCCAGCCGTCACAATATTGCGGTGATCGAGACACAGGCCGGAAAGTCGGCGTTGGCACAATCCCATCCGATGAATTTCGGGGCGGCCGGTGTCGATGGATCGGCGGCGGCGAATGCGGCTGCCGCGGCCGCGGATCTGGTGATTGCGGTCGGCACGCGCCTGCAGGATTTCACCACCGGCTCGCGGACATTGTTCGGCGATGCCAGAATTGCTGCGGTGAATGTGCAGCCCTATGACGCGGCGAAACATGGCGCGGTCAGCCTGGTTGCCGATGCTCGTGTCGCGCTGGAAAAGCTGACGGCGGAGCTGGGCGACTATCACGGCGAAGCTGCGGATGCGGGGGCGCGTGCAGCCTGGCTGACCGCAGTCGATGCGCATTGCGCGGCGCCTGCCGGGGACGAGGGTCTGCCCACCGATGCGCAGGTGATTGGTGCCGTGCAGCGCGCTACCGGGGATGACGCCATTGCGATGTGCGCGGCGGGCACCATGCCCGGTGCGCTGAAGCTGCTGTGGCAGCCCAGTCAGGGCGGCTATCACATGGAGTATGGCTATAGCTGCATGGGTTATGAGATCGCCGGGGCGATGGGGCTGAAACTGGCCCGGCCCGAGCGCGAGGTGATCTGCTTTGTCGGCGATGGCAGCTATATGATGGCGAACTCCGAGCTGGCGACGGCGGTGATGCGGCGGGTGCCCTTCACGGTGGTGCTGACCGACAATCGCGGCTTTGGCTGCATCAACCGTCTGCAGCAGGGCTGTGGGGGCGAGGAGTTCAACAATCTCTACAAGGATTGCAATATCGAGGCACAGCCGCAGATCGATTATGTCGCTCATGCGGGGGCGATGGGGGCCCATGCGGTGAAGGCGGCCAGCATTGCCGATCTGGAGGCACAGATTGCCGCGGCGCGGGGGCGTGACATTCCGACGGTGATCGTGATCGAGACCACGGCCGAACCCGGTCCGGGCTTTGGCGAGGCCGGGCATTGGTGGGATGTTGCCGTGCCGGAAGTCGGGCGGAGCGAGAAACTGAAACAGGCCTATGTGGCCTATCTGAACAACAGGGCGCACCAGCGCCTTGTGAACTGAGGGTGCGGGCATTGCCCGACCATGACGGAGAGACGAAGATGATCCAGTTTGGCACCAACCCGATCGCCTGGGCCAATGATGACGACCAGACGCTGGGGGCGGATATCCCGACCGAGCGGATCCTTGAAGAGGCCGGGCGCCTGATCGGGTTTGACGGGATCGAGAACGGCCATCGCTGGCCGCAGGACGACCCGCAGGCGCTGAAGGAACTTCTGGGCAGCCATGGGTTGGCCTTCGTGTCGGGCTGGCATTCGCTGAACCTGCTGGATCATTCGGTCGAGGCAGAGAAACAGGCCATCCAGCCGCATCTGGACAAGCTGAAGCACAACGGCTGCAAGGTCTGCATTACCTGCGAGACCTCGAACAGCGTGCAGGGGCTGGACCAGCCCCTGAGCGAACGTCCGGTTCTGGACGCCGCCGGCATGGCCGATTTCGGTGCCAGGGTCGAAGAGATCGCCCGCTATTGCGCCGATCAGGGCATTGCGCTGGTCTATCACCACCATATGGGCACGGTGGTCCAATCACCCGAGGATATCGACCTGTTCATGGCCTCGACCGGCCCGGCGACCAGGCTGTTGTTCGACGCAGGTCATTGCTATTTCGGGGGCGGTGATCCCTCCGAAGTGCTGGCCCGCCATATCGACAGGGTCGGGCATTTCCATGCCAAGAATGTCCGTCCTGCCATTCGCGCGAAGGTCGAAGGCGAAGGGCTGTCCTTCATGGACGGGGTGCGCGCCGGAGTCTTTACCGTGCCAGGCGATCAGGAGGGCGCGATTGATTTCGCGCCACTGTTGCAGATCCTGAAGGATCATGGCTATGAGGGCTGGATCGTGATCGAGGCCGAGCAGGACCCCGATCAGCGCAATCCGCTGCTGTATCAGACGCTTGGCCTGCATACCTTGAAACGCATCGCCCGCGATACCGGCCTGATTTGAAAGGAAGCCCCATGCCCGATCTTTTGAAACGTCCCTTTGGCACCCATGGCAAGGTTCATCAGATCACGCCCGAAAGCGCCGGCTGGCGCTATGTCGGCTTTGATCTGATCCGGCTGCGCGCCGGTGAAAGCTGGGCCGAGGCCACCGGCGAGAACGAGGTCATTCTGGTGATGATCGAAGGGCGGGCCAAATTCCAGGCCGCCGGTCAGGACTGGGGTGAGCTGGGACAGCGGATGAATGTCTTTGAAAAGACACCGCCGCATTGTCTCTATGTGCCCAATGGTCAGGACTGGTCGCTGGAAACCACGACAGAGGCGACCATCGCGGTCTGCAAGGCACCGGGCCGGGGCGGGCATCAGGCGCGGCGCATTGGTCCCGATGGCATCACCCTGACCCAGCGCGGCGAGGGAACCAATTCCCGCTTCATCAACAATATCGCCATGGAGGCCGAGGACTACTGCGACAGCCTGCTGGTGACCGAGGTCTTTACCCCGGCGGGCAACTGGTCCTCTTATCCCAGCCATCGCCATGACGAGGATGACTTCCCCCGGATCACCTATCTGGAGGAAACCTATTACCATCGCCTGAATCCCGCCAATGGCTTTGGCATCCAGCGCGTCTATACGGATGATCTGTCCCTGAACGAGACCATGGCCGTGCATGACGGTGATGTGGTCTGTGTGCCGCGCGGCCATCACCCCTGTGGCGCGCCGCATGGATTCGAGATGTATTATCTGAATGTCATGGCCGGACCGCGCAGGAACTGGCGCTTTGTCGCAGCGCCCGAGGTCGAACATCTGATGTGACCCTATGGCCTGCCCGGGCAACAGGGCAGGCCGCAGGTGGCGCTTACAGGCTGGGCAGGGCGCAGAGCGTGTTGACCAGCCGCATCTGTTCGACCGTATCGCATTTCGCCTCGCGCAGGCGGGGTGCGCCAAAGATCAGTGCCAGACCCTTGGCACGCGAGACGGCCACATTGATGCGGTTGAGCGAGAACAGGAACTCCATCCCGCGCGAGGTTTCCTCGGCCGAGGATGCGGTCATCGACACCAGACAGACCGGAGCCTCCTGTCCCTGGAACTTGTCGACCGTGCCGACGCGGATATCCGGGGGCAGGGCCTCGCGCAGCGCATTGACCTGCGCGTTATAGGGCGCGACGACAATGATGTCGGATTGGCGCATGGGGCGGGTGGTCCCGTCCTTGTCGGTCCATTCTCCGCGCAGCAGTTCGGTCGCGGCGGCCTTGATGGCGGCGGTTTCCTCGGGCGCGATCTGGGCATTGCCGTCATGGGGAACAGGCACCCAAAAGGCACCGCTGGCAGGATAATCGGTGCCGGTGACCTGCTGGCTTGCGGTGTCGGGATGGCTGGTCAGCCGCCCGTCATAGACCTGATCGGAAATGAAATCGCAGACATCGGGATGCATCCGCCGCGAGACAGGCAGGAAAATTCCCCGGTCAGCCGGGATGGTGGCATGATCGCCCAGCATCCAGTCCAGACAGGACAGATTGGCTGGTTCGGGATGTGCGCCCTGAATGACCTGCGGCAACTGGCGCGGATCGCCGACCAGCACGATATTGCGCGCCGCCCGTCCCATCGCGGCCATATTGGCCAGCCCGACCTGTCCGGCCTCATCCACGAACAGCCAGTCGAAGGCCTGCAGATTTTCATCACGCGCAAAGAAAAACGCCGTTCCGCCCACCACATGCCCGCCGCTGGACGCCGCGCTGTTGTCGGTGACGCGCCGGATCGGGCAGTCATCGGGATAGCCGTCATTTCCCGCCGAGAGCTTGTGCACCAGATCCAGTGCAAACGGCAGGTCATCCTCCTGCGCTGCGGCCAGACAGCCCATCAGGACATTGCGGATGGCCTCGTGGCTGTTCGAGGCCACCCCGACGCGCGCGCCCTTGCGCAACAGCGACAGGATCGCCCGCGCGGTGACAAAGGTCTTGCCGGTGCCCGGCGGTCCCTGAATCGGCAGCAGGGTTTCATCCATCGCCCCGACTGCCGCGATGGTGCCCGCCACCGGATCGCTGATCGGCTGCAAGGGGCCGGTGGTCAGGCGCGGTGCGCAGCGCGACAACAGGTCATCCACGGCGCGATAGCTGCGCGTGCCGCATTGATCGGCGATCACATCGCGCAGGGCATCGGAGATGACACGGGTATTCAGTGGCGCATCTGGATGCAGGGTCAGCCGGTCGCGTAGAAGCCCGGCCTTCTTCGCGCCGATCTTCAGCCGCACGGTCCGGGCAGCGCGGTCCAGATCATCGATCGTGACCCCGTCAAAACCCTCGGGCGAGGGGATGCTGGCGCGCTTGCCACGGCGCAGCTTGGTTTCCTGCGGAGGAAAGGCATAGGTCCGGGTGACCGAGCGTTGGACAGGCTGGGCCGGACCTGTCGCCCGCAACCCGCCCATGGCATCAAGATCGTCGATCAGATCCTCGTCATCGCTGGCAAGGCTGTCAAAGATCGCCCACCACGCCGGTTTGGCCTCGCGCTGATGGAACAGGCCCAGATTGAACAGCATCTTCTGGCGTTCCTCGGGCAGATGCGATGCCGCCAGTGCGTCCTGCAATGCCTGGGTTTCGGTGTCCTCCTCGGCCTCCTTCTCTGCGTGATCAGGGGCCAGCTCGGGCCAGGGAATGGCAGGGCGGATCGACACCAGCCAATCGCGCAGTTCCTCGGTCGAGATACAGTCGATGCGATTGTAGTCCTCGATTTCGTCAAGAATGTGCTGATCGCCCGTTTCGCGCCAGTTTTCATAGGCGACGACCGAGCCGCCGGCGGTCTTGACCTCGCCGTCGCGCTTGCGCCCGTAAAATGCTTCCATCGACTTGATCGAGTAATTTGCCTCCGAGCAGATCAGCCCGCCCCTGACCACGGCGAACAGATCGACAAAGCGGCGCTCGCGCAGCAGGCGGTCCAGATATGCCTCGCCAATGCCGTATTTCGTGGTCAGGCGCTTCAGCGCGGTGATCTCATAGGGCGCATAATGGTAGATGCGCGCATCGGGATGCGCGGCCAGCCTGTCGCGGAAAAACGCGAAGAGATCGGTCAGCGCCTGCGCTTCGGCCTGATGATCATGCGCCCAGAAGGCGTGGAACTGGCCATCGCACCAGAGCCCGTGCAGATATTCCAGTCCGCCGTCGAAATGCGGGTCGCCCTCGATATCATAGAAGATGTCGCCGGGCTGCGGCTGGGGCAGCAGGTCAAACCCCTTGCCCGGCTGGGACGGGCGCAATTCATAGGTGGGATCGCCGGTCTTGCGGGCATGTTGCAGACGCGCCTGCGTGACCAGACGCTGACGGGTGCTTTCGGCCATGCCGCGAATGGGGTGATCCAGCTGCGCCAGACCGGCCATGGTGGTGATCCCGGCGGCTTCCAGCTTCTTGACCTGTCCCCTGGCGATATTGGCCACATTGAACAGGCTGTCCTCGGCCTCCCAGATGCTGCTGCAATGATCGGCCCAACGGCACAGGGCGCAATCGGCACAGGGGACAGGGCGCGTTTGCGGCGGATCGGCCACGAAAGCCTCCAGACGGGCGCGGGCGGCGCGGGCATAATGGGCGTAATCAGACAGCCGCAGCGTTGCTCTTTCGCCCGAGCCCAGTTCGACATGGGCAAACTCGGGGGCCTTGCCCTGAATCTCGGCCAGCAGATCGGAATAGAGAACCAGCTGCAGCACATGTTTCGGATGGGGTTTGCGCTTCAGCTTGGTGTCGGCAACCTCATAGCTGAAGGGCCCAAGCGCCGAAGGGCTGTCCACCCGTATCAGGAAATCGGACCAGCCGCCCCAATTGCCCGACAGGAAAGCACCCTGAAAAACGACCTCGGCCCCCTCCGCCAGCGCCGCGCGGGTCTCGGCCGCGTTCTGCGCCAGATCGTGGCGCGCGATTTCAATGACATCTTTTCCCTCGGCCTTCAGCCGTTCCAGATGCGCGGCCTCATGGGCATCGCCCTGTTTCTGCAGCAGGGCGGTGTCCTCGCTGTCCTCGCCCGGCGTCGGACCCAACCCGCGCAGGCGCAGCAGATCCAGCGAGGTCGCATGCTGACAGCCCATGAAACGCATCAGATCGGTGGCAGAGAACAGAATGGTGTTGTCGACGTCCCGCATGGGTTCCTGCAATGATTTGTGGGCGCAACCGACGCAAGATGGCCCTTTCGGCGGTCGCCCCGTCTTCAATATCTGCCATGGGTGTCAGGAACTGTCGGGTATGGCAAGATATTGACCGAGGGGTGGGCCGCGTCAGGTCGTCTGAGGATTGTCGCCGCGCACAATCCGCAGGCTTTTGGGCGCAATCAGAGAGGGGCTCTTGCCCTTTGCACCCATTCGCAAGGAAAAGCCTTTCTCGACAAGCGCGGCAGCTTCATCCAGGGTTTGGGCATAGACAGCGTATTTGGCGTGATGCTTGGCACTGCCGTGCGCAGGATCCCCGAGCTGATATCCTTTGCTGGTCAGGACTGGCTCTTCGATAACGCCCGGTCGTGAAGAAATCCGCTCGATCCTGATCACCTTTCCATTCATCGCATTTCCTTTCCTCTGGTTCATGCGCTTGTCGAGCCTTGGAACCCGCAACAGAAAGCACTCGTCAGAATCGGCTCGACAGGACGCGTCTGGCTTCCTAGCGTGACTGGGTGACAAATGCTGACAGGGAGGAGCGCGCTATGTCTTTTTCCAAGGCCCGGGATCTGATCCGTCTTGCCCAGATGGCCGCTGTGCGGCGCAATGGGATCAGTCTTGAGGAAATATCGGCCGAGTTCGGCGTTTCCCACCGGACCGCACAGCGCATGACCGATGCTCTGGAGCTGACTTTCGGAAATGTGGCCGCCGAGGCTGGAGAGGATCGCAAGCGGCGTTGGCGGCTGGTCGATCCGGGGCTTGACCGGCTGCAACTGCGCCATGAAACCGCGCTTGAGGCATTGGAGATCGCAACCCGCAGCGCCGAGTCCGAGGGCAGGTTGCGCCACGCGCGGGCGCTGAGCGATCTGCGCGACGGGATGCTGGCCCGTGTTCCGGCGCGTGCCCGCGTCGAGGCGGATGCCGAAGCCGTGCTGACCGCCATGGGGCAGGTCACGCGTCCGGGGCCGCGGGTCAGTCTGGCCCCTGACATTCTTGATGCCATCATCGAAGCCCTGCGCGGCCCCTTTCGTTTGCGCGTGCGCTACAACCGTGATCCCGGATCGCGCATTCTGGAACCCCATGGGGTGCTTCTGGGGCATCGGACCTATCTGGCCGCGCGTGATCCCGCCAAGGCTGACGAGGTGCGCAACTTTCGCATCGACCTGATCCATGAGGCGGAAACACTGAATGAAAGCTTTGCGCTGAAAGACGGATTTACCATCGCCGATTATGCCGCCAATGCCTTTGGCGTCTGGCAGGACCCGCGACAATATGGCGAAGTGGTCTGGCGTTTCGCGCCCGAGGCTGCCGAACGCGCCGCCGGATTTCAATTTCATCCGAAACAGTTGCTGGAATATCAGGATGATGGCAGTCTTGTCGTGCGCTTTCACGCCGCGGGTTGGCTGGAAATGGCCTGGCACCTGTATCAATGGGGCGACAAGGTCGAGGTCATTGCGCCGCCAGCCCTGCGGGACATGGTAGACGGGTATCGTCGGTCCGATTTCGTGGCCATGCCGTGATCCCTCTGTCCAGGCAGGGTTGCGAAGCGTGATTACATCCGAACCTGTGTCGTCAGCATCGGCGGCAGCATGACGCGCAGCACCGCGCCCTGTGCGGGCATGGGCACCGTGCCGCGGCTGTGAACCGACATGAAGCTTTGACAGGCGTGGCGGATATCCTCGGCCAGATCGTGATACAGCACCGCGTCCAGTTGCTCTTGCGCCAGAAGGGCGCGGTTCTCCGGGTCGAGATCATGGCCGATCATCAGCGGTCGGGGCAGATCCGCCGCGGCCAGTGCGGCCAGCAAATTGCGGTTTCCCCCGCCGATGGAATAGATCGCTGCCACCGGATGCGCGGCCAGATCTGTGGCCAGCCGTCTGGCGAAATCGGGGCCTTCCTCGCCCTGCACCTCGACGTTGACTTCGGCGGCGGGCCATTGCTGTGCCATGGCGGCGCGAAAGCCCTTTTCGCGGTCGGTCTCACCATGAAATGCCTCGTTGCGCTTGATCACCAGAACCCGTCGCGGCGCATCGGGCCTTGCCCATTTGCGGATCAGCCAGGCGGCGGTCTCGCCGGCGCGGAAATTGTCCAGCCCGACATAGCCCACGCGACCGGTGGCCGGCATGTCGGTGGCCAGCGTGACGACGGGGATGCCTGCCGAGGTCAGCCGGTCCACGGCCCTGCGCAGGGGGGCGGTATCAGGGGCCATGACGATCACGCCGTCGCTTTTCAACCGCGCGGCGCGATCAAGGGCGCTGGCCATTGCCTGTGCGGGAAAGCGCGCCCGCAGATCGCTGCGCACCCGAAAGATCGCGGTCTGGATCAGGGGCAGTTCGCGTGCCACCGCATCCTGCAAGGCGTTCAGGAAGGCAGGCGGTGCCTCGACCAGCAGATCGATCATCAGCTTGCGCCCGGCCATGGACAACTGCGCCTCTTGCGCCTCCAGCTCGCGGATCGCGGTCATCACGCGGTTCGCGGTCTGTCGCCGCACGCCGGGGCGCTGATTCATCACGCGGTCAACCGTGGCGGTGCTCAGTCCGGCCTGACGGGCGATCTCTTTGATCGGAAAGGGATGAGGCATTGGGCTTGATGTATTTCTGATGGATCGGACCGGCGACGGCGCCGCCGCCCGGACCTAGCATGGAACGAGGAGAGATGAAATCAGGAGGAGAAACCATGTTCGATCAGAACAAGCCGCAGGAACCGGTCTGGCTGGATGACAGCCATTGTGACATTGCCGAATTCGAACGTCATGTCTCGCAGGAAACCCGCGCCGAAGACTATCCCCATGCGGTCGAGATTGCGCGCAACATTCCCATCTATGACGGCGATGCGATGCGCCGGGCGATGGCGGATGAGCCGCAGGCCCGCGTGGTGATGGCGGAATGGAACCGCGCCTTTGCGGGCGGGCCGGGCATCATCGCCATTCGTCGCGGCTATGACGATCCGGCGCTGGTCGATGCCGTCACCGAGGCGCTCGGCGAGATCATTGCCGACGAAGAGGCCAGCGCATCGGGGAAGGGCGACCATTTCGCTGCTGCCGGTGCCAACAGTCGGGTCTGGAATGCCCATGAAAAGCTGGCCGTGCGCGCGCCCGAACTGTTCGCGCGCTACAATGCCAATGAACTGGTGCGCCGTGTCAGTGAATCCTGGCTGGGTTCGGGCTATCAGATCACCACTCAGGTCAATGTCGTGCGCCCCGGCGGCAAGTCGCAGACCTGCCACCGCGACTATCACATGGGCTTTCAGGATGTCGAAACGCTGAAGGGCTATCCGGCCTCGCAACATGCGCTGTCGGCCTCGCTGACCTTGCAGGGTGCCGTGGCGCACAGCGAAATGCCCCTGGAAAGCGGACCGACCAAGCTGCTGCCCTATTCGCAAAGCTATCTGCCCGGCTATATCGCCGTGCTGCTGCCGCGTTTCCGTGAATTCTTCGAAGAGCACCATGTGCAATTGCCGCTGGAAAAAGGCGACATGCTGTTCTTCAACCCGGCCACCTTCCACGCTGCAGGCGAGAATTGCAGCAGCGACATTCACCGCTTTGCCAATCTGATGCAGATCGGGTCGGCCTATGGGCGTTCGATCGAGATCGTCGATCGCAGCCGCATCACGCTGGCGGTTTATGGTGACGTGAAACGGCTGCTGGAGGCAGGCAGCGTCACCATGCGCGAAGCTGACAATATCGTTGCCGCCATGGCCGAGGGCTATCCTTTCCCGGCCAATCTGGACATCGACTCGCCGCTGTCGGGCATGGCCCCGCCCAGCCAGCAGGATGTGGTCCGGCAGGCCCTGGCCGAAGGCTGGGACGAGGCGCGGCTGACGCAGGCGATCACCGAACAGAACGCCCGCAAGCGTTCCCACTGATCGGGCCTTGCCCCATCTCATTTACCTCTGTCCTGGTTCGGTCAGAGGTGAATTTCGCTGCCGGGAGGCTCCACCGCCTGGCAGCGATTTTCTGCGCATTGACGTGTTTCCAACCTGCCGACCGGTAGATCCCGACCATGCAGGGCTTGCGATGGCATAGCAGTTAGCATACTAACTGTAAGTATGGAAACTGAACTGCTGCTCTTGCATCCCCTGCTGCATTCCGCCGATCTGGTCGAGGAAGCCTTGCGCCGTCGTCTTGACATGATCGGTCTGCGCCCGCGTCAGGCACGTGTCATTGATGCCCTGTCGCGGATGGAGCCGGCCTCACAGGTCGCTCTGGCACGCGAATTCGCGATCACCCCTGCCAGCATGAGCACGATGACCGCGCGTCTGATCGATGCCGGTCTGATCAGCCGCGAGGTCGATCCCTCGGAGGCGCGTAGCAATCTGTTGCGCCTCACCGACCGGGGACGTGGCCTGCTATCGGAAATTCATATTGCCTGGAGCGAGATTGACGCGATGATTTCGCAGCTTGTCGGTCCCGAAAATGCTGCCGAACTATCACGGCAGACCAAGAATCTGCGCGAAAAACTGGGCGGCCATGTGCCCGGTCAATGCAAATCGCCCTCCGAAAGGACCCGGTGATGTCTTCATGCGTGACGTGCCTGCCCCTGGCCACGCTTGCCGCCCTTGCGCTGGCGACGTCGGCCATGGCCCATTCCGATCACATGGGCTTTGCAGACCCCGATTTCGTCGAGGCCCCCCATATTGTCGATTGCACGTTGGAAAATGGCGATGCGGCGCAATGTCAGGAATTCACGGTCGCCTATCAGCCCGAAGGGTTGGAGATCGGGCCGTTCTGTCCTGCAACGCTGGATGACACCGGCGGGCTGTGGGACTGGGATGGTGAAAATGCCGGGCTATACCGGCTGGACCGCGCATTTTTCGAGATGCTGGAAGATCTGGGCTATCGCTTCTATGACGAGGATGGCAACGTCTATTCGGTCGACATCCGCACCGAACAGCCGACGGTTGCCCATACCTGTCTGACCGCTTCGCCCGATGACAGCGTCACCATCACCATGCGCCTGCCCATCGCGCCGGTGATGGCTGACAGTCCCAGCGATCTGGGCACTGTCGCCAAGGTAGCGGTCGCGCTGGATGGTGTGCCGATCTTTGCCGATGCGCCTTCGGTTCTGGACCGCGATCACCTGCCCGCACTGGATGACTGTGGCGGGCATATCGATCCCGGCGGCATGCCCCCGGGTTTTGACGAAGCAGCCGCCCGATTGGGTGTCACCGCTGATGCGCTGATGCAGACCCTGGAGGCCGCCGGCGGGCCGGGTGCCGATCTGGCCGAGACGCTTGATCTGGACGAGGCGGCTCTTCGCGCTGCATTGCCCGCGCCGCCCAGCCCGTAACCCGAACATCCCAGGACAGTTGATCGAAATGGAGTTCCCCGTGACACGCATGATCCTTCCTTCCCTGCTCTTGGCAGGCAGCGCCGGCATGGCCTCGGCCCATGCGGGGGCCCATGACGACGACGCGCTGGCCCGCGTTGCAGCCTTTTTCGAAACGGCGAATGTTGTCGCCGGCCCCGAACTGGTCGATTGCACCTTGTCGGGCGGTGCCGAGACGCGCTGTTTCAGGATCACCGTCACACCAGACCCGCAGGATTATACCCCCGGCCCATGGTGCCCCAGCAATATCGCAGATGGGGCCGATGCCGGCGGAATCTGGCTGGAGGATGGCAAGGTTCTTGATGTCGACGGCGATTTCATCGCCAATCTTGCCGAATTCTATGGCGATGCGAACTGGCAGTTGTTCGACCCCGAGACCGGCGACATCCGCTATACGGGCACGCTGGAGGCTTGCGAGGCAGCGGCGCGCCCCGATGTGGATCCGGCCTATCATAACTATTGCGTTCAATGCCTGCCGGAATATCTGCCCGAGGATGCTTCGGTCACCTATGTCATCCCGGTCGAGCCGGTGGAATCGAACAGACCGATGCCCACCAATCAGACCGGTTCCGGCATTGCCTATAACGGCGTCCGCCTGGATGGGCCGGCGCCTCTGGATGCGATCCTTTCGGCCCATACGGTTGCGCCCTTCGACGATTGCGGCGGCCATGTGAACCCGCATGTCGGCTATCACTATCACGCGGTGACCGATTGTCTGGATCATGCACCGGGCACGACGGCAGCCGCGCTTGGGACCGGCCACGGGTCGCAGATCGGCATAGCCATGGACGGCCATCCCATCTTTCAGCATCTGCTTGGCGATGGCTCTGGGCCAGAAGACCTTGATGCCTGCAATGGGCATCTGGCATCGGACGGCAGCTATCATTATCACGCGGGTGCGGCGGGTTCGAACGCCATCCTCGGCTGTCTCGTGGCTCAGGCCGGCTGCACGCTGGAGGATCCCGACGGCAGTTGTGATGCTTCGCAGCGCAGGCCGCATCCCTGAACGCATCATTTCAAGTCAGGACATACACGGAGATCCTCATGACACAACTTACGGACCGGCCCGACCGGTACGGGCTTGTCAGCCGGGTGCTGCACTGGGGCATGGCCGCCATGTTTGCCGCACAGTTCCTTTCGGCATGGGCGCATTGGGCGCTGCCGCGCGAAGACGCCTTGCGCGGCATCCTGTGGAGCTGGCATTTCGACCTTGGAATGACGCTGTTCATTCTGGTTTTGCTGCGCGGAGCCTGGGGACTGGCCAATCTGGCGCGGCGCCCCTCTCATTCGGGGCTGATGGGTCAGGCCACCGCGATCGGCCATCTGGCCATCTATGCGCTGATGGTGATCGTTCCTCTGGTGCGGATCGTGGCAGGTGCCGGGGGCGAGCACGGGCTGCACTATCTGGGACTGCAGATCTTTCCCGCCCGTGAAACGCCCATTGCCTGGACGCAGGCCGTCGCCGAATGGCATGGGGAAATGGGCTGGATCCTTGCGGTGCTGGTCTTGGGACATATCGCCGTGGCGGTCCTCTGGCACCGGGTAGTCCGGCACGATGATGTCCTGAGCCGCATGGCCTGACAACACGACCGCTTCTCTGGCGGGGGCCGGACAATATCTGGCCCCGCCCTGATCCGGCATAGTTCGGCTTGCGCCCATGCCACAGGCACAAGACCCTCGACGCATTCATTTTCCTGCGCGAAGATGAAGCCACGGTCCGAAACGCGGGGATGGGCCCGCGATTGTGCAATACTGCGGAAATGACCGGCCTGCCGCAGATGAAGTGAACCTCATGGAAATCGTCCGCGATGAATGGCTGAAAACGGGGCTTTTGCTGTTCGCGCTGCTGGGCCTGTCGCTGGGGCTGGGGTTTTACTTTGCCGACATGGATGGGCCTTCGCATCTGGTCTGGACCGTTACGGTTCTGCCGGTTCTGGCGGCGCTATGCGTTCAGATCCTGCGCAGCCTGTCGCGCGGAGAGGTCGGGCTGGATATCGTAGCCGCCCTGTCGATGAGCGCGGCGCTGATCTTTGGCGAGACGCTGGCGGCGGCTGTGGTCGCCGTGATGTATTCGGGCGGAAATGTCCTTGAAAGCTTTGCCGAAGGGCGCGCCCGTCGCGAGATGCGCGCCCTGCTGTCGCGGGTGCCGCGCACGGCCTATCGCTATCAGGCGGGCGGGCTGGAGGATGTCCCGCTGGATGAGATTGCGCCGGGCGACCGGCTGCTGATCCGGCAGGGTGACGTGGTGCCGGTGGATGGCGCGGTGGCCTCGGATATGGCTTTTCTGGACAGTTCCGCCCTGACCGGGGAATCCCTGCCTGCGCGGCTGGCACGCGGGGCCGAGGTCATGAGCGGCGCGACCAATGCGGGCGAACCCTTCGATCTGATCGCCGCGCGCCGGGCCAGCGACAGCACTTATGCCGGGATCGTGCGGCTGGTCGAGCAGGCGCAGCGATCCAAGGCGCCGATGGCACGTCTGGCGGACCGCTGGTCGCTGGGTTTTCTGGCCGTGACCGTGGTCATCGCAATGGCGGCATGGGGGCTGACCGGCGACCCGATCCGCGCGGTGGCGGTGCTGGTTGTGGCAACGCCATGCCCGTTGATCCTTGCAGTGCCGGTGGCGCTGGTTGCCGGGCTGTCGCGGGCGGCGCATTTCGGGGTGCTGATCAAGGGCGCTGCGCCGCTGGAGGCCATGGCCCGCATTCACACGCTGATCCTCGACAAGACCGGCACCCTGACCGATGGCCGCCCGCAGATCATCTCGATCGACGCAAGCGGCGATCTGGATGAGGCAGAGATCCTGCGCCTTGCTGCCTCGCTGGACCAGGCCTCGAAACATCCCGTTGCCCAGTCCCTTGTCGCGGCGGCAAAGGCCCGCGGTGCGGCGCTGTCGGTGCCTTCGGCGGTTACAGAGATTCCTGGTGAAGGGGTCGAAGGCACGGTTGACGGGCATCAGGTCGTGGTCGGCGGCAATGATTACGTGGCGCGGCGCATCGGGCAGGAGGCGGGCGATGACCCGGTGCTGGAAGCGGGCGCGTTGCTGGTTGCGGTGGCGGTCGATGGAAGACCGGCGGGGCGTCTGATCATGGCCGATCCGTTGCGTCAGGGCACGGCGGCGATGCTGGCGGGGCTGCGCGGACAGGGCGTCATGCGCATTCTTCTGGCCACGGGTGATCGCGCCGCCGTGGCCGAGCGCGTGACCCATGGGCTTGAACTGGACGGTCTGCGCGCCGGTCTGACCCCCGATCAGAAGGTTCTTCTGGTGCTGTCCGAACGCCAGAACGGGCCGGTGATGATGGTCGGTGACGGGGTGAATGATGCCCCCGCGCTGGCTGCGGCCAATGTTGGTGTGGCCATGGGTGCGCGCGGCGCTGCCGCATCGGCCGAGGCCGCCGATGTCGTGCTGCTGGTGGACCGGGTAGATCGTCTTGGTCCGGGAATCGAGATCGCGCGCCGTTCCCGCCATATCGCGCTGGAAAGCGTGGTCGTGGGAATTGGCCTGTCGGTCGCAGGCATGATCGCGGCCGCGTTCGGCTTTCTGACGCCGGTTCAGGGGGCGGTGTTGCAAGAGGTGATCGATGTCGCCGTGATCCTGAACGCCCTGCGTGCGCTGAGGATTGCGCCCTGTGATACGGCCAGCGCCTGAGCCCGGAATTCCCGGTTGCGGATCACATGCAAGAATGCCTAGCCAAGCGCTGCAAGTTTTGATACCAACGAATTGGTAGTAACAAATACTGCGGGGAGCGAGGCGTGGCGGCAACTGGCGAAAGCACCGGTCGGGATCTGCGCGCGGATCGCATCTTCGTCCTGCGTCACGCGGTGGCGCAGCTGCTGTTCTGGTCATCCTTCTATTACCTGATGCCTGCGCTCTTGCCGCATTTGCTGGCCCAGAGCGGCTGGTCTGATGTCGCCGTTTCGGGCGCGATGAGCTCGGGCGTTCTGGTCTGGGCGGTATTATGTCCTTTTGCAGGAGGCGTTGTGGACCGGGGCGGCGCGGGGCGTGCCATGCGGCTTGCCGGAATCTGCGGCGCCGTGCTGTTGCTGCTTGCGGCCTGGGCGCAGACCTTGTGGTTGCTTGCGGTGGCGCTTGTGCTGCTGGGCGGGCCGATGGCGATGACGCTGTATGATCCCTGTTTCAGCCTGATGATCCGCCGTTTCGGCCCTGAGGCCCGCCGCCCGATCACCCTGATCACCCTGATTGCCGGTTTTGCGACCCTGCTGATCTTTCCGCTGGTCAGTGCCTTGGCGGCGGCAGGGCTTGGCTGGCGCTGGATCGTCGTGATCTTCGCCGTCATCGCCTTGCTTGCAACGGCGATCCTGCCCTCTGATCCACAAGGCGATGAAAACCTGCAGGCGACCGCCTGCGCCCCGCCCGGCAAGGAGCAGCGCGCGCGGACCATTGCCTTTGGCATGGCCTTTGCGCTGATGATGTTCGGCCATGCCGCGCTGTTGTTCCAGCTGCCCGCGCAACTGGTCGAGGCGCGCGGCCTGTCGGGGGCGCTGATGCTGCCGATGGTGCTTGGCCCGGCGCAGGTTGCCGGACGGTTGATGTGGGAACGGGTGCAGGGCCGGCTGCACTCGGAACCGGCGGCGCTGCTGCTGTTCACGGCGATGCTGTTGCCGCCACTGCTGCTGTTTCTGGGCGGCGGCATGGGAATGGCGCTGCTGGCGCTGGTGATACAGGGCGGCTGTTATGGGGTTTTGACGATCCTGCGGCCCTTGCTGGGCGCGCGCTGGCTGCCCGGCGCGGGATTTGCCCGCCGGCTGGGTGTGGTCGCGATGATCGGCCTGTTGATGATGGGCGTCGCGCCAACCGTGGCGGCATGGGTCACATCGGGCTTTGGTCTGGTGGGCTTGCTGGTGCTGGTGTTGCTGGCGGACGGGGCCGGTCTGGCACTGCTGGCCGGATTCATGCGCCGGGCGCGGCGGGAGGAATGGACATGAGCGATGTGTTGATCGGGGGCGGCGCGATGACCGTCTTCAACCGCCGCAAGGATGGCAGTTCATGGCGCGACTGGTGTCTTGAGGCCTTTCACGGCGCGCTGGATGACGCGGGTCTGGCATCGGGCGATATTGATGCGTTGGTGGTGGCCAGCGAAAGCGACTTCTTTTCCCTGCAACTGAACCCTGCTGCGCTGATCGCAGATGAGCTTGGCCTGCAGGGCATCCGGCTGTTGCGGGCAGAAGGCGGCGGCGCGACCGGACATCTGGCGGTGCAGGCTGGCGCGGCGCTGGTGGCCTCGGGGCAGGCGCGGCGCGTGGCGGTGCTGGGATTCGAGGCCTCGGCCGCACATCTGGATGGGGCCAGCGTCGGGGCGCTGTACAGCCTGTCCTATGACGCATGGTCTGAAGGAGCGCTCGGCATTGGCTCGGCCTCGATCTATGCCTTGTCGGCGCTGGCCTTCATGCAGGACAGCGGCGCGACGGCACAGGATTTCGCCCGCGTGGCCGCCCGCAACCGGCAGAATGCGCGACAGAACCGCTATGCCCATCTGCCGCTTGATGTCAGCGAGGCCGATGTGCTGGCCTCGCCTCTGGTATCTGCGCCTTACAGGCGGCTGGATTGTTCGCCGCTCAGCGATGGCGCGGCATGCGTCATTCTGGGGCGCGGCGCGGATCTGCCGCAAAGGTCGGGTCGGGCGCGGCTGGCAGGCATGGCCGTGGCCAATGACCGGGTGCGGCTGGGTGATCGTGCGGCTCCGGGGCGCTTTGCTGCCAAGACCGTGGCCATGCGTGCGGCGCTGACTCAGGCCGGATGTGCGCCTGATGCCATCGGGCTGGTCGAGCTGTATGACAGCTTTTCCGGTGCGCAATTGCAGGCACTGGATGCGCTGGGTCTGACCGACAACGTCCTGACCGCTGAACGCGACGGGTGCTTTGCGGCCGATGGGGCGCTGCCGGTCAATCTGTCCGGCGGGTTGCTGGGGCAGGGCGCGCCGGTCGGGGCGACCGGCGTGGCGCAGATTCTGGCCGCCGCGCAACAGATCGAGGGGCGCTATCACGGTTGCCGCCCCGCCCAACCGCCCCGATTTGCGCTGGTCGATACCCATGGCGGTATCGCCACCCTTTGCGCGCTGTCGATCCTGGAGGGCAGCGCATGAAACGCATCCTGCATCTGGAATACGCCCAGCCCACGGGCCGTCTTGCCCCGCATTTCGAGGCTTTGGACAGGGGCCACGCGCTGGCCCGGCGATGTGGGGGCTGCGGCCATGTCGCCTTTCCGCCCTCGCTGACCTGTGGCACTTGCGGTGCGCGTGACGGTGCATGGGTCGCGCTGAGCGGGCGGGCCGCGCTGATTCAGCGCAGCGACACGCCTGATGCGGCCTATGCCCTTGTGCGGTTCGACGGTGCCGGTAACGCGGCCATGGTCCGCCTGAAAAATCCTGAAATCACAACGCAACGCGGCGCGCTGCTGCCGCCTGAAAACGAAGCCGGCCTGTGGCTGGAACTAGAGGAACCCCGCAATGATGACTGATCTGTTCGCTGACTGGAGTGATGACAAACTGGCCGGAATCGGCCTGCGGCGCAGAGAAGCGGGGATCGAGATCGATATTCCCGAGGATGCCAATATCCATGCCATGACCGTGGGGCGGCAGCTGGCCGAAGGTCGCGCGGATGCCCCGGCGATGATCTTTGAACGCGGGGAAGATGAGCTGGAGCATTGGAGCTTTGGCCAGATCGACGCGGCCGCGACCGCCTTGGCAGCGCATTTGCGCGCGCTTGGCTATGGACGCGGTGATCCCGTCGGGCTGCATACCGGGATGCGCCCGGAAACCGCCATCGCCCATATGGCCGTGTGCAAGCTGGGCGGCGTGGCGGTGACGCTGTCACAGCTATACGGGCCGGATGCGCTGGCCCATGCGCTGAACCATTGTGGCGCGCGTTGCCTGCTGACCACGGAATCGGGCTGGGCAGGGCTGCGGCCCGAGGCGGCGACGCTGTTTCCGGCGCTGGAACATGTGCTGGTCTCGGAAACTACCGGACCTGAGCGCGATCTGCGCGATGTCCTGGCCGGACCGACCCCCGCAGGCTTTGTTCCCGAATATACCGGCGCCGATGATGTGGCGCTGTTGATGTATACGTCCGGCTCGACCGGCATGCCCAAGGGCATCCGCCACGGGCATCGGGTGCTGGCCTCTTACGTGCCTTCGATCAGCCTGTTTTTCGACCTGTCGATGCATGACGATGATGCGGTGTTCTGGTCGCCTTCGGACTGGGCCTGGGTTGGCGGGTTGCTGGACATGCTGTTTCCGGCATGGCTGGCAGGACGGCCGGTGGTGACATCCGAGGCGCGCTTCAAGGCCGACTGGGCCTATGCCTTCATGGCGCGCCACAAGGTCACGCATACATTTCTGGCCCCCACCGCGATCAAGCGGCTGGCGCAAACCCCCAACCCGCGACAGGATCACGATCTGGCGCTGCGGGTGATCTGCACCGGCGGCGAGGCGCTGGCCGCCGATACGCTGGCCTGGGCCGAGGACCGTCTGGGCGTGGTCTGCAACGAATTCTATGGCATGACCGAGGTGAACCATCTGATTGGCAATTGCGCCCGGCTGTATCCGCGCAAGCCCGGTTCTATGGGCGTGGCCTATCCCGGCCACAAGGTCTGTCTGGTCGATGCCGAGGGGCGCGAGGTGCCAGATGGCGAGCCGGGCGAGATCGTGACCCCGGCGACGGCCCCGACCCGCTATCTGGGCTATCTGAACAATGCCGAAAAGGAAGCCGAGCTGCGTCTGGGCGACTGGATGCGGACCCATGATCTGGCGGTGCGCGATAGCGACGGCTATTTCTGGTACAAGGGCCGCTCGGACGATCTGATCAAGTCTTCCGGTTTCCGTATCGGTCCGGCAGAGATCGAGGAATGCCTGCTGGCCCATCCCGCCGTGGCCGAAGCTGCGGTGATCGGCAAACCCGATCCCGAGCGTGGCCAGATCGTCAAGGCCTTTGTCCGTCCCGCCAGTTCCGCCCGGCCCGGTCCCGAACTGGTCAAGGAGTTGCAAGAGCATGTCCGCACCCGGCTGGCCCCTTACAAGGCGCCGCGTGAAATCGACTTTGTTGACGGGTTTCAGATGACCTCGTCGGGCAAGATCAACAGAAAATCGCTTCGCGCTCAGGAATCTGCCAATATAAATTTGACATAACAAATTGGTTCATACTAATATGACATGTGAGAGGGAGGGTGCGATGAAATTCGGAATTCACGCCGGTTTGTGGATGGACAGATGGACGCAGGATCCTGCGCCATTGTTTGACCGCGCCGCGCGCATCGGTTTTGACGCGGTCGAGCTTTCGCTGCTGGGCATCGGACCCGACAAGGCCGCCGCCTTGCGCGGGGCCGCCGATGCTGCCGGTGTGGCGCTGAGTTGCTCGACCGGGCTTGGCCCCGAGGCCGATCCGGCCTCGTCCGACCCGGCTGTGCGACACCAGGCCCGCGAGACGCTGGCCCGCGCGATCGAGACCGCCGCGGCGCTGGGTTCCTCCCGTCTCGCGGGTGTGGTTGCCGCGCCTTGGGGGCTGTTCGATCCGGCCAACAAGCCCGACCGTGCCAAGCGTTCCGCCGAGACGCTGGGACAGATGCAGGATCATCTGGCGCAGCATGGCGTCACCTTGGGGGTCGAGGCGCTGAACCGGTTTGAATCCGACCTGACCAGCACTGCCGCCGAGGCCTGCGCCATTGCCCGCGCCAGCGGTGCCGCCAATGTCGGTGTGCTGCTGGACAGTTTCCATATGAATATCGAGGAGAAAGACCCGCCCGCCGCTCTGCGTGCCGCCGGGGAAACCTTGGTGCATTACCATGTGTCCGACAATGATCGCGGCGTGCCGGGCAGCGGTCGCTATGATTTTGTCGCCGATGCGCGGGCGCTGGCAGAGATTGGCTACCAGGGCTGGATCGTCGCGGAAATGTTCGTGCGCGCCGGTCAGCCGACCAGCGCCGATCTGCATATCTGGCGCGATATCGAGCCGGATGCAGACAAGGCCGCGGCTGCGGCGCTGGCTCATATGAAGGAGGTATTTGCCAATGTCGGCTGAGCGATATTTCAACGCCCTGCGCGAGAAGGTCGCGGGCGATATGGCCCATCTGAACGCGCTGGACGCCGCGCTTGGCGATGGCGATCACGGCACCACGCTGCTGCGCGGGCTGACCAGCGCGGCCAGAGCAGCAGAGGGCCAGCGTGCCAAGGCTTTCATGCGCGCATCGGGCGGGGCATCGGGAACGCTTTTCGGTCTGGTGCTGCATGAGATCGAACAACATCTGGAGGCCGGGGCCGATCTTGGTGCAGGACTGGCACGTGCCGAGGCCCGGATCTGCGATCTGGGGCAAGTCAAGCCCGGCGACAAAAGCATGATTGATGCGCTGTCACCAGCAGTTCAGGCGCTGCAGGGCGGCGATCTGGCGGCGGCGGTTGCTGCGGCCGGGGCGGGGCGGGATGCCACCGTCGAAATGATCGCCCGGCGCGGACGGGCGCAATATGTCGAAGGCGGCGGGCAGGGTCACATGGACCCCGGTGCCGTGTCCCTGACGATGATGCTGGCCCTGCTGGCCGAAACCGAGGCTGCCGCATGAAGAAATTGTTCAACAGTCCGGAAACCATGGTCGACGACATGATCGACGGTTTTGTCGAGGCCTATCCTCAGGTGCGGCGTGGTGCGATTGATCCGCGTGTGGTGGTGCGTCGTCGTGGCACCAAGAACCCGGATGAAAAGGTCACCCTGCTGATCGGCAATGGCGCCGGGCATGAGCCGATTGCCATGGGCTTTGTCGGGCAGGGATTGCTGGATGCCAATGTGGTGGGCGATGTCTTTGCCGCGCCCTCGGCCGATCTTATCCTGGATGGCGTGCGCGAGGTCACCGGCAAGGCCGGGTCCATCCTGCTGATCTCGCAGCATTCCGGCGATGTCATCAATGGCCGCGCGGCCACGATGCTGGCCGAGGAAGACGGGCTGAATGTGCTGCCCCTGCTGATGTATGACGATATTTCCGCCGCTCCGCCCGAGCGTCGGCAGGACCGGCGCGGCGCCCCCGGCACGATGTTCATCTACAAGATCCTTGGCGCGGCTGCCGAGGAAGGCATGGATCAGGCCGCGCTGATGCGCCTTGGCGAAGAGGTGCGCGACCGCACGGTGACGCTGGCTGCCGCTCTTTCTCCGGGCATTTCGCCGCTGACCGGCCTGCCGATGTTCTCGCTGCCGGATGACGAGATATATCTGGGCATGGGCGTGCATGGCGAGCCGGGCGTCGGGCGGGTCAAGACCGGCCCCGTGCGCGGGCTGGTGGTCGAGATGATCGCCCGCCTGCTGGAGGACCGCCCGATTGACCAGGGCGGACGCGCTGCGGTGATCATCAATGGCATGGGCGGCACCACGCAGATGGAGCTGTTGACCGTCTGGCGCGAAACCGCCGCCGAGCTGCGCCGTCGTGGCATCACGCCGCTGGCGCCGATGGTGGGCAGCTTTGTCACCACGCAGGAAATGGGCGGCTTCTCGATTTCGCTGCTTGAGCCAGAGGATGAGATGCTGCGCCTGTGGTGTGCGCCCCAGGACAGCCCCGCCTTTCCCGAAATTCACATGATCCCCGAGGATGACCAGAAATGACCGACATTCCCTTGAGCAAGCGCCGTCCGATCCATGGCGTCGCGGTCGATCAGGGCAGCGGTCTGGCTACCGCCCTGCGTGAGGCCCGTGGCGCTGCGGCGCGTGATGATGATCTGTTCCGCTTCAAGCAGCTTGTGGCCCGCACCATGAGCGCCGAGGCCACGACGCTGTTGGTGGATGCCCAATACGGGCGGGCCTTGCTGCCCGAGATCGCCGCGTCCTGCCTGCCGATGCTGGCCTTCGAGGCCGATGTCTACAAGATCGTCAATGACGACCGCATCACCGTGCTGCCCGACAATCTGCAAGTGGCGGACTACCCTGCCTTGGGCGTCGATGTGCTGAAATTCTTTCTGTATTACGGCCCCAATGACGATCCCCGGATCAATGACCGCAAACATAAGCTGGTGCAGCAGATCGGCGAGCAATGTCGCGAACATGGCATCAGCTTCCTGTTCGAGCCGATCGTCTATGACCGGGCCATCCCCGACAGCGCCTCGGCCGAATTCGCGGATCGGAAACCGGACCTGGTCGCCCGCGCCACGCGCATCTTTGCCCAGCCGGAATTCAATATCGCCATCCTCAAGGTCGAATTGCCGGTCAATCTCAATTTCGTCGAAGGGATCGGCACGGCGCGGATAAGCCGCAAGGATGCCGAGGCCGCCTTCCGCAATGCCGCCGAAGCCGCCGGCAATGTGCCGCTGCTCTATCTCAGCGCCGGGGTCACGTTCGAACAATTCGAGGCGGGGCTGAAACTGGCGCGCGCGGCTGGTGTGGATATGGCCGGTTTCATGTGCGGCCGGGCGATCTGGTCTGATGCCATCGCCGTCTTTGGTGCGGAAGGACCGGAAGCTGCCGAGCGCTGGATGGCCGATGAGGGCCTGCGCCGGTTGCGTCTGCTGGGCGAGGCACTGGCATGACGATGATCCCGCTTTTGCCCGAAGTCGCCGCCTTTCTGGACAGGGTGCAGGGTTTGCGCATCGCGGATGCGCGGATCGACAGCGCAATCACGATTCCGGTGGAAAACCCCTCGACCGGCGAGCGGCTGGCCGAGGTGGCCGGAGCATCTGCGGCCGATGTGGACAGCGCTGTCGCTGCTGCCCGCGCGGCATTGTCGGGGCCATGGGGGCGGATGATGCCCCATGACCGCGGACAGCTGATCGCGCGGCTGGCCGATGCGATCGAAGACCGCAAGGCGGTGTTCGGGCAGTTGGACGCGCTGGACAATGGCAAGCCCTTTGCCGTGGCACGCGATGTCGATGCCGTCTGGTCGGCGCGTCATTTCCGCTATTTCGCGGGCTGGCCCGACAAGATCGAGGGCGCGACCATTCCGGTCTCGACGCCGGGCCGGTTCAATTACACAAGGATCGAACCGGTCGGTGTCTGCGGATTGATCACGCCCTGGAACTATCCGACGCTGATGGTGGCCTGGAAGCTGGCGCCCGCGCTGGCGGCGGGCAATACGGTGGTGCTGAAACCGGCCGAACAGACGCCGCTCAGCGCGCTCTATCTGGCCGATCTGGCGCTGGAACTGGGCTTTCCGCCCGGTGTGCTGAATGTCATTCCCGGATATGGACAAGAGGCCGGTGCCGCGCTGGCCGCGCATCCGGGCGTGGACAAGATCGGCTTTACCGGCTCGACCGAGACCGGGCGGCGGATCGTGCAGGCCTCGGCGGGAAATCTCAAGAAGGTCTCGCTGGAACTGGGCGGCAAGGCCGCCAATATCATCTTTGACGATGCCGATCTCGCGCGCGCGATTCCGGGCGCTTTCTGGGCGCTGTTTGGCAATAACGGGCAGTCCTGCACCGCAGGCGCACGGCTTTACGTCCAGCGCCCGCTGCTGGAGCGCGTGACCGAGCCGCTGGCGGACATGGCGCGCGGCCTTCGCGTCGGGCCGGGCATGGCGGCCAGCGGGCATGACCTTGGGCCGGTGATTTCGTCGCCGCAGATGGAAAAGGTTCTGGGCTATATCGCCAGCGCGCGCGAGGACGGGGCAGAGATCCGCGCCGGTGGTGCGCGGCAGGGCGAGGCGGGTTATTTCGTGCAGCCCACGGTTCTGGGCGCTGTGCAGGATCAGATGCGGGTGGCCCGTGAAGAAATCTTTGGTCCGGTGCTTTGCGTGCTGCCCTTTGACGAGGAAGACGAGGTTCTGGCCCGCGCCAATGACACGATCTACGGGCTGGCGGCAGGCTGCTGGACCGAAAATCTTGGGCGCGCCAATCGCATGGCTGCCGGGCTGCGTGCCGGGACGATCTGGACCAATTGCTGGGGTGACACCGATGCGGCCTCTCCTTTCGGCGGCATGGGGCAAAGCGGTTACGGGCGCGAAATGGGGCGCGAGGCACTGGCGCTGTATTCCCAGACCAAGAGCGTCTGGCAGGGCTGAGCAATGCGTGATTTGATGCAATCAATTCGACGGATCAACAAAGGTTAAGCGATGAACACGCGTCCCGCTGCGAAATATCAGATTGTCCATGACGAATTGCTGCGTCGGCTGAAGGCGGGAATGTATTCCGTGGGAACGCGTTTGCCCTCGGAAGAGGCGCTGGCGCAGTCTTTCGGGGTCAGCCGGGTCACCACCCGCCGGGCCTTGGAAATACTGGTCGATGCGGGCTATCTGATCTCGCGTCAGGGCAGTGGCTATCTGGTCAATACGCTTTCGCCGCCGGAAACCACCTGCCTGACCTCGTTCACCGACATGATGCTGCGCGAAGGCCGGGTGCCGGGTGCGCGGCTGATCGAGATACGCGAGCAGGACCCGACACCGCCTGCCGAGGTGACGGCGCTGTTTGACGAACCCGTGGCGTTGATCCGGCGCTTGCGGACTGTGGATGGCGTGCCGAAGCTGCTGGTCAATACATGGCTGCCCTGCAGGCTGGTGCCGGGTCTCAGCCCCGACGATTTTCCCGAAGAAGGGCAGGATCAGTCGATCCTGCGGATCCTGACCGAGCGTTTTCATATCGACTGGGGCCGGGCCTGCGAGACGGTCGGGTCCTGCGCCGCACCGGCGGATGCCGCAAAATGGCTGGGGATCAAGCCCGACACACCGATCCTGTCGCAGGCCTGCACCGCCTTTGACGATGACCAGAAGCCGGTGTTTTTCGACCAGGTCTATCGGGTCAGCCCCATCACCTACAATCTCGTCGGATCGCGGCGCCAAGCCGATCCGGCCTGAACCGAAGGAAGTTCACATGACCCTCGTTGTCGGCCTCATCAAGGCATCCCTGCCCAGCTATTTTCCCCAGCGTCACGGAGTCTTTGATGCTGCGCTGGCGGCGGTGGAAAAGATCGCGGCCATGACGGGGGCGCGACTTGTCGAGGCGCCCGGCGTGCCGATGAACGGTGCCGAGGCGCAAAAGGCGCTGGATCATTGCCGGGGGCAGGGGGCGGATTTCATCCTGCTGCTGCATGGTGGCTTTACCATGGGCGATGTGGCGCGCCAGATTGCGTTGTCCGGCCTGCCGATGGGGGTTTGGGCAACGCCCGAGCCTGGCCATGAAGGCGATATCCAGCTGAACAATTTCGTCTCGCTGAACATGAGCATGTCCATTGCCCGTGGCGTGCGCGACCTGCGCAAGGCTCCGGTGCAATGGTATTTCGGCGCGCCGGATGACAGCGCATTGCAGGCCCGGCTGGGGCGCAGTTTCCGCGCGCTTTCGGCCCGGGTGGCACTGCGTGATGCGCGGATCGGGGTGATTGGCGGGCTGGCCCCGACCTTCTACAATATGGATATTTCCGCCCATACGCTGAAGGTCGCGACGGGGGCCGAGCCGGTGCATGTGGATATGCACCGCCTGACCGCTGGCATGAAGAATTGCGCCCATGACAGCGTGCAGCGCGAAGTGGCGGCCATGGCCGCACGGGCCGAAATTCGCGGCGTGTCCGATGAGCAGATGGCACTGACGGCGCAAGCCGCGCTGGCGATGCGCGACATCGTGGCGCAAGAGGGCTTTGCCGGATTGGCGGTGTCGGACTGGCCGGCCCTGCAGGAAGACCCCGGAATGCATCCCGGCGCGGCATTCAGCTGGCTGGAAGAGGTCGATAATCTGCCGCTGGCCTCGGAGGGCGATGTGCTGGGCACGGTGACGCAGATCGTCACCCGCGCGCTGACCGGCCGGGTCGGCAGTCTGCTGGACATGACCTCGCCGCAACTGGCCAATGACCGCATCCTGATGTGGCATGGCGGCGGCGGCCCCCTTTATATGGGCGGCCCGGAGGTCGCATGGATCAATCACCCGATGATCGGCCGGGGTACGCCCGAAGGGCCGCGTTTCGGGGCGATTGCCGATTTCATCTTTCCCGACGGCCCCTGCACTGTCCTGCGCGTGGCGCGCAGCGGCACGGCGGCCTTCGGTTTCGAAGGCACGCTGAGGGCTGAAGGAGAGTCGGGCTTCACCGGCTGCCGGGGCTGGGTCACCGATTTCCACAGCACCAGGGGGCAACACAGCGCGGGCGATATCGTGACCTCGGTGATGGAACACGGGCTGGAACATCACTTCGTTCTGGTGCCGGGTGCCTTCCATCGCGACTTTCAGGAATTCGCCGCATGGATGGCCATGACCCCTCTGGACATCATCGCCGAACATGACGGTTTGCCCGCTGGTATCTGTTGACAGACAGACGGCACCGTGTAGAATTTGTAGATACTAATTAGGCAATACAAATTGCCTAAAGGGAGGCCCATGTGACCAAGGTTCAGCTCAATGCCGTTCGCAAGCAGTTCGGTGCATTCGTGGCGATCGAGAATATCGATCTGGACATCGAATCCGGAGAACTGGTGGCGCTGCTTGGCCCGTCGGGCTGCGGCAAGACGACGACGCTGCGCATGATCGCCGGGCTGGAACGCCCCAGCGGCGGCGCGATCCTGTTTGACGGCAAGGACGTGTCCGAACAGCCGGTCCAAGACCGCAATGTCGGCATGGTCTTTCAGCGCTACGCGTTGTTTCCGCATATGACCGTGGAAAAGAATGTCGCCTTCGGGCTGAGCGTGCGGGGCACTCCGCGGGACGAGATCGGCGAACGGCTGGAAGAAATCCTTGATGTCGTGCAGCTGACGCAGTTCCGGCACCGCTTTCCCGCGCAGCTTTCGGGAGGGCAGATGCAGCGGGTGGCGATTGCGCGGACATTGATCACCAAGCCCTCGGTGCTGATGATGGATGAGCCACTGGCCAATCTGGATACCAAGCTGCGGGGCGAGATGCGCCGCTTTATCCGCGATCTGCAGCAGCGGTTTGGCATCACCACCATCTTCGTCACCCATGATCAGGTCGAGGCGATGGAGCTGGCCGACCGCGTGGCGGTGATCTTCAACGGCCATCTGGCACAATATGACGCGCCCGCCAAATTGTATCAGCAGCCCGCCAATCTGGATGTGGCCGATTTCATGGGGGCCAGCAATATCGTGCCCGGACGCATGAAATCCCATGAACTGGTGGAAACCGCCATTGGCGAGATCCGGGTTGCATCGCGCGCCGGCTTTGACTCTGGCAAGGATGTGCAGGTGATGCTGCGCGGTGAAGCGATTGACCTGTTGACCAGCCAGCCCGCGCGGGGAGGCGTAGCGGGCCGGGTGGTGGCCCGCGATTTCTTCGGGGCCAGCGTCAATTACAACATCGACTGCGGCACGCATCAGATCACGGTCAGCGAACAGGCGCGGCGACTGGTGGATGTCGGCACGCCGGTCTGGCTGAGTATCGATCCCGAAAGGGTCTGGCTTCTTTGACGATAACGGCTTTGCCGGAAACAAGAAATCTTTGGGAGGAGAACCATGAAGATCACCGCAATTTACACGAGCCTGCTTGCGCTTGTCGCAGCCGGGGCCGTGCATGCCGATACGGCGCAGTTTCGCGAAGCGTTTCTGGCTGGCGAGGTCGACTGGGCTGCCGTCGAGGCGCAGGCCAAGGATGAAGGCAGCGTCAATCTGTATTACTGGGGCGGGTCGGACCTGCTGAATGTGTGGATGGATCGGGTGGTGGCCCCGGCGCTGGAAAGCCAGGGCGTCGAGCTGAACCCGGTGCGTATCACCAGCACCAAGGATGCGGTCGATCTGGTTCTGGCCGAGCAGAATTCCGGCGCCAGCGAAGGCAGCGTCGACATGATCTGGCTCAATGGCGAGAACTTTGCCACGCTCAAGCGGCAGGATGCGCTGTTTGGCAGCTTTGCTCCGCTGTTGCCCAATGCGGCCAATCTTGAATGGAACCCCGAGGATGAGCGCTCGGTCCTGAATCTGCGCGATTTCGGGGTCGAGACGGGTGGCGCCGAAATCCCCTGGTCGGGCGAGCAATATGTCTGCGCCTATAATGCCGACCGCGTGGCGGCAGAGGATGTGCCTTCGACCTTCGAGGCGCTGCGCAGCTATCTGGAAGAAAATCCCGGCAAGTTCACCTATATCAAGCCGCCGCATTATATCGGCAATACCTTCGTGCAAGAGGCGATCTACGCGCATAATCCCGATGGCACCGGCGCGGAACCGTTTCAGCAATCCTCCGATCAGATCCCGGCTGCGGAACTGGCGCGGCTGATCACGCCGGGCATGGAGTATCTGCGCGATCTGGAACCGCTGTTGCTGGATGCGGCTGGCGGATCGCCGCGCTATCCCGAAGACAATGCCGCGCTGGACGGGCTGTTCCTGAATGGCGAAGTGGATTTCAGCTGCACCTTCGGCCTGTATGCCGTGGCGACAGGGCTGGCCACAGGGTCCTATCCAGAGGCGGCGCAGCAATTCATCTTTCCCGAAGGCCATATGATCAAGAACAAGAACTATCTTGCGATTCCGGTGAATGCTCCGCATCCGGCCGCATCGCTTGTTCTGGCCAACTGGATGACCTCGGTCGAAGCCCAGGCCTCGAAGCTGCAACAGACCGGAATGCCCTCGGGTATCGACAGCTGGAAGCTGGACGAGGCCGGTGCAAAGGCGATTGCCGAGGCATCGCCGGGACTGGTCGGTGTCGAGCAGGACGCGCTTGATGCCAACGCCGCACCCGATACCAATGCCACGCTGGTCGATGTGATCGAGGCGACCTGGCTGGAATATATCGAACGCGACAGCTCGGACCCGATCGAGACGATCGTGGCCCGTGCCTACGAAAATCTGGCGAAGTAATTCGCCGTCCCGGCCGTCCTGCACTCTTGTCTGACAGGGCGGCCATCCTTCCCTTTCCCCTTTTCTATCGGAGGCCCGGATGTCCGTTTCATCGCCGCCCGCCCCCAGCGCAAGGCTGACCGCGCGTGAGCGCCGCACCCGGTTCTGGCAGATGGTCCAGCTTATGCCGATCATGGCCATTCTGGTGTTGCTGTTCGGCGGTGCGCTGGTGCTGGCGATCCTGCAATCGCTGGGTTTTGCCCCCTGGTTCGGGGTGAATACCTTCCCTGATTTCAGCTATTTCGGGGCGCTCTGGGGGTCTTCAACCTTCTGGGCATCGCTGGGGCTGACGCTGTATTACGCGACGGTTTCGACCGTGCTGGCGCTGATCCTTGGCATTCTTCTGGCCTTGGCGCTGGTGAAGACCTTTCCCAGCAAGACCTTCTACAAATATCTCTACAAGCTGCCGCTGATGATCCCCTATACGGTCGGCATCGCGCTGGCGGTCCTGATGCTGTCCAATGGCGGGATGCTGTCGCGCCTTGCGGCCTTTTTCGGGATGATCGACGATCCCTCGCAATTTCCCCAGATCCTGAAAACCCATTACGGCTGGGGCATCATTGCGGTCTATGTATGGAAGCAGACCCCTTTCATCACGCTGGCTGTCTATGCGGTTCTGCTGGGCATCGGGCGCGAAACCGAAGAGGCGGCGGCAATCCTTGGGGCCAGCCGACGCACGATATTCTTTCGCGTGACCCTGCCCCAGATCCTGCCGGGCGTGGTGTCCTCGACGCTGATCTGCTTTGCCTTCAATGTCGGTGCCTTCGAAGCGCCCTTCATTCTGGGCGGCGGTTTCCCCGATACGCTGCCGGTGGTGGCATGGCGCTATTTCAATGACGCCGATTACACCTTGCAGCTTCAGGGCATGGCCACGGTGGTGTCCATCGGACTGGTCGCCGGGGTGATCCTGTTTGGCTATCTCGCGGCCTATCGCCGCTATGAACGACGCATGGGACGGAACTGACATGGCCAAGAAATTCAATATCGCGTTGTCCAGCCGGCTTTCGCCGTTCCAGAAATTCTATCTGCTGGTGATTGCCGGGTTCATCCTTGGCCCCTTCATCCCGCTGATCATCCAGAGCTTTGCCTTCCGTTGGGCCTGGCCCGATCTGCTGCCGGGCACATGGTGGCTGGAGCAACGCGAAAAGGCGATGGCACCGCTGGCCTGGGATTATGTGCTGTCGCCCTATAGCCGCGTCTGGGAGGCAACGGTCAATACCGTGTTCATCGGCACCATCGTCACGGTGATCTGTCTGGCGATCTGTCTGCCTGCCGCCCGCGTTCTCGCGCGCGAGAAGTTCCGGGGCAAAAGCGCCTTCGAGTTCTTTCTGTCGCTGCCCCTGATCGTGCCCGAGGCGGCCATCGGCATCGCCCTGCTGATGATGTTCATCCGGCTGGGGCTGGCGGGCAGCTATGTCGGCATCATCCTTGCCCATCTGATCCCCACGATCCCCTATATGGTGCGGATGCTGACCGCCGTTTATCAGGGGCTTGGCCGCGATTTCGAGGAACAGGCGATGATCCTTGGCGCCAGCCGCTGGCAGGTTCTGCGCCTTGTGACGCTGCCCATGCTGCTGCCCGGTGTGGTGGCGGGGGCGCTGTTCACCTTCCTGGTATCGACCAATATCTTCCTGCTGACCTTCTTTCTGGGGCAGGGCCAGATCGTCACCCTGCCGACGCTGCTGTTCTCGAAGATCGCGGGCGGCACGCTGGATGCCTCGGCTGCCGGCATCACCCTGATCGTGACCCTGCCGGGGATCATTCTGCTCATCATTTCGGAACGCTTCATCAAGGAAGAGGCTTTCGGCAAGGGCTTTGGAAATTAAGGAGACCCATCCATGACCACCCCGCTTTCCATTCTCGAAAGGTTTCCAAAGCTTGACGATGCCTTCGTCGAGGGCCGCCTTGGCCGTCCCGGTCCATCGCCGCGGGTGATCATCGACACCGACACCGCCAATGAGATCGACGATCAATATGCGCTGGCATGGGCCTTGCTGTCGCCCGAGCGGCTGGAACTGGAGGGCGTCACCGCCGTGCCCTTCAGCTTTGCCCATCACCGCGAAGAGCTGATCGAGTCGGTTGCCGCGCTGCGCGCGGCCTCGGATGCGGACAGCAAGGACAAGTTCATGGGCGGTCTGGGCGGCTGGGCACAGCGCCTGATCGAACAGGATCGCCGCGCCGAAGAGGTGAAATTCGTCGGCCCCGACGAGGGTGTCGAACTGTCCTATCAAGAGATCCTGCGCGTCTTTGACAAATGCGGCGTCCCCGCCGAGGGCAAGGTCTTTCGGGGCAGCCCCGGCTATCTGCAAGGTCTGGATGCGCCCATCGACACGCCGGCCGCGCGTTTCATCATTGAACGGGCGCGTGCGGATGACGACCGTCCGCTCTATATTCTGGCGATGGGCGCGCTGACCAATATCGCCTCGGCGCTGCTGATGGCCCCTGACATCATCGAAAAGATCGTCGTGGTCTGGACCTCGGGCTTTCCATCCTATGCGCCCTTCAGCAATGTGCCCTCGCTGAATCTTGTGCAGGACCGTCTGGCTTCGCAACTGCTGTTTGATTGCGCTGTGCCCCATGTCTATCTGCCCGGTTATCATGTCGGCGCGCAGTTGAAGCTGTCGTTGCCCGAGATGGAGCGTTTCGTCCAGGACAAGGGCGCGATCGGCGCCTATCTGCATCACCTTTATACCAACAATCCGCTGCACGAGATGTTCGCCATCACCGGCGCGGAAACCAAGACCTGGGTGATCTGGGATGTGATCAATGTCGCATGGCTGTTTGACGAGAAATATGTGTCCACGCATATGACCCGTTCGCCGCTGCTGGATGACGGGCTGTTCTGGCGCCATCCCGAGGGCCGTCATCCGATGCTGGAGGCCTATGATCTGGATCGCGATGCGATTTTCGAGGACATGTATCGCGCATTGGATCGCGCCCCGGCCTAGTCTGTTTCAGGGGGGCAGGGCCTGTCCCCCGCTCCCGCCGCCGGGGCCGGGAAACCCTATGGCTGCACCATGGCGGCATTCCATTCCGCCAGCAGCCCGGCCCGCCGCAGCTGATCGCCATAGACCAGCAGGCCGGTATCCAGCCGGATCGGTCGCAAATGCGCCGAAGGTTCGGGACCAAGGCCGGGCATCAGGGCGACGCCCGCATCGCTGGCGATCTGCCGTTGCGCGACATCCGACAGCAGGAAAGACAGCAGGTCGGTCGCGCCCTGCGGGTCATTCGCATTCGATGGAACCAGCGCCGAACGGACAATCGCGAATGTGTAATCCTCAAGCGCCAGCTGCACCAGATCGGGATCGCCGGGCGTGAAGCGCGACGCATAGCTGGCGACGACATTATAGGCGATGGTAATCCGTCCGGCGCGCAATTCGTCGATCATCTCGACGGAACAGCAGAACAGCCGCGTGTTCAGCCGACCCATGACCTCGGCAAGACGCCAGAACCCTTCGGATTCGCGGCTGTCCTGCGAGATCAGGAAATAGCCGACCCCCGATTGCTGCGGATCATAGGTCGCGATACGACCGTTCAGCGCATCGGGATGTTCGCGCATCATGGCGATCAGGTCGCGCCTTGTATGCGGCACCGGCAGATCGCCAAGACCACGACGCGATGCCAGTGTCACCACCGGCTCCAGCGCGACGCCGAAAAGCTGATCGCGCCAGCGCGCCCATGCGGGCAGATTGCCCAGCTTTGGCATGATCGATGCCGCGAAACCGTCATTGGCCAGTTTCATCTGCAGATCCATTGCCGAGGACATGACCAGATCATAGGGCACCGCCTCGTCATGTATCGCACGGAAGACCTCGATGCTGGCGGCCTGATCGTAACGGATGCGCAGATCGGGGCGGGCATCCGCGAAGGCCTGCATCACCTGGCTTATGGCGGCCAGATCGGTTGTCGACAGAACCGATATCTCTTTCGCGCCAGCGCCGAAGATCTGCTGTTCCTCGATCTCATAGGCGTGGCTCTGCGTGGTCAGGCCAAGCGTTACAAGAGCGGCAAGAACAAGATGGCGCATGCGCCTTTCTCCTTTCCCGGTTCAAGGGTGAATTTGCCGCGATGGGCTGCGGCCACCCCGGCGACGATGGTCAGTCCCAGACCCGATCCGACAATGTCGCTGACATTGCTGCCACGCTGGAAGCGCGCGGTCAGATTGCTGTCGGATGCGGACAAGCCCCGGCCTTCATCGGTGATCGTCAGCCGGGCCATGCCCTCGGCCTTGTCCAGCCGGATTCGCACCTGACCCTCGCTTCGGGAGTATTTCAATGCATTGTCCAGCAGGTTGCGCAGCGCGACCTCGATCATCCGCTCATCGGCCTGAACGGGGCAGCTTTCGTCCAGACCCTCGTTCAGGATCTCGATGTCGCGCATTTCGGCGATGGGCTGGACCGAACGCAGCACCGAGCGCGTCAGCATGGCGAAATCTACCTGTGTCGTCAGGAATTGTTCGCTGCGATACAGAACCATCGCATGATCGAGGATCTGGTTCGCCGAGCGGCTGCTTTCCCCGATGGCGCGCACCATCCGCCGCAGCCGTGCCCGTGTCACCTCGTCCGAGGTTTCGGCCAGCGCCATTTCTGCCTCGGTTCGCACCAGAGACAGGGGCGTGCGAATGCGATGCGCGGCTTCAAAGATGAAGGTTTCGGTCAGCTTCAGCGCGCCGCGAAGCCGGGCGATGAAGTCGTTCAGCGAGCCCACCAGCGGCACCAGCTCGCGCGGGGTGGGATGGCGGACCGGGCGCAGATCATGCGGCCCGCGCCGGGCGACGGCCTCGGCCAGACGATCCACGGGGCGGATCACCGCGCGGGTGGTCCACAGCGCCAGCGGCACGGCAAGCGCCAGAAATCCCAGCCCGATCCATGCTGCGCTGCGTGCTGTGTCACGTGCGATGGTCGCCTGACCATCGCGCGTCTGGCCCAATGTCACGGCGATTTCCTGCATCCGGTTGTCCAGCCGCACGCGCCGGGTAATCGCCGCCAGTCTCAGCCTGCTGTCCTGATAGTCTCCGCTGTAAAAGACCGGCGACAGATCATCCGGTGCGTGTGGCGGCTGTGGCAGCGCCGGATAGCCCGTCACCAGACGATCCCCGATCATCAGGCTGTAGAAGATCCGTTCATCCCCCATCGCGCCCAGCATCGAGAATGTCGCATAGGGCAGATCCAGCGCCAGCCCTTCGTCCACAGCCCGGATGCCGTCGCCGACCGAGATCACCGCCGCGCCCAGAATGGCGTCCTGACTGGCACGAGAGGCGCGTTCGGCCGCAAAGCGCACCGCAAAGAACAGCGCCACGACCAGCAAGAGAAACAGGGCGACGAATTGCCAGACCAGCCTGCGCCGCAGCGAGAATCCGGCCGGGCGCGGCTGCAGCGGTCTCATTCCGGGATCAGCCGATAGCCAACCCCGCGCAGCGTCTCCAGACGCGCGCCCGAACCTTCCAGCTTGCGTCGCAACCGGCCGACATAGACCTCGATCGCATTGTCGCTGATTTCCTCGTCAAAGGAAAACAGCCGGTCGATCAGATGGGCTTTGGAATAGGCCTGGCCGGGCCGCGACAGCAGGATTTCCAGCAGGCGCAATTCGCGCGCGCGCAGCTCGCGGACCTCATCCCCGATGGTGATATTGGCCGCCAGCGCATCAAAGATGAAGCCTGCATAATGCTGGCGGCTGTCGGCCACACCCTGATGGCGGCGCAGGACGGCGCGGCAGCGGGCCTGCAATTCGGCGAAATCGAAGGGTTTGGTGATATAATCATCGGCACCCTGATCCAGCGTGCTGACCCGGTCGCTGACCGAGGCGCTGGCGGTCATCATGATGACAGGCGTGTTGTGCCGCGCCGCGCGTTCGCGCGCCAGAAAGTCGCGGCCATCGCCATCTGGCAGGGAAATATCCAGCAGGATCAGGTCATAGGGGGCGGTTGCCAGAAATTCCTTTGCCTCGCCCAATGTGCCCGCGCGGTCCACACCATGCCCGTCCATCGCCAGACGTGACGCCACGGCGGCAGCCAGTTCATCGCTGTCTTCGACAAGAAGAAACCGCATTCGCCCAACTTTTCAGCAGTTCATGACAGGTTGGTGTCAGCTTTTCATCAAAATCTGTGTCTCGCAAGCCCGCGCCGATCCGGCGGGTGAGAGGGAGGAATATCATGAAGAACTGGACCCGCGTGGCGATTGCCGCGCTGATGACAAGTGTTGCCGCACCTGCAATTGCCGAAGAATGCATTGCGCCGGCCAATCCCGGCGGCGGCTGGGACTTTACCTGCCGTCAGATCGGGCGGATCATGACCGAGCTGGGGATCGTGCCCAATCTGGTGCAGGTGACCAATCTTGCCGGTGCCGGTGGCGGCGTGGCCTTCACGCAGGTCGTCAGCAGCCGCAACGAGGACCCCGATGTCTTTGTCGCCGCCAGTTCGGCCACGACCACCCGTCTGGCGCAGAATGCCTTTGCCGGTGCGACCGCAGATCAGGTACGCTGGGTGGGCACGATTGGCGGCGATCCCGGGGTGATTGTCGTGGCCAAGGACAGCCCGTTCCAGAATCTGGGCGATCTGGTCGAGGCCGTGAAGGCCGATCCGTCGAAAGTGGCCTTTGCCGGTGGTTCCGCCGTGGGCGGTTTCGATCACCTGAAGGTCCTGATGATGCTGGACAAGGCCGGTTTTGACGAGGCCCGCAAGGTCAAATATATCGGTCTTGACGGTGGCGCGGATGCCATCACCCAGACGGTTGGCGGCTTTGCGCAGGCCATGACCGGCGATCTGTCCGAGATCACGGGCTTCATCAAATCCGGCGATGTGCGCCAGATCGCGGTGCTGTCCGAGGAACGCATCTCGGGCTTTGAGGATGTCCCGACCGCCAAGGAGCAGGGCGTGGATATCGTCGCAATGAACTGGCGCGGGATCTATGTGCCCAAGGGCATCAGCGATGAACGCTATGACGAATGGGTCGAGACCCTGAAAAAGGTCGGTGCCAGCGACGAATGGCAACAGGTCATGTCCGAAAACGGACTGGCATCCTATGATGTGTTCGGCGCTGAATTCGAGCAATTCGTGGCCGACAATATCGCCCAGATTCAAGAGGTCTCGAAAGAGATCGGGTTGCTGAAATGATCCGCGGCGACCGTATCTTCGGGACGGTCATGATTGTCATAGCGCTGGGGTATATCCTCAGCGCATATGGCATCGAGACCAGCTTCATGTCCGACCCGGTCGGCCCGCGTGTCTTTCCCTATCTGATTGCGCTCGTGATGATCGTCTGCTCGCTTGTCATGGTGCTGCGCCCCGATCCCGAGGCCGACTGGCCCGCCGCGCCGATGCTGCTTCAGCTTGGGATCGCCTTTGCGGTGCTGGTCGCCTATGCCTATGCGATCACGCCCCTGGGCTTCATCCTGCCCACCGCCATCGCTTCGGGCGTGCTGTGTTGGCAGATCGCGGGCAAGCCGCTTCGTGCCGCGATTACCGGCGCCGGACTGGGTGTCGGGCTGTGGGTGTTGTTCCGTCTGATCCTGGGGCTTGGCCTGCGCGGCCTGCCTGCCGGCTGGGGGTTCTGAGCCATGGACATTCTTTCCAATCTTGCGATGGGCTTTCAGATCGCCGCATCGCCCTATACGCTGCTTCTGGCCGTGATCGGCTGTTTTGTCGGCACGATCATCGGGGCGCTGCCCGGACTTGGGCCGTCAAATGGTGTGGCGCTGCTGATTCCCATATCGTTCTCGATGGGGCTGGACGCGATTTCCTCGCTGGTGCTGCTGACTTCGGTCTATTACGGCGCGATGTATGGTGGGCGGATCAGTTCGATCCTGCTGAATATTCCCGGCGATGAACCGGCGATGATGACAACGCTGGACGGCTATCCGATGGCCAAACAAGGGCGCGCCGCCGAGGCCCTGGTCGTGTCGGGCGTCGCCTCTTTTGTCGGCGCTTTCGCCGCAACGATCGGGCTGATGATCTTTGCGCCCTATCTGGCCCGCGTTGCCTTCAAATTCGGCCCGGCCGAATATTTCGCGCTGTATATGCTGGCCTTCTGCACGCTTGGCGGAATCGGGTCCAGCAATCAGGCCAAATCCGCGCTTGCCGCCGCGATCGGTCTGGCCATTGCCATGATCGGTCTGGACAAGACAACTGGCATGCCGCGTTTCACCTTTGGCGAGCTGCATCTGATGGACGGGGTGGATTTTCTGGTCGCGATTGTCGGCCTGTTCGCCGTTGCCGAGGTGTTCTTCTTCATCGAGACCCATGGCCGGGACAGCGCCATCGGTGTCAAGCTGGGCAAGATCAGGGTGCCCTGGAAGATGCTGCGCCAGACCAGCGGCGCGATGATGCGTGGCACGGGGATCGGCTTTGTCTCGGGCGTCCTGCCGGGCGCGGGGGCTTCGCTGGGGTCATTTCTGGCCTATATGGCAGAGAAATCTCTGGCCCGCGACAAGGACAGCTTTGGTTCGGGCAATCCCAAGGGCGTCGCCGCGCCCGAGGCTGGCAACAATGCCGCAGCTGGGGGTGCGCTGGTGCCGATGCTGACGCTGGGAGTGCCGGGTTCGGGGACGACGGCGGTGCTGCTGGCGCTGTTGCTGACGCTGAACATCACGCCTGGCCCGTTGCTGTTCACCGAAAGGCCCGAGGTGGTCTGGTCGCTGATCGCGGCGCTGCTGATTGCCAATATCGTGCTGCTGCTGATGAACGTGCCGATGGTCAGGATCTTTGTGCATATCCTGTCGGTGCCCGCATGGATCCTGCTGCCGGGCGTCACCATGGTTGCCTTTGTGGGCATCTATTCCCTGACCGGGTCCAGCTTTGACATGCTTATGATGGTCGGGTTCGGGGCCCTTGGCTATGTGATGCGCAAGCTGAGCATTCCGACGGTGCCGGCGATCCTTGGCATTCTTCTGGGCAATGCCATGGAGGACAATCTGCGCCGCGCGATGGTGCTGTCGGACGGAGACTGGGCTTTCCTGTTCAGTTCACCTATCGCCGTGGGGCTGTGGATTGCGGCCATTCTGGGCTTTGTCGCCCCGATTTTCCTGCGTGGCCTGCTGAAAAAGCCGGCCTTGCCGGATGACGACCCAACAACGATCGAGGACTGACATGCCAACACGCGTTCTGGTGCCTTCGGGCGTTCTTGGACTGGGCTTTGACCGCGCTGCGCTGGCGCGCGGCGTGGCCATGCGCCCGGATATCATCTGCATCGACGGAGGGTCCACCGACAGTGGGCCCTTCAGCCTGGGGGCGGGACAGTCGAAATATTCCCGCGCGGCGACGAAATCGGAATGGCGCAGCCTGATGCAGGCCCGCGCCGAACTTGGCGTCCCGCTGGTCATCGGCACGGCGGGCACCTGCGGCACGGACAGCACCGTCGACTGGATGTATGACATCACCATCGAACTGGCGCAGGAGCTGGGCCAGTCGCTGAAGATCGCGCGGCTTTATTCCAGCCAGCCGGTCGAGCGCATCGCCGCAGCGGCGAAGGCCGGGCAGGTCACGCCGCTGACCCCCGCGCCGGAACTGGACTTGTCGAACCTGTCCAATATCGTCGCTCTGGCGGGCGCCGAACATATTCAGGCGGCCTTGGAAACCGGTGCCGATATCGTCATTGCCGGTCGCACGACCGACACCGCGACCATTGCGGCGCTGCCTCTGTCACGCGGTGACGCGGCAGGCGGGGCCTGGCATGGCGCCAAGATCGCCGAATGCGGGGCGCTGTGTTCCACCAATCCGACCTCGGGCGTCATCATGGTCGATTTCGATGCCGATGGCTTTACGGTCGAACCGATGGCGGAAAGCGCCGCCTGCACGCCGCATTCGGTCAGCGCGCATATGCTCTATGAGAATTCGGACCCTTTCCATCTATACGAACCGGGCGGGCATCTGGATGTGACCGGCGCGCATTATACGGCACTGGATGATCGTCGCGTGCGGGTCGAGGGTTCTCGTTGGATCCCCGGTCCTTATACCGTCAAGCTGGAGGGCGCACGGATCGGGGGCTATCAGACCACGATCATGGCCATTCTGCGCAACGCCCATTATGTAGGCAATGCACAGACATGGGTTGACCGGCTGACCGGCTTTTTGACCGCCGAGATCGAAACCCGGATGGGGCTGACCCCTGGCGATTACAGGCTGGATTTCCGGCTGATTGGTGTCAATGGCGCATTGGGCGCGCTGGAAAACCGTATCGGCGATCCGGCAGAGGTCGGGGTGCTGGGCATCATCACCGCGCGCAGCCAGGATGAGGCCGGCGAGATCGGCAAGCTGATCAATCCTTTCGTGCTGCATTATCCGCTGACCGATGACGAGGAGCTGCCGACCTTTGCCTTTCCCTATTCCCCAGCCACCACGAACCGGGGGGCGCTGTATGAGTTCGCGCTGAACCATGTCATGCATCTCACAGACCCGATGTCGGCCTTCCGCATCGAGGTCAGTCAGACTCAATCAAAGGTTGCAAGATGAAACTGGGTGACGTTGTTCTGAAAGTCAGATCAAAGAATGCGGGCCCTTTCTGGGTGACCATCGATATTTTCTGCGACCGGCCGGATATCTACAAACGGGTCCGCGACGGCCTGTCCAGCACCTCTGTGGCGCAGCTTTATCGGGTGCCCGAACAAACGCTCAAACGTTTCGACATCGAGGATCTTCGCGTCGTCAAGTTCAGCTTGCCGCGGCCTGTCGTGCAGGGTAGCGCCGAAGATCGTGACATGCATGGCGCGCAATATGCCGCATTGCTGGAGGAATATGAGCTGGGCTAGGCCGCGCGGGCCTGCGTTCTTCTTGTATGTCAGTCATTTTGACAATATATTGCGTCTAGATAGCTGATTGGAGCCATGCCATGCATCTGATGAATTTTGCCGAAGGCGGACAGTTCGAACCTCGCAAGATCGCCGTGGCCCTGCGCACCACGGCGGAAGAGATTGGCCTGACGGTGGGGCTGGGCAAGGATGCCATGCAGCGCCGCACAAGGGTTCAGTCGGACAAGACTCAGCGCCGCCTGCGCGAACTGGTCGAGATACTCAACAAGGTCGAGCCGCGCTTTGGCTCGGAGCTGATGGCCTATGCCTGGTATCGCTCCGAACCTCTGCCCGGCTTTGATGGACGGACCGCGATGCAGCTGGTGCAGGAAGGCAAGGCGCAACAAGTGCTGGAATATATCGATGCGGTTGATGCGGGCGTCTTTGCCTGATGCCGCTGACGAAGGGACGCTATCAGGGGCCGCTCTATCGCGCCCTGAACCCGGTCTATGCGCGCCAGCCGCTGTCGGGCCGGGGCGCCATGCTTTACGGCGGGCGTTTCAACCCAAAGGGTGTGCCCGCTCTCTATACGGCCTTTGACCCCGCGACCGCCCTGCGCGAGGCCAATCAGGTCGGCAGCCTGCAACCTACGGTGCTGGTCTCTTATCTCGCCGATCTTGGTCCTCTTTTTGATACGCGCGACAGCGCGGCATTGGGCGCATATGGCATGACGGCGGATGCTCTGGCCGATCCCGGCTGGCGCGCGACCATGCTTGGGGGGCAAAGGGCACCGACCCAGAGCTTTGCCTGCGCATTGATCGAAAGCGGTTTCGCCGGGATGTTGATACGCAGCTTTGCCAAGGGCGCATCCGAGACCAGTCTGAATCTTGTCCTGTGGCGTTGGACAGGTCGTGATTGCAGGCTTGACGTCATAGATGACGAGGATCGTCTGGGACGGATGTAAGAAGCCCGGTGACATTCTCACAGACAACGTGAGCATTTGCAGGTCGAGATCTGCAAACATCGATCGAAACCCGACGAATTCGTGTCTTCGGGACGCGTCTTGTTGATACAGCGGGTGGCGCAACCGGAAATTGTGGCAACCTTGCCCAGGCTCTGCCGTTATAGGCCTTCACGCGACAGCCTGTTTGGTCTAACTGCTGCAGGGGCAAAAGACGGATTGAAGCAGATGATCGCAGCAAAAGACGATAATGTGTCCGATGTCACCGGCGCGTCGGAACGACCGCAGGCCGAACAGCATGCTTTGGCCGTATCGCTCGGGAATGACACGGAAACGGTTGAAGCCAGTCAGGCCCGGCGGATCGCAGAACTTGAACAGCAGCTTGCCGAGGCCTGGTCGCAGCATGACGCCCGTATCGAAGATATCGCAGCGCTGACCGAAAGCTGGCAGCGAGATCTGGAAACCACCAAGAAGCCCAATGCTTCGCTGCATGACGAGATCGAGGCGCTCAAGAAAGCGCGCAATGCAGCCGAGAAGGCGCGAAATGCAGCCGACAAGGCGCGCCTTGCGGCCGAGAAGGCCAGAGACGACGCCAGCGCGAAGCTGGCCGCGATGAAGAAGAAATTCGATCAGAAAGAAGCCCAGTTCCAGCTTCTGAGGATCAAGTTCATCAAGGCGACCAAACAGCGCGATGCGATGCTGGCCAGCACCTCATGGAAACTCACCGCGCCATTGCGGAAGGTAAACGGCGTCCTGCGCCGAAAATAACCCTGACTTCGCGGCCCGTTCAGGGCCGCGTTCCTTCCGTCCTGCCGCGCGAATGCGCCGGTCCCGATGGCATGAAAACCACGGAACCGGTTTGGTGATTGCCGATCCTGCGACCGCAATGGAATAGGTCATCGGCGACTATTATTCCTGATTGCCCGGCCGCGATCAGAGGCGGGTTCAGGCCCTGCGACCGGCCGACCGCGCGCATCCGCGGCCGGTGGTCTTTCCCTTTGGCGCGCGTGCCAAGCAGATCCGCGAGGGGCGTGAAAGCAATCTGACCATTGCCGTTCTTCCTGCCGTGCCTTGCCGGATCGCGCGGATGACACCCCGCAAGGACTATCAGCGCGCGGTTGTGGAGATGTCCATGGGTTGTGCCGAAGAAGAACGTGACCAGTTGCTGGCCCTGCGTGATTGGTGACAGCGCCAATGGTTCAGGCAGCGGATAACCAGCGCTTGCTGTTCGATCGCGGTCCGGTTTTCTTCGGACAGCAATTCGCCCGATGGCATGGCGGCACCGCGCATGTCGATGCTGCCGATGATATCTACGGAATTCCTGTCTGCGCCGCGCACCAACATGGCCGTCTGCTGGTCGGTGCAGCTGCCTCTGTCCAAGGCGACCGTCGCGGTGCAGCAAAGCCTGATCGCGCTGGCATGGCAATCCGCGGAACAGGTGGCCTTCCGGGTCAGGACGGCGCAATGGCGTCGCCCGCTGACCAGGTTTCTGCGGAGCGGATCCCCTTGAAACGGTTCGGTTTGACGCGGCAGATCTGGACATCGCCGTCAGACGAACGCAAACCGTTTACAGCCTGAAGGCGAATATATCGCCATATGGGCCAGGCACGGAGGCGCGGCATGAAAATCGGGATCACATTGCGCATGGAAGCTGTCGGGTGGGGCGGTTGAGCGCGGAACTGCGCAGGCGGGTGATGGAGCTTGCCGGGCTGTTTCCCGTTCTGGCGATGTTGGTGATGATAGCCGGGTTCTACAGCCACAGCGCAACGGCAGCGATGCTGGCGGGGGCATTGGCGCTGGCCGGGATCATCGCCTTTGCGCTGGCCGATCGTTCTGCCCCGGTCATCTTTGTCCTGGTCGGTCTGGCCATGGTGTCGGTGGCGGCGCTGACCCAGCCAGACTGGTGGGGCGGAACATGGAACGCGGTCGAACGCGGCAGCTTTGTCATGGCGCTCTATACCGCGCTCAGCGCCATTCGCATCGCGGCGATGGGATCGGAAGAGATCCTGGAATGCGGTCGCTTTCTGGCCGGGCAGAGGCCGGGGCTGCGCTATATCGCCCTGTCCATCGGGGGACATCTGTTCGGGCTGATCCTGATGTATGGTTCGATCGCACTTCTGGGTGGCCTGTCAAAGGCCAGCACGATGCGTGAAACCGACCCCGAATTGCGCCGCCACCGGCTGCGTCGGATGCTGGTGGCGATCAATCGCGGCTTTGCGGCAACGCTGTGCTGGTCGCCTCTTGGGTTTTCCATGGCGATCACGCTGGCACTGGTGCCGGGGGCCAGCTGGAACAATGTCGTGCTGCCCTGCGCGGTCAATGCCCTGTTGCTGATCGGGCTGGGCTGGGGACTGGACACGCTGTTCAAGCCGCGCCTCAGCCATCCCGCCCCGCCGCGCGCCGCGCCTTCGGGAAAATGGCTGCGGCATCTGCGCCCGTTGCTTCTGTTGCTGGCGGCCATCGTGACCGGGGTGGTTCTGCTGCACAATCTGGTGGGGGTCGATGTGGTGGCCGCGGTGATGACCTGCGTGCCCGCGATCGCCGTCGCCTGGATCTGCCTGCAGGGCAGCTTGGTGGTCGGTGGGGCGCGACGGCATCTGTCAACGCAGGTCAGTCATTTCGTGCGCCGCGAGTTGCCCTCCTGCGGGAACCAGATCGTGCTGCTGTTCATGGCGGCCTTCATCGGCAGCCTTGGGGCCTTCATGCTGGAGCCGGTCTTGCCGCGACTGGGGTTGGATCTGTCGGTGCTGCCGGGCTGGCTGATCGTGGTGGCAATGGTCTGGCTGGTGCCCTTGACCGGTCAGCTGGGGATGAACCCGATCCTCTCGGTGTCGATGATCCTGCCGATCCTGCCCGCGCCCGAGGTGATGGGCGTTCCGCCTGCTGCGCTGGTCGCGGCCGTGACGGGGGGCTGGGCGATCAGCGGCACGACCTCGCCCTTCACGGCATCGGTGATGCTGCTGGGCGGCTTTGCCGGGCTGCCCGCGCGACAGCTGGGATTGCGCTGGAATGGCCCCTATGCGCTGTGCATGGGCTGCGCGATATCGGCCTGGGTGCTGATCCTGATCTGGCTGATCTAGCCTGCCGTGACGACATGGCGCGACTCAAGCTGCGGAAGGCAGGGGCAGAATACCTTGGCGGCAAGGCAAAACCGGGGCGTTTCGGTCTTGCACTTTGACGGGGCAGAATGCGAATGTTCTGCCCGAAAAATATCCGTTTGTGGAATGGATCGCGCTTCGGAACTGTCAGGGAGACTACATGTTATGCTGAAACCCATCATTGCTGCGGGGCTTGCCGTCGCCGGCCTTGCCTCAGGTGCCATGGCCCAGGATTACCCCGCCGAACCGATCGAGATCATCGTCCCCTCCAGCGCCGGAGGCTCGACCGATACCACCGCGCGCATCTTTGCCGAGGTGGCCGAAAAGAAATTCGACGGCTTCGAATTCGTCATCAACAACATCAAGGGATCGGGTGGCCAGAAGGGCTTTGAGGCCATCGCGCGCGCCGAGCCCGATGGCTATACCATCGGCATGGTATTCACCCCGCAACTGGTGGCCCATATCGCATCCGGGCGCGCGGCCTACACGCTGGACAGCTTTCACGTGATGGGCAACACCGCTGAAGACCCGGAACTGGTTTCCGTGCCCAAGGACAGCCCGATCCAGACTCTGGATGATCTGGCCAAGGGTGAAGAACTGACTGTCGCTGTCAATGGCATCGGCTCGGATGACTTCCTTGCGGCCAAGGATTTCGAGGCCCTGACGGGCACCACCTTCAACCTGCTGCCCACCAAGGGATCGACCGAACAGAAGGCCGCGATCCTGGGGGGGCATGTCGATGCGTCGTTCATGAACCTGTCGCAGATGATCGCCCAGCACAAGGCCGGTGATGCGCGCATCATCGCCATGCTCAGCGAAGAGCGCAACGATCTGCTGCCCGATGTGCCCACCGCCAAGGAGCAGGGCTATGACACGCTGATGCGCGCCACCCGTGGCTTTGTTGCCCCGGCAGGCGTGCCCGAGGATGTCGCCAGCAAGCTGGACGAGGTTCTGGCCGAGGTCATGGCCGATCCCGAATTCATCGAGAAGGCCGCAGCCAGCAATATCTATCTGCTGCCGATGAGCGGGCCGGACTATCTGGCCTATCTGCAGCAACTGCAGGCCGACACGATGAAAGTGTTCGAGACGGCTCCCTGGTAATGTCACGCAATATTCTCGACAGGCTTCTTCTGGCGGGATTCATCGGGTTGGCCGTGCTGCTTTATCTCAGCACGGCCGATTATTCGGGGATCGCCCAAAAGACATCGGCGAAATATGTTCGCTTTCTGGCGGTCTCTTTCGGTGGGCTTGGCGCCATTCAGTTGCTGCTGTCGTTGCGCAACCGCGCGGCGGATGAAAGGCTGGATCTGTTCGGACGGGCAGGGCGGTTCTTCGGGCTGCTGGCCGGGCTGGTGGCCTTTGCGCTGGCGTTCGAGCCGCTTGGCTTCTTCATTCCGGCAGCGGTGTTCATCCCGGTGATCGCGGTGCTTCTGGGTTATCGCAATCCCGTTGTCATCGGGCTCAGCACGGCAGGGGTTCTGGCCGCCGTCTGGCTGATCTTCGTGCAACTTCTGTCGGTCAATCTGCCCGGCCCAAGCTTCTGAAAACAAGGTAGATCCCTATGGATTATATCGCGATCGTGCTGATGCCGGCATCGTTGCTGGCCATCGCAATCGGGACTGTCGCCGGTGTGGTCATCGGTGCCATGCCGGGGCTGACGGCGACCATGGCGGTCGGCCTGCTGGTGCCGTTCACCTATACGATGGATCCTGTTCTGGGGCTGATGCTGCTGGGCGGGATCTATGCGGGGGCCATGTATGGAGGTTCGATCCCCGCAATTCTTCTGAACACCCCGGGCACCCCCGCGGCCGTCGCCACCGCGCTGGAAGGCTATGCGATGAGCCGCGAGGGCCGTGGCCGTCTGGCGCTGAAAGTGTCGGTGGTGGCCTCTTTCATGGGCGGGCTGATTTCGGCCGTGGTGCTGTTGATGTTCGCGCCGCTTCTGGCCCAGCAGGCGCTGGCCTTCGGTCCGGCAGAGACTTTCCTTCTGGCGCTGATGGGCCTGGCCGGGATCGTCTCTATTGCGGATGAGGATACCTCGCTGATCAAGGCGCTGTTGGCCGGTGTCCTGGGCATGATCATCGCCGTGATCGGCACCGATGCCATGTCGGGCAGCCTGCGCTATACCTTTGGATCGGTAGAGCTGATCGACGGCATCGACTTCATGCCCGCGCTGATCGGGCTGTTCTCGATGATCCAGATGCTGGAAATCGCGGGCCAGCGCCATGCAACGACCATCGATGCCTCGGCGCTGGAACGCAGCCAGAAATCCGAACCCATGCCCAAGGGCATCGGGCGCTATATGGCGCTGGGGTCGGGGACGGGCACCGTGGTGGGAATCCTGCCCGGCGAAGGGGCGACCATTGCCGCCTTCCTGTCCTATAACTTCGCCAAGCGGCTGGCCGGTGCCAAGGCCCGTTTCGGCAAGGGCGCGCCCGAAGGGGTGGCCGCCGCCGAGGCGGGCAACAACGGCTGCGTCGGTGGTTCGCTGGTGCCGACGCTGACCCTGGGGATTCCGGGCAATTCGGTTGCGGCCGCATTGATGGGGGCCTTTATCATCCACGGGATGATCCCGGGGCCGGATCTGTTCACCATTCACGCCGACAAGACCTATCCCTTCATCTATTCGCTGTTCATCGCCAATGCGGTCTTTCTGATCGTGGGCATCAGCGTCGCCCCCTATCTGGCGCGCATCGCGCTGATTCCGCCTGCCATCATGGTGCCGGTGATCAGCGCCTTTGCGGTATTGGGATCCTATGCGCTGAATCAGTCGACCTTCGATGTCTATCTGATGATCGGTTTCGCCTTTTTCGGGCTGATCCTGAAAAAGCTGGGTTATTCGCTCGAGGCGCTGATCCTGGGGTTGATCCTTGGACCCATTGCCGAGGGCGGGTTCTCGCAGGGGATGATCATCGGCAAGGGGTCTCCGGCGATCTTCTTTGAAAGCAATATCGCCAAGGTCATGTGGGTGATCATCCTTGGCCTGCTGACGCCGCCGCTTCTGGCACATCTGCGGCGAATGCTGCGCAAATAGGGCGGGCGATCCTGTTGGAACGACCGACAGGCCGGTATCGGGACATGACCCGGTGCCGGCCTGTTTCCTGTTCAGGCAGGGGCATGCTGGACATCGCCGGCGGACCGTGAATGATAACTGTCGACAAAGGAAGAATATCGTGCCAGCATAGGTGATGAATATGCCGATATATGGAACGATAAGATGGTCTCCGACAATTCTGCCCGCTCTGCCACATTGATGACGGCCAGCCATTGGGGGCCCGGTCGGGCGGTGGTCGAAAATGGCCGTATCGTCAATGTCTCGGGTCACGAGGATGATCCGGATCCCTCGCCGATCAATGGCAATATCGCCTCGAGTCTGAACGGAAGGGCAAGGGTGCTGCGCCCTGCCGTTCGCGAAAGCTGGCTGCGTGATGGCCCGGGGCGCGCCGCGGGGCGGCGGGGGGCAGAGCCTTTTGTCGAGGTCAGTTGGGACCGCGCGCTTGATCTGATCGCGGGAGAGGTGACGCGCGTGCGGGGCCAGCATGGCAATGGCGCGATCTTTGCCGGTTCCTATGGGTGGAGCAGCGCCGGCCGCTTTCACCATGCGCAATCCCAACTCAAGCGGTTTCTCAATACGGTCGGCGGTTTCGTCGCCTCGGAAGGCAACTACAGCTATAACGCGGCGCTGGTGCTGATGCCCCATATCGTCGGGAACTTCCGGCAGCATGTCAAAGAGGCCACCCGCTGGCGCAGCGTTGCCCGAAACGGGGAACTGGTGGTGATGTTTGGTGGCGTGCCGCTGCGTTCGGCGCAGGTCGGGGCAGGGGGCGTCTATCGCCATCGGTTGCGCGCCGATCTCGAGGCCTGCCGCCAGGCCGGGGTCGATTTCGTGAGCATCAGCCCCTATCGCAATGACGCGGCACAATCGCTGCAGGCGGAATGGCTGGCCCCGCGGCCCGGATCGGACACCGCGATCATGCTGGGTCTTGCCCATACGCTGCTGGTCGAAGGACTGCATGATCAGGCTTTCCTGGATCGCTATACGGTCGGTTTTGACAAGCTGCGCAGCTATCTTCTGGGGCAAGAGGACGGACAGCCCAAGGATGCCGAATGGGCTGCGCGGCAATCGGGTCTGGATGCCGAACGGCTGCGCGCGCTGGCGCGGCGCATGGCGGCATCGCGGACCCTGATCTGCACGGCGGTCAGCCTGCAGCGTGGGGAACATGGTGAACAGCCGCTCTGGGCCACGGTGACACTGGCCTCGATGCTGGGGCAGATCGGTCTGCCGGGCGGTGGCTATGGCATCGGCTATGGTTCCGAAGCGCATATCGGCACCATGGACCGGCCTGTCGGCTGGCCCTCGCTGCCGCAGGGGGACAATCCGGTCAAGGACTTCATCCCCGTTGCCATGATTTCGGATATGCTGCTGAACCCCGGGCAGGGCTACGACTACAATGGAGAAAAGCGGGTCTTTCCCGATGTGCGGCTGGTCTGGTGGGCCGGGGGCAACCCCTTCCACCACCATCAGGATCTGAACCGGCTGCGAGAGGCGTTTCAGCAGCCCGAAACCATCATCGTGAACGAGTTGAACTGGACCGCGACGGCGCGACATGCCGATATCGTGCTGCCGGTCGCGGCGCCGCAGGAGCGCTGTGATTTCGGGGCCGGAACCCAGGACAATGCGCTGATCCCGATGCCGAAACTGGTCGATCCTCCGGCCGAGGCGCGCTGCGAATATGACATCTATTGCGATCTGGCGGCGCGGCTGGATGTGCTGGATGCCTTTTCCGAAGGGCGCAGCAGCGAGGACTGGCTGCGTCACATGTGGCAGCGGATGACGCAAACCGCCCTGGCCGAGGATATCCGCCTGCCGGAATGGGATGAATTCATCACCGGGCAGAAGGCAGTCGAATTTCCCGACCGCGCGCCCGAACATGTGTTCCTTGGTGATTTCCGCGCCGATCCCCGGGCCAATGCCCTGCCCACGCCCTCGGGGCGGATCGAGTTGTATTCGCAGGTGATTGCGGGGTTCGATTATGCCGATTGTCCGGGTCATGCCGCTTGGCTGCCGCCGCGCGAATGGCTGGGCAATCGCAACGATCCCGATCTGCTGCATATGGTCTCGGGTCAGCCGGCGACGCGGCTGCACAGTCAACTGGACAATGGTGATTACAGTCGCAGCCGCAAGGTCGGGGGGCGCGAGCCGGTGCTGATCAATCCCGCGGATGCGCAGGCGCGGGGCATCGCCGATGGCGATATCGTTCTGCTGCACAATGACCGGGGAAGATGCCTGGCCGGGGCCGTGCTGACCGAAGATATCCGGCCCGGCGTGGTATTCCTGTGGACAGGGGCCTGGTATGATCCCGACCTCTCTGACCCGCAGCATCTGGACCGACACGGCAACCCCAACGTGCTGACACATGATTGGCGGACCTCGCGTCTGTCCCAGGGGCCGGCGGCACATTCGGCGCTGGTGCGGCTGGCGCGTTTTGAAGGCGTGGCACCGGATATTCGCGTCTTTGACCAGCCGGACATCAGATCCGCCGACAGCGTGGATTGATTCCACCCGGCCAGTCGATCCGGCACTCCGGCGCAGGATTGCGCCGCATCCGTCATGTGAAAATCCCTTCCGATCGGTGAAAGTTCCGACGGTGCCCGAATGGGTGCCGTCGGTTTGATCATGGTGATCATTCAATGGGCCATGCCGTGCTGCCAGCATGAATCTGACCTTCATTCGTGCTGAAATGTGCCAACATGCAGGACGCGAATATCAAATGTTGACATGATTTGGAATCGCCCCATACTGATTTTCACAGATCGGGACGGCATGTCCCGGATCATTCTGGGGGCTGAACTGCATGTCACTCGTCAATCTCACCGAAGAAGATGTCGCCCGGCTTTTGACCTATCGCGATCTTGTTCCGCTGATGGAGCGCGCCCTGAGCGAGCTGTCTTCGGGCGATGCCATCCAGCCCGTGCGTCAGATGCTGCCGGTCGAGCCAGAGCGGCGCTATCTGGGCATGATGCCGGCGGTGACCTCGCAGGCGATGGGGGCCAAGCTGGTCTGTTTCTATCCGGCGAATGCGGGCAGCGAATATCCGACCCATCTGGCCAGCATCCTGCTGTTCGATCCGCAAACGGGCCAGCCTCTGGCGGTCATGGATGGCCGGCTGATCACCGAAATGCGCACGGCGGCGACCTCGGCCGCGGTCAGCCGTCGGCTGGCCAGCCCGGAAAGTTCGCGTCTGGCCCTGATCGGCAGCGGTGTTCAGGCCGAGGCGCATTTGCAGGCGCTGCGCGAGATCTTTCCCATCGACGAGGTTCGTGTCTGGAGCCGCACCCAGGCCAATGCCCGCGCCTTTGCCGACAGGCATGGCGCGCAGGCCATGGCGCTGCAACAGGCGGTGGAAGGCGCGGATATCGTCGTCGTGGCAACCAATTCGACCACGCCCGTTGTGCAGGGCGCATGGCTGAAGGCCGGGGCGCATGTCAATTCCGTTGGCTCGCCACGTCCGACATGGCGCGAGCTGGATGACGCGGTCATGGCCAATGCGCTGGTCGTGGATTCGCGCGAAGCCGCCATGACCGAGGCTGGCGATGTCATCCTGTCCGGCGCGGAAATCCTGGCCGAAGCAGGCGAACTGTTCGCGGGCAGGGTCCAGATCGATCCGGGCCAGACCACGGTGTTCAAATCGGTCGGTGTCGCCGTCGAGGATCTGGCAGCGGCGCGCCATGTCTATGACGCCTATCTGAACCAATGACCAAAAGCCCGGCCGGGTTCGACATCACGGCCGGAACAAAATCAACCGACAGGGAAAAACAACATGCAAATCAATGCCAAATTTCTGATGTTCGCGACCGCTCTGGCGGGGGCGGGGCTGGGTTCACAGGCATGGGCCGGGGAACCGGGGCCGACCCTGCAGGCGGTGCTGGAACGGGGAAAGCTGATCTGTCCCAGCCATAACGGCAGCTATCGCGGCTTTGCCGAGGTCGACAACGAGGGTCGCTGGAAGGGGCTGGACATCGATCTGTGCCGCGCGATGGCGACGATGATCCTTGGCTCGCCCGATCAGGCGGAATTCGTGCCGCTCAGCTGGGCGCAGCGCTTTCCCGCGCTGCAGGCCAAGGAAATCGATGTCATCATCAAGCTGACCGAATGGACCATGTCGCGCGACACCGAGCTGAATTTGCAGATGTCGCTGCCCTATTTCTATGGTGGCACGCAATTCGCCATCAAGACCGAGCATGGTGTCACAAGCGCCGCCGAACTGGACGGCGCGACCATTTGCGGCGAGGCGGGCACATCCACGGTGCGCCATGCCGCGAATTACCTGACCGGTCTGGGGCTGGAATATGACTTGGTCCAATATGAAAAGCAGGAAGAGGCGCAGGCGGCCTTCAACGAGGATCGCTGCGATGCCTTTATCGGCTGGGGGCCGAATCTGGCGGTCTTCCTTGCCGATGCCGAAGGCGGCGCGGACAAGAACATGATCCTGCCCGATCTGGTGAACATGGGGCCTCAGGCCATCGCCATGCGCGAGGGTGACGATCAGTTCGTCGATGTGGCCAACTGGATGATCAGCGCGCTGCTGCTGGCCGAATACAACGGCGTCACCTCGGAAAATGCCGAGCAGATGCGGGACAATCCGCCCAATCCTGTCGTGGCAAAGCTGCTGGGCGTCGATCCGGGCATCGGTGAACGCCTGGGCCTGCCCGATGACTGGGCCTACAAGATGATCAGCCAGAACGGCAATTATGCCGAGATCTATGATCGCAATCTGGGCGCAAACTCTCCCTACAAGCTGGATCGCGGCGTGAATTCGCTGTGGAACCATGGCGGCGTCCTGGCCCCGATGACGCTGGATTGATGCTGCGGCGGGCGGCCCTGCCGCCTGCCCCCTGAGAAGGAGACGGCCATGACTTCGCTTCGCTTCCGCAACAATCTGATCCAGATCGCCTTCCTGTCGCTGCTTGTCCTGCTGGCTGTGAGCTTTGTCGTGATCGCCGGGCGCAATATGGCGGCGCAGGGGATCACCTCGGGCTTTGGCTTTCTGGAACGCGCCACCGGCTGGGATGTCGGTTTCTCGTTGCTGCCCTTCAGCATTCGCGACCCCTATTGGTGGACCCTGCTGATCGGCTTTCTGAACACGCTGTTTGTGGGATATTTCTCGATCATCTTCGCGACACTGGTGGGTCTGGTCGTGGCAATGATGCGGATTTCGGGGAACCCGGTGCTCAATCTTGTGTCACTGGGCTATGTCGAATTGATCCGCAACATTCCGCCCATCTTGCAGGTGCTGGCCTGGTATGGGGTATTCTCGGCACTGCCCGCTCCGAAACAGGCGATCCAGCTGGGCGACAGCATCTTCCTCAGCGCGCGCGGATTGTTCGTGCCGGTGCTGAACGTCCATCCCTGGGCCTTGCTGGCGATCTCGCTGGTGGTGCTGGTCATGGTCGGGCTGCTGTGCTGGGTTGCCTTCGGGCGTCGATTCCTGTTCCGGCCCCGCAGCGTCAGGCTGAAGATGCAGGGGGCCACGGTGATCGGCGCAATGCTGGCGGTCGCGGCCATCATTCTGGTGTCGCGCATCCCCGACATGCCGCTGTTGTCTGTCCCCGAACTCAAGGGGTTCAATTTCCGGGGCGGGATCTCGGTCTCGCCGGAACTGGCCACCATTCTTGTCGCCACGACGATCTATGGATCGGCCTATGTCGCCGAGATCGTGCGCGGCGGCTTTCTGTCGGTGCCGGAAGGTCAGATCGAGGCGGGCCGCGCCCTGGGCATGCCGCCCTGGAAGATCTTTGCCTGCATCCAGCTGCCGATCACCATTCGAAACGTGATCCCGATGATGACCAATTTCTACGTCTGGCTGATCAAGGCCACGACGCTGGGGATCGCCATCGGCTTCAGCGATCTGTTCATGGTTGTCGCTTCGGCCATCAACCAGTCGGGGCAGACCATCGAACTGATCATCATTCTTGCCGCATCATTCTGGCTGCTGAACGGAGTCATCGTGGCCGGAATGAACCGGATAGACGCCCGCCTGCGGGTCAAGCGCTGAGGACGCCATGGCTGATATTGCTGATATTCCCCATTCTTCCGCGGCGCTGGCCGTGTCCGATCATCCCGTGATGCGCTTTGTGTCCCATATGCGAAAACATCCGGTGCAGGGGCTGATTTCCCTCGGTGTCCTGATGCTGCTGGGCTGGGTCGCGCTGCGGCTGGGCGATTGGGCGATCCTGCATGCCGTGTGGAATTCGCCTGACGGCCAGTTGTGCCGGGCCGAGGACGCCGGGGCCTGCTGGGCGGTGATCCGCGAACGCTGGCGGATCATCATCTTCGGCCTGTATCCCTATGAAGAGCAGTGGCGCTCGGCGCTGGCCTGTCTGTTGCTGTTCGTCACCGGGGTCCTGTCCTGCATGCCCCGTTTCTGGCATGCACGCCGGCTTGGCCCGCTGTGGATCGTTGCTTTCACCGGTTTTGCCACCCTGATGTGGGGCGGAGTGGCCGGCATGCCCTATATCCCGACGCGGGAATGGGGTGGTCTGGCGCTGACGCTGTTTGTCTTTGCCTCGGTCGTTCTTCTGACCATGCCGACGGCGCTGGTGCTGTTGCTGTTGCGTCAGTCGCCCCTGCCTCTGGTGCGCCGCCCGACACAGTTCATCATTGATGCGGTGCGTTCCCTGCCATTGCTGGTGGTGATGTTTGTCGCCGGAGTCCTGCTGCCCTTTGGCCTGCCGGATTTCATGGTCGGAGAGAAGCTGTTCCGGGTGATTGCCGGGTTCACGCTCTATGTGTCCTGCTACCAGGCCGAGATTCTGCGCGGCGGCATCCAGTCCCTGCCCAAGGGTCAGGACGAGGCCGGCAAGGCTCTGGGCCTGAGCTGGTGGCAGCGGATGCGGATGGTGGTTCTGCCGCAGGCCTTCAAGGTGACGCTGCCGGCCACGATCAACCAGATCGTCATCATCTTTCTGGAAACCCCCCTGATCGTGGTGATCGGTTTCTTCGACGTGCTGGCATCGGGGGCTGCGGCCTTCGGGACGGCGGAATGGGGTATCGCCTCGGTCGAGGTCTATCTGTTCATCGGGGCGATCTTCTTCGCCTTTTCCTTCAGTCTTTCACGCTATGGCGCATTCCTCGAGGCGCGCCTTGCCCGCAGCAGCCGGAGATAATCCCATGTCAGATCAAATCGCGGTCAATGTCACCGGATTGAACAAGTATTACGGCACCTTCCACGCCCTGAAAGAGATCAACATCAGTATCTCCGAGGGCGAGCGCATCGTGGTCTGCGGTCCCTCGGGGTCGGGCAAATCGACGCTGATCCGCTGCATCAACCAGCTGGAGGTTCACCAGGCCGGGCGCATCGAGGTGCTGGGCCGGGAAATGAACGCGGATTCACGCGATATCGACCAGTTGCGCAGCGAAGTCGGCATGGTGTTCCAGCATTTCAATCTGTTCCCGCATATGACCGTGCTGGAGAACTGCATGCTGGCGCCTTCGCTGGTCAGAAAGACGGATCGCGCGGCGGCCGAGGCGGATGCACGCCATTTTCTTGAGAAGGTGCATATTCCTCATCAGGCGGACAAATATCCCGAACAGCTGTCGGGCGGGCAGCAGCAGCGGGTGGCCATCGCCCGCGCCCTTTGCATGCGCCCCAAGATCCTGCTGTTTGACGAGCCGACCTCGGCGCTGGACCCCGAGATGGTCTCCGAGGTTCTGGATGTGATGATCGAACTGGCCAGCGAGGGCATCACCATGGTCTGCGTGACCCATGAGATGGGCTTTGCGCGCAAGGTGGCCGACCGGGTCGTGTTCATGGATGGCGGGGAAATCATCGAAAGCGCGTCCCCCGAGCAGTTCTTCCAGAACCCGCAAAGCGGTCGCGCGCGCGACTTCCTGGAACAGGTTCTGGTGCATTAGCCCGAAGCTGCAAGGCCAGATGCCGTCGCGACATGGGGGCGGGCCTGCGGGTCGGGGAGTGCGATGTCCCGTTTCCGCGCCGGGCGAGGCCATCGCCCGACGCATGAGCAGATCGTTCGGGGCTGGCAGCCGGGGGCCAGCCCCTTTCACCTGTCCGGGAATACGGCTCAGGCAGAGCTGCGGGACAACAGGCTGGAGGGACGCGCCCGCGCCAGACCCGAGGTCAGAAGCCCCGCGACAATTGCCTTGACGATATCTCCGGGCACGAAGGCAAGGGTCAGCGCCGCAGCCTCGGGCAGGCTCTTGTTCAGGACGATCGCCATGCCTGCGGCCCCGAAGGCATAAAGCACCAGGATGCCCCCGATGATCGAGGCCACCGATGCGACCAGGGCCACGGGTGCGCCGCGCCATTTTTCCATGATCAGGCCGGTGACAAAGGCCGCCGGCACCCAGCCCACCAGAAAGCCCGCGGTCGGCCCGACGAAAACACCCAGCCCGCCACGCGCCCCCGCCAGCACCGGCAAGCCAAGCGCGACGATCAGCAGCAGCAGCAGGATGGCCATGGCGCCCCGCCTTGCGCCCAGAATGGTGCCACACAGCATGACCCCAAGGGTCTGGGCGGTGATCGGCACGCCGAAACCCAGCGAAATCTTGGGCAAAAGCCCCAGAACCGCGATGACCGCCGCAAACAGCGCCACATGGGCGACTGATTTTTCCATGATCTACTCCTTTTCAAGATTCCCCAGGCCGCCGCGCGCGCGCAGGGCCGTGCCGACATTGTCGGCATCGTCCAATGCCAATAGGGCCAGCGGTGCAATGACCCGCCAGCGGGCACGTCTTGGCGAGCGTGCCGCCCAGCTTTCCGTCAGTTGATGCCCCTTGTCCGACAGCACCGGAACCATGCGGATCACCAGCGCAACGCCGATCTCCAGCGCTTTCATGTTCAGGCCCAGGCGGGTCAACGGCCGCACGATCCGGCGGATCACCGCCATCATGTCGGTCAGCCGCGTCGTCATGGTCACCAGATTGGCCAGCCCCACCGCGCTGATCATGCGCAACACGATCACCAGCCCCTGGTCCAGATCGCGCGTCACGAGATGCCAGATCAGGATCATCACGACAAAGGGCCAAAGCACCCGCAGCCGCGACAGTCCGGCCCGGAAGAACCGCAGGCCCGGCGCAAGATACAGCCCCAATGTTCCCGCGCAGGCCGCCAGTTGAAACCAGAGGTCCGAAACCATCGCAAGGATGGCGGTCGCCACCAGCAGAAGCCCCAGCTTCAGCGCTGCGGGCAGATCATGGGCGCGGGTTCTAACGGGTGAGGTCAGAGATATCATCGCTCTCTCCCAGCCGGGTCATCTCGGCAAGATAGCTGGCCATGACCTCGGGGCCGTTCCCCTGCTGCACGATCCGGCCCTTTTCCAGCCAGATCACCGTCTCGCAGCCGTCCAGATCCTGCGGGTCATGGGAAATATGAATGACTGCGCCCGGGAACAGTTGCAGATAACGGCGCAATTGTGCCCGCGTCGGCATGTCAAGTCCGGCAAAGGGCTCATCCAGGATCAGAACCCGGGGCGCCATGGCCATGATGGACATCAGGCAGACCAGATGTTTCTGTCCCTGTGACAGGGTCGAAATCGCCACTTCGGCCCAATCCGACTTGTGAAAGCTGGTCAGGGTCGCGCGGGCATCACGCTCGGCATCGCGGCTGGAACGGCCCAGTTGGGTCAGCCCGAAGGCGATCTCTTCCAGCACCGTGGGAAAGATGATCTGGTGATCGGGGTTCTGGAACAGGATGCCCACGGTCCGCAGCGCGGCGCGACGGTCGGCATACATATCCGCGCCGTTCAGCCTCGCGCGACCGTCGGTCGGCCGGATCAGCCCGGCCAGCACCCGCGCCAGCGTGGACTTGCCCGAGCCATTGCGCCCGACCACCCCCATGCGCCGGATGCCAAGGTCCAGGTTCAGCCCGGTCAGAACCTCGCGCCCCTCGCGCCGCAGGGTAACGCCCTCCAGGGTCACCCGCATCGGTCGGGCGTTCTCGGTCATTGCGGCCGTGGTGTGCTTTGCTTGCATCGTCATTCAGCGTTTCGCCTGCCTTCCATGTGAACGGGGCCCCCGCGGGGCGATGCCGGGCGGGATCAGCAAGCCAAGTAGCAGCACCATCCGCATATAGGAACTGGGCTGGACAAGTTTCATGCCGATCCCGGCCCCGGGATTTCCGCCGGGCGGGCGGCCTGCCGATGTGACCGGCCGGTTTCGCCCATGTCCCGCACGGCAAAAGTCGCTTGGGCAGGGATGCATGGTTGTTGCAAGATGCCTTGAAAGGAGCGGGCAGATGCCAGACAAGACACCGCCGCAGGACCATGAAGAATTGATCCGCCTGATTCATGATCGCCATGACGCGATGAGCCGGGCATATCAGCGGATCGGCCTCTTCCTGACCCAGAATCCGCATGATGTCGCCGTGCTCACGGCAAGTGCCATGGCCAAACGCTGCGGCCTTCATGCGTCGAGCCTTGTCAGATTCGCCCAGTCACTGGGATACAGGGGGTTCAAGGATCTGCAGCTGCTGTTCCAGAAACATCTGGCCGCCACGGTGCCGGGCTTCGTGACAAGGGTTGCCGCGCTTGAGGACGCCTTTCCGACGTCACCAGGGCATCCGCAAGAGGGTTTCTTGCGCGATCAGGTTCTTCGCGACATCGCCTCGCTGCAACTGCTGCTGGAAGACATCGACGGCCCGGGCATGGCTCTGGCGGCAGAGATGCTGGTTCAGGCCGAGGTCATCCATCTGATCGGACAGCTGCACGGCAGACCTGTCGTGGACCTGTTGCGCCAAGAGCTGATCATGCTGGGCAAGCGTTGCGTGCTGCTTGATGGCGGCGGGGGATTGGCCGGTTGCATGGCCCAGACGATCGGTCACAAGGATGTTCTTCTGGCGGTCTCGTTGCAAAGCCCTGCCAGCGAACTGGCAGAGATCGTGCAAGAGGCAGGCCGGAAAGGCCGCGCGATCATCGCCATCACGGATGGCAGCCTGTCGCCGCTGGGAAAATGGGCGCGGGTCATCTTCCCGGTGCCCTCGCGTGATGCAAGGTTCCCCCATGCGCTGGCCGCGCCGATATGCCTGACGCAAGCATTGGCCGCCGCCGTCGCCGCCCGGATGCAGAATGATGCCCGGACCGGGACCTTCCGGGCGTGACCTGACCTCCAGGCGCCGTCATCTCGTCATGCCGCGTCGTGACATGGGCCGCTCTGCCGGGGCGGTCTGGCCGGGTCGGGCATGAAGGAACGTAGGCAAACGGGCCCCGCAAGGGCCCGCCGCGATGATCTGTCGCGATGATCCGCCGGGCGCGTCACCGGATGTCGCGGGCGCGTTCCTCTGCCAGTTCCTCGGTCGCCTTGGTGACGGCGGCCTGCATGGCGTCAAAGATCTCCTGCCCGCCCTGCACATTCGCGGTGAACCATTCATAGACCGGCTGCGCCGCCTCGGCGAAGGCCTGTTTTTCTTCGGGGCTGGGCACATAGAGATCGCCGCCACCCGCGACGAATTCCTCGTAGGCCGGGATGGATTTGCGCTTGGGCGCGGCAAAGGTCGCCTGCTGAAGCTGGTAGAAACCATCGACCACGACACGGCGCATGTCTTCGGGCATGGCCATGAACTTGTCGTTCGACATCCACCACAAGGCGCCCATATAGGCGTGGCCGTCCAAGGTCAGATATTGCAGCCCGGCCTCGGGGAATTTCATCGACATGATATCGGTGATGCCATTCTTGGTGCCCTCGACCACCCCGGTCTGCAGCGAGGTGAACAGTTCCGGCCAGGGAATCGGCGTCGGGGCCGCTTCCAGCGTGCTGACCAGTTCTTGCGGCAGATCGGCCACCACGGTGCGGATCTTCATGCCCTTCAGATCCTCGGGGCGCTGCACGCGGCGCTTGGTATTGGCAAAGTTGCGCCAGCCGCCGGTATTGCCAATGGTCATCAGCCGGATCGTGCCGCCGGAATCCTCCAGCGCCATGTCGCGCATGGTCCGGGTAAAGTCGCCCGACAGCACCTTTTCCGCCACGCGGTCATCCTGCATCACATAGGGAAGGTCCAGGACCTGCACATAGGGAAACAGCCCTGCCGCCCCGCCCGAGGTCGAGATATAGACGTCGATCGAACCCTCGGCGACGCCCTGCAGGCATTCCGCCCCGTTCGAGCACAGCTGCGTGCCCATGTAGATCTCGACCTCGATGGCGCCATTCGAGGCGCTTTCGACATAGGATTTGAAGACCTGCAGCCCGTCATAATCCTCGTCACTCTCGTTCGAATTGGCGACCGCGCGAATGGTGTATTCCTGCGCCATCGCAGGCAGGGCAAGCGCGGCCGTCATGGTCAGCGTCGCCGCCAATGTTGTCATCTTCTTGAGCATCGTATCCTCCCAGTGGCTCGGATGAAAATCAGTCCGCGAAACCGGCCAGACGCGGAATCGTCATGGAGATCGCGGGGAAATAGGTAATCAGAAAGATCACGAGGATCTCGACAGCAAGGAATGGCAGGATGGCACGGGAAATGGTCGTCACCCGTTCCTGCGACACGGCCGAGGCCACGAAGAGCACCAGGCCCATCGGCGGCGTGGCCAGGCCGACGGTCAGGTTCACGCACATGATGATGGCGAAATGCACGCTGTCCACGCCCATGTCGGCAAAGACCGGTCCCAGGATCGGGCCAAGGATGATGATCGCGGGGCCGGCGTCCAGGAACATTCCCACCACGAACAGCAGCAGGTTGATCAGGAACAGCATCAGCAGCGGATTGTCCGTCAGCATCAGAATGAATTCGGCCATCATCTGCGGCGCATGTGACAGTGAAACCACGGTCTTGAAGGACATCGCCGCCCCCACCAGCAGCAGCACCACCGCCGAGGTCAGCCCGGCGCGGCCCAGCACCTCGGGCAGTTCGGAGAAACGCAGGCTTCTCAGCACGAACAGGCTGATGAACAGCGCATAGAAGACGGCAACGGCCGCAGCCTCGGTCGGGGTGAAGACGCCCGCCAGAATGCCCCCCAGGATGATCACCGGTGTCATCAGCGGAAAGAAGGCCTTCAGGCTGGCCTGTCCCCGCTCTTTCCAGCCATATCTGCGCGAGGCGACCGGAAAATCATAGCGATCGGCCATGAATTTGATCAGCAGCATCAGCCCGACCCCGACCAGAATGCCCGGCACCAGACCGGCCAGAAACAGCGCCGCGACGCTTTCGCCCATCACATAGGCATAGATGATCATGATTCCCGAGGGCGGAATGATCGGCCCGATGACCGAGCTTGCGGCCGTGATGGCGGCTGCAAAGCGGCGGGTATAGCCCTGTTTCTCCATCGCCGGGATCAGCATCGAGCCAAGCGCCGAGGTATCGGCCACGGCCGAGCCCGACAGCCCGGCAAAGAGCATCGAGGACAAGACGTTCACATGCGCCAGCCCGCCGCGCAGATGCCCCATGAAGGCCTGGCTGAATTCGACCAGCCGATGGGTGATGCCGCCGCGATTCATGATCTCGCCCGCCAGCATGAAGAAGGGAATGGCCATCAGCGGGAAACTGTCCATGCCGTTGTAAAGGTTCCGGTAAAGCAGCGTCAGGTCGCGCTCTTGCCCGTTCAGGAACAGCAGGATTCCCGGCGCGGCCAGCAGGCCGAAGAACACCGGCAGGCCGATCATCAGGAAGACAAGGAACAGGGGAAGAAACCAGATCAACATCACTCACTGCCTCCGGTCCGGGGCTCGGCGTTCAGCGCCAGTCCATGAAGGCCGCACAAGACGGCCAGATTGCGCAGGATCAGCTCGATATTGACCAGCAGCAGCAACAGGAAGCCGACCAGCAGCGACGCCATCATCCAGCTGCGGGGCAGGCGATACCATGCGCTGAAATCCCAGGCGGTCGGCACGAAAAGCGAGGCCGAGGCAAAGCGCCCGCCAATGCCGGTGACTTCGCTCCAGCCCAGTTTCAGGGCCACGGCCAGCACGATCAGGCTGAGCGACAGCAGCACAAGGTTCAACAGGCTGCCCAGCCATTGCGGCAGCATGGTGGGCAGGATGTCGATGGCAACGAACCCCCCGCGCCGAAAGGCCGTCGGGGCCATCAGCCCGGTCATCCACAACATGCAGAAGCGCGCGGCTTCATCCGGCCAGGGCAGCGCATTGTTCAGCAGGTAGCGGCAGAACACCTGCACCAGCGTGACCGCGACCATGACCGCGATGGCGAAGATGCCGATGCCATAGCCGATCTTCAGCAATCGTTCATTCACCCATGACAGGCAGCGGATCGGCCCGTGCAACATGAACATTTTTCTTCCCCCTCCACTGCAGGCGCGACCGCCCCCTCCTCGGGGCGGGATGGCGCGGTCAGTTATATTGTATCCGCGCCATTCGACCTCCGAAAAAGGCCAGCGGATCGCCCTGTTGCATGGTGGCGCGCAGCACCTCGCCCAGAACGATGGCATGGTCGCCCGCGTCATGGCGCGCGTAACGACGACAATCAAAGCGGGCAAGGCATTGTTCCAGCACCGGCACGCCGTGATCGTTCTGCGCCAGCCTGCGGTCCTTCAGGGCGGCGCCATTGCGCGCGACCGCCCATGCCAGTTCATGCTGATCGGCCGACAGCACGTGAATCGCGTAATGTTCGGCCTCGGCGAACAATGCAAAGCGGCTGGAATGACGCGCCGGAGACCACAGCACCAGCGGCGGGTTCATCGAGACCGAGGAAAAGCTGTTGGCGGTGATCGCCGCACAGCCGGATGGACCCTGCGCGGTCACGATGGTCACGCCGGTTGCGAACATGCCAAAGGCGTCGCGCAGAACCCGGCCATTTTCCGGGTCGGGCACGAAACTGCGGGGTTGAGCGACTTGCATCAGGCCACCTCGCGGCCCAGGGCCGCCTCGTAAAGCTGGAACCATTGCACGCGGGTCATGTCGACCTTGCAGGCATCGGAAATGCCGGCGATCCGGGGCAGGGAGTTCGTGCCCAGAACCGGCAGTATCCGGGCCGGGTGGCGCAGCAGGAAGGCCACCGCAATGGCGGCACGGTCGACACCGAATTCCGCGGCCATCGCGTCCATGCGCCGGGTCAGTTCGCTGTCCTCGCGCATCAGGCTTCCCCCGCCGAGGGGCGACCATGCCATGACCGGATCGTTGCGGCGCTGGTGAAAGGCCAGATCGCCATCGCTGAAAGGTTCGATGCGGGCCAGCGACAGCTCGATCTGGTTCGTGGCCAGCGGCGTCTGCATGGCGCTTTGCAGCAATTCGACATCATGGGGGCGGAAATTGGACACGCCGACGGCCCGGATCTTGCCCGATTTGACCAGCCCGTCCAGCGCCGCGCCCGTTTCGCGGTGATCCATCAGCGGATCGGGGCGGTGGATCAGCAGCAGGTCGATATGATCGGTGCCCAGATCGCGCAGCGAATTTTCGACCGAGGCGGTGATATGGGCCGCCGTGGTGTCGTAATGCTTGCAGGCGACATCCGCATATTTGCCGCAGGGTGCGACAATCCCGCATTTGGTCACCAGTTCGACCCGCTGGCGCAGTCCCGGATCGGCTTTCAGCGCCTGGCCGAGGATCGATTCAGCGGTATAATCGCCATAGATGTCGGCCTGATCCAGCGTGGTGATGCCCTGCGCCAGAACCGCATCGATCTTGGCGCGGACATGGGCCACCGATGTATCGGCATCGTCGCCGATGCGCCACATGCCATAGACGAGGCGCGAGAAGCTCAGGTCTTCGGAAATGCTGACCCGTTCGACTGGAAAATCCCTGCGAGTATCCATCAACGACGCTCTCCTGCTCCAAGCGGGGTCTGCGGCATGCTGTCGGGCACGCGGCCCCAGACCCGGTTCAACTGACAAGTCTTCATCTGCGGCAGAACCCGGCTGCCGAAATGTTCTGCCTCATCGATATGGGGATAGCCCGACAGGATAAAGGCACGGATTCCCATATTCCGCAGTTCTTCCAGTTTGCTCAGAACCTGGTCGGTCGAGCCGACAATGGCCGCCCCGCAGCCCGAGCGCGCACGGCCGACACCGGTCCAGAGATTGGGTTCGATATAGCCTTCCAGATCGGCCAGCTCGCGGTTGCGGGCCTGATGGCTGACACCCAGGCTGCCCGCGTCGAGCGCGCGTTCGCGAATCGCGCGGCCCAGGTCGTCATCCAGCTTGCTGGCGATATGGCGGGCATATTCGCGGGCCTCGGCCTCGGTATCGCGGACGATCACATGGGCGCGGAAACCGTAATCCAGCGTGCGGCCGTATTTCTCGGCGGCGGCATGGGCGGCCTGCATCCGCGCGGCGATATCCTCGGTCTTTTCCGGCCACATCAGATAGACATCGCAATGCTGTCCACACAGATCCAGGGCGTCGGGGGAATAGCCGCCAAAATACAGCATCGGCCCGCCCTGCTGGTAGGGTTTGGCCGGATCGGTGGTCAGACCCGAGAAATTGTAAACCTGTCCCTGATAGTCGATCTGATCGCGATTCCATGCCTGTTTCAGGATTTCGACCACCTCGCGCGAACGCTGGTAGCGATAGGCGCTGTCGGCCTTTTCGCCCGGAAAGTCGGACGAGATGATATTCACCGTCAGCCGCCCCTGCAGCATGTGATCCAGCGTCGCGATGGTGCGCGCCAGCATGATCGGCTGCATCTCGCCGCAGCGCACGGCGGCCAGCAGGTTGATGCTTTCGGTGATCGGCGCGCAGCCTGCCACGAAGCTGAGCGTATCCTGCCCGACCTGATAGGATGACGGGCACAGGATATTGCCGAAACCCTGTGCTTCGGCGGTCTTCACGATATCGGAACAATGTTTCCAGGACGAGCGCAGGTCACCGTCCGGCACGCCCAGGAACTGATAGTCATCCGAACAGAGCGCCGAGAACCAGGCGACCTCCACTGCATCCAGATCCGCGGATGTCACGGGAACAACCGTCATGCTTTCCTCCCTCAGGATCGCTGAAATTTCTACTTTACTAGCTCTCGATTTGATGTAGATCAATGGTGTATCAATTTCGTTCCCCAGCAAAGCGGAGGATGGGCGGGGCCATGCAGAACATGCGTCGCAACAGCGGCAACAGGCCCGATGCGTTGCCGATCTACATGCAGATCTGTGAATTGCTGATTCGGGATATCGCCGCAGGTCGGCTGGTCGATGGCCAGAAACTGCCGCCCGAGCGCGACTTTGCCAAAGCCCATGGCACGACCGTGCGGACCCTGCGCAAAGCCCTGTCGATGCTGGAAGAAAAGGGCCTGCTGGAGCGGCGGCAGGGGTCGGGAAACTATGTTCGCGCCGCCGGTCAGGTCGAATCGGTCTATTCGATGCTGCGCCTTGAACTGGCGCAGGGCGGGGGCGGATTGCCGACGGCGGATATCCTGTCAGTCGATTACCTGCCCAAGGATTCCGCCCAGCCAGGTTATGGCACATCCGACCATGGCACCCGCTTTCGCCGGCTGCGCTATCTGGACGATCAGATCGTCGCCATCGAGGAAATCTGGCTGGATGGCGGCGCCGGTCGCGTGGCGCGCGAAATGGTGCAGGATTCGCTTTACCTGACCTATCGGCGCGTCCTGAACCTGTGGATCACCCGTGCCGAGGACCGTGTCGGAATCGGCAAGGTCCCCGGCTGGACCCCCGATGCCTTTCCGCTGCCCGAAGGCAGCATCACCGCCTATATCGAACGGCTTGCCTGGGGGCAGGACGTCGCGGCGGTCGAATTTTCACGCACCTGGTATGACACCGAAAAGGCGCTCTACGTGCAGCGCCTGACCTGATGAGGGAAGGACCCCATGACGACCGAAACGCTTCTGCGCAGTGAGACCCGGACCATCACCTATGGCATCATCGGCTGCGGCATGATGGGACAGGAGCATCTGCGCAATATCGCACTGCTCGGGAACACCACCGTCGGCGCGATCTTCGAGCCGGATGCAGAGATGCGGGCGCGTGCCGCGCAATTTGCCCCGAAGGCGTGCTTTGTCGACAGCATCGAGGCACTGCTGGATGTGCCCGACCTCGACTGTCTGCTGATCGTCAGTCCCAATTACCGCCATGTCGAACAGTTGCAGGCCATCGCCGGCAAGCGGCCCCTGCCTGTGCTGGTGGAAAAGCCGCTTTTCACCGACCCCGAACATGCCCGCGCGATCGATGCCTTTGCGGCCAGCTATCCGGCGCCGGTCTGGGTGGCGATGGAATATCGCTATATGCCGCCCGTCGCCAAGCTGCTGGAAGAGGCCGGGGCCGCGACCGGCGGCATCAAGATGCTGACCATCCGCGAGAACCGTTTCCCCTTTCTGGAGAAGGTCGGCGACTGGAACCGCTTCAACCGCTATACGGGCGGCACCTTCGTCGAGAAATGCTGCCACTTCTTCGATCTGATGCGTCTGGCGCTGAAATCCGATCCCCTGCGTGTCATGGCAATGGGCGGACAGGCGGTGAACCATCTGGACGAAACCTATGGCGGCGAAAGGCCGGACATTCTGGACCATGGCTATGTTCTGGTCGATTTCGAGAACGGCGCCAAGGCGATGCTGGAACTGTGCATGTTCGCCGAGGGCGCGCGCTATCAAGAGGAAATTTCGGCCATTGGCCCCAAGGGAAAGATCGAGGCCCTGGTGCCCGGCCCGACGCGTTTCTGGCCATCCCATCTGGGTGCCCCCCCCGTGGCACAGGTCATCCGGTCTCCGCGCAATCCAAAGGGGCCGGAAGTGCAGGAAATTCCCGTCGATCCGACCATTCTGGAAGCCGGGGATCACAATGGTTCCACTTTCTACCAGCATCGCGGTTTTCTGGAACTGGTGCGCGGCGAACGCAGCGCGCCCGATGTGTCGCTGCTTGATGGGAAATGGGCGGTGCTGATGGGGCTGGCGGCACAGCGTTCCATGGCCGAGCGGCGCGCGGTCGAACTGAGCGAACTGACTGGCACCGACTGACTGGCACCGACTGACGGGAAACGGAAAGGACATTGTGCAGCGCGGCCCGGGATCGACAGCCCATGCCCGGGTCTGCCTGCGGATTGCGCATTCCTGATCGCGACCCGACCCAAGGAAAATATACTCCTCTACTATCAGTGGACCCTATCAATATGTCGGAGCTCTTTCCCAGCGAGACAGGGCGCAGTGGCCACAATCACCGGAACGAATGATGACGACACCCTGACCGGTGCCGGTGCCGCCGATGATCTGTCTGGCCTGGCTGGGGACAATCTGCATCCGTCACCCAAATGCATCTGGTGTTTGATTCCCATCAGATCATTTTCGCCAACGGGCGCCCGGTCGAGAGTTTCTACCCCGGCCCGCAGGCGCTCAAGGCATTGGACGCCGAGGCATTCGAGGAGTTCAGGCTGATATTCCCCGAGCTGGTCGATGGGGCAGAACATGGGCGCATTCTCCGCGCCGGCCAAACATTCGCCATGGTCACAAAACGTCACTTTCGTGCTGTCAATCAGCAGGGTCAACGACTCTCCGAGTGGGGATAGGGTAATGGCACGTCGATCCGCGCCTCTGATGGCAGCGGAAACAGCCTGGCAATCCGGTGGCAATTGGCACGACCTCGCGTGACCATCGGTCAGGATGTGGCTGCGGGTTTCATCTGTCGCCAGGCGTCGGGCGAGATGCCTTCCCGACTGCGGAACACCTTGCCGAAATGTGACGCATCGCAAAAGCCGGTCGCCGCGGCGATATGGGTCACCGAATGGTCGGTGCTGGCCAGCATACGGCGCGCGGCCTTCATTCGCAGCGCTATTCCGGCCTCGGCTGGCGAAAGCTGCAATGCGTGGTTGAAGTGACGCTCCAGCTTGCGTCGGCTGACGGCCAGCAGCCTTGACATCTGATCGACCTTCAAGGGCGTCGCCATGTTCTGCTGCATCAGATGCAGGGCCCTCTTGACCAGCTTGTCCGTGGTGGTGAACTCGAGCGGCAGGCCGGGTTGCGGGTTTTCGCCCGTCTGCGCCTCATCGATGATCATGATGTTCAGGCTCTTGCGCGCTGCGGCCTGACCGACGTGACGGTCGACCAGGAATGCCGCCAGATGTGCGGAACTTGCCCCGCCAGAACAGGTCAGACGATCACGGTCGACGACGAAGATCTGGTCCGATACGGGGATCAGCCCCTCGAACTGTTCAAGAAAATCATCGTGATGGAACCAGCTGACACAGCAGCGATAGCCCTCCATCAGTCCTGCCTTGTGCAGGATGAAGGCCCCCGTGCAGACCCCGACCAGCGGAACATTGGCCTGCGCCGCGCGCTGCAGATAGGTGATGTAGGCGGGGTTGAGGTTCTGGATCGCGGGGATCAGCCCACCCACCACGACGACATAATCGAACTCGCGCGGGTCGCCCAGGCGTTCGTCGGGCTGCACCGGGATGCCACAGCTTGAGGCCACCGGATTCATGGTTGCCGAGATGACACGCCAGGAACAGCGGATCGGACGCGAGCGGTCGCCCTCATCCGCCGCCAGCCGAAGGACATCCACGAAATTCGCAAAAGCCGACAGGGTGAAGCGCCGCGCCAGGATCAGGCCAACCTTCAGGACGGGTTTCTGCTGCATTCCGAAGATCCGTTTTCATGGGCGTGACGCAATCATCATAGATTTGTGACGTAATGATGCAATCCGTTTCAGGGCAGATACCGCAGCTTGGCTCCTGTTGCTTCCTTCCACATCCGAGGCCCGGCCCATGACGCATTTTTCCGCCTTTTCGCTGCTCAAGAACGCGTTGAGTGGTCACAAGAACTGGCCAGAGCAATGGCCTGACAAACAGCCCAGGGCCGAATATGACGTCATCATCGTCGGCGCAGGTGGTCACGGTCTGGGCGCGGCATATTACCTTGCCAAGGAACATGGCATCACCAATGTCGCGGTGATCGAGAAGGGCTGGCTTGGCGGCGGCAATACCGGGCGCAATACGACCATCATCCGGTCGAACTATCTTTACGATGAAAGCGCGCGTCTGTTCGACCACGCTCTGGATCTTTGGGAGGACCTGAGCACCGAACTGAACTACAACGTCATGTATTCCAAGCGCGGCGTGATGATGCTGGCCCATAACGTGCATGATGTTCAAAGCTTTCAGCGCCACATCCACGCCAATCGCCTGAACGGCGTCGACAACCGCTGGTTGACGGCGAAAGAGGCCAAGGCCTATTGCCCGCCGCTGAATATCTCGCCCGATGCGCGCTATCCGGTCCTGGGGGCGGCCCTTCAGCAGCGCGCCGGCACCGCTCGCCATGATGCCGTTGCCTGGGGCTATGCGCGGGCGGCGGCCAAACGCGGCGTGGACATCATCCAGAACTGTCCCGTCATCGCGATCCGGCGCGGGGTGGATGGCTCGGTCGAGGGCGTCGATACCGCCAAGGGCTTCATCAAGGCCAGAAAGGTCGCTGTTTCGGCCGCGGGTCACACCAGCGTCGTGATGGACAGCGCCGGCGTGCGGATGCCGCTGGAAAGCTATCCTCTTCAGGCGCTGGTCTCCGAGCCGGTCAAGCCGGTCTTTCCCTGTGTGGTGATGTCGAACACCGTGCATGCCTATATCAGCCAGTCCGACAAGGGAGAGTTGGTCATCGGGTCGGGCACCGACCAATATACCAGCTATTCCCAGCGGGGCGGCCTGCCCCTGATCGAACATACCGTCGCCGCGATCTGCGAAGTCTTTCCGATATTCAACCGCATGCGCATGCTGCGCAAATGGGGTGGCATCGTCGATGTGACGCCGGACCGCTCGGCCATTCTGGGCAAGACGCCGGTCAAAGGGCTCTACGTCAACTGTGGCTGGGGCACGGGCGGCTTCAAGGCGACGCCGGGTGCCGCCCATACGCTGGCCTGGACCGTGGCCAGGGATGAACCGCATCCGATCAATGCGCCCTTCACGCTGGAACGCTTTACCACTGGCCGCCTGATCGACGAAGCCGCCGCCGCCGCCGTGGCGCATTGAGGGAGAAACCGACATGCTATTGATCCATTGCCCCTATTGCGACGCCACGCTGCCCGAACTGGAGTTCGCCTATGCCGGCGAGGCGCATATCGCCCGCCCCGCCGATCCGTCGAAACTGAGCGACGAGGAATGGCGCGACTTCCTGTTCATCCGCAGCAACGTCAAGGGCGTTCACGCCGAACGCTGGCGCCATGTCCACGGCTGTGGACGCTTTTTCAACGCGCTGCGCGACACCGTGAGCGACCGTTTCCTGATCACCTACAGGGCAGGCGAGGCCCGCCCCGACATGACCGAACTGGAGGCCGCAGAGTGAACGATTTTCGCGTATCAGGCCGGGGCCGCGTCAATCGCGCCAAGCCGGTAAGCTTCAGCTTTGACGGCACGACCTATCAGGGCTTCGAAGGCGACACGGTTGCCTCGGCGCTGCTGGCCAACGGGGTGCATCTGATGGGCCGCAGCTTCAAATATCACCGTCCGCGCGGTGTGGTCACCGCAGGCTCCGAAGAGCCCAATGCGCTGCTGGGCACAACGCGGGGCAAGGGCCGGTTCGAACCCAACACCCGCGCCACCATGCAAGAGATCTATCCCGGGCTGATCACCGAGAGCCAGAACAAATGGCCCAGCCTGAAATTCGATCTGGGGGCGATCAACGACCGGCTCTACATGCTGTTTTCGGCAGGTTTCTACTACAAGACCTTCATGTGGCCGCGCAGCTTCTGGGACAGGGTCTATGAACCGATGATCCGCAAGGCCGCGGGATTGGGCAAGGCCCCGTCCGAGGCCGACCCGGACATCTATGCCAGCCGCTACATGCATTGCGACGTGCTGATTGTCGGCGCGGGTCCGTCGGGGATCGCCTCGGCGCTGACTGCGGGGCGCGCGGGGTCCAGGGTGGTCCTGGTGGACGAAAATCCCGAGATGGGCGGAACGCTTCTGTCAGAGCCTTCGGTTTCCATCGACGGTCAGACGGCCTGGGACTGGCTGGCCGGAGCCCTGGCCGAACTTGACGCCATGCCCAACGTGCGCCGCATGACGCGCACCACGGCAATGGGCTATTATCACCAGAACATGATCGGTCTGGTGCAGAAGCTGACCGACCATATGGCCGAGGTGACACCGGGTGCGCCGCGCGAAAGAATGTGGCGGTTGCGCGCCAGAGAGGTCGTGCTTGCCCAGGGGGCCATCGAAAGGCCCATGGTCTTTGACGGCAACGATTGTCCCGGCGTGATGATGGCCGGGGCCGCGCAGACCTTCCTCAACCGATTTGGCGTGCTGGTGGGCAAGAAGCCCGTCGTTCTGACCAGCCATGACAGCGCCTGGTACGCGGCATTCGACATGGCCGATGCCGGCGCGGATGTCGTGGCGATCGTGGACACCCGTTCCGAGGTCAGCGCAGAGCTGATGCAACAGGCGAGGTCCCGTGGAATCGAAACCCTGCCGGGACATAGCGCGACGGGCACGAAGGGGCGTCTGCGGGTCAAGGCCCTGCGGGTCAATCCGGTCAGGAACGGCAAGCCGGGCGCCGGTCGCCTGCTGTCCTGCGACGCGGTGCTGGTCTGCGGTGGCTGGACGCCTTCATTGCATCTGTTCTCGCATACCAAGGGCTCGCTTGATTGGGACGCCGAGGCCGGGGCCTATCTGCCCGGACGGAAAACCGAGGATGTGCATATCGCCGGTGCCGGACGCGGTCTGTGGGGCATTGCCGCCGCGCTTGAGGATGGCACCAGGGCCGGCGCCGAGGCGGTTCGATCTCTGGGCGGCAATATCGGCGCGGCGACCTATCAGGTCGGTGGCGACCGCATTGGCACCGGCATCACACAGAAAGAACTGCCCACCGACCGCAGCCCCGGAAAGGCCAAGGCCTTCGTCGATTTCCAGAACGACGTGACGGCCAAGGACATCCGGCTGGCCGTGCGCGAGGGCATGAAATCCATCGAACATGTCAAGCGCTATACCACCAACGGCATGGCGACCGACCAGGGCAAGCTGTCCAATATGAACGGGTTGACCATTGCCGCGGATGCGCTTGGCAAGGAGGCTCCGCAGGTCGGTCTGACGACATTTCGTCCGCCCTATACACCGACCACCTTTGGCGCCTTCGCGGGCTATCACAAGGGCGCGCATTTCGAGGTGACGCGCAAGACCCCGATCGACGCCTGGGCCGAGGAACATGGTGCCGAATTCGAGCCGGTCGCCCTGTGGCGACGGGCGTGGTATTTCCCCAAAGCTGGCGAGGACATGCATCAGGCCGTGGCGCGTGAATGCAGATCGACGCGCCAGAGCTTGGGCATTTTCGATGCCTCGACCCTGGGCAAGATCGAGGTTGCAGGTCCCGACGCGACCGAGTTCATGAACCGCATGTATACCAACCCCTGGACCAAGCTGGGCATCGGGCGGGCCCGCTATGGCCTGCTGCTGGGCGAGGATGGCTTCATCCGCGATGACGGCGTCATCGGCCGGATGCGCGACGACCTGTTCCATGTGACCACCACGACTGGCGGCGCGGCACGGGTGCTGAACATGATGGAGGACTATCTTCAGACCGAATGGCCCGATCTGAAGGTCTGGCTGACCTCGACCACCGAGGAATGGGCAACCATCGCGTTGAATGGTCCCAATGCGCGCAAGCTGCTGCAGCCCTTTGTCGAGGGCGCGGATATCTCGGCCGATGCCATGCCCCATATGTCGGTTGTGGAATGCAGGGTTGCGGGCTTTCCCTCGCGTCTCTTCAGGCTCAGCTTCACCGGCGAACTGGGGTTCGAGATCAACGTGCCTGCCCGTCACGGCAGGGAGCTTTGGGAAAAGCTGTGGCAGGCGGGGCAGCAATACGACATCTGCGCCTATGGCACCGAAACCATGCATGTTCTGCGGGCCGAAAAGGGCTTTATCATCGTCGGCCAGGATACTGACGGCACGGTCACGCCGCAGGATGCGGGAATGGACTGGGCCATTGGCAAGAAAAAGCCGGATTTCGTGGGCAAACGTTCGCTTGCCCGCCCCGATATCGTGGCACCGGGACGCAAGCAGCTTGTTGGTCTGCTGACCGAGGACCCGGGAACCGTGCTGACCGAGGGCGCGCAGATCGTGGATGATCCCCATCAGCCCAAGCCGATGAAGATGATCGGCCATGTCACCTCCTCTTATTGGTCTGAAACGCTGGGGCGTTCGATCGCCATGGCGGTGATCGAAGGCGGTTTCGACCGGATGGAGGAAACCCTGCATATTCCCACCGAGGACGGCGGCGTGGTGGCGGCAAAGGTCACCGGAACCCAGTTGTACGATCCCGCGGGCGAACGCCTGAAGGTCGAATGAAAAGGACGATCCCATGAATGCTCCTGTCACTTCCTTTGACACGGTGTCCGTTGCGGTCCTGCCACCGGTGGCGCGGTTCAATCTGCGCATTGCGCCGGCGGATATTGCGGAGGCCTCGCAGGCCTTCGGCGTCACGCTTCCCTCCCGGATCGGCGGGGGCGCCCGCCACGAGGATCGCGCGGCCTATTGCCTTGGGCCGGATGAATGGCTGCTGCATGCCGCCGAGACCGATCAGGCTCCGATCCAGTCGGCCTTCGACGGCTTGCGCGCCACGACAGCGCACAGCCTGACGGTCATTTCCGACCGCGAGATCACCATTGCCGTCGCCGGTCCAGCGGTGCTTGATCTGCTGGCCACCGGCTGTCCGCTCGATCTTTCCCTCATGCCGGTGGGTAGGGCCAAGCGGACGGTCTTCGACTATGCGCAGGTCGTGCTGATCCGCGATGGCGAAGACGCCTTCCGTCTGGAGGTCTGGCGGTCGTTCTTTCCCCATGTGCATGGCCTTCTGGAGATTGCCGCAAGGGAAATTGCCATCGGTCTCTGACCGCAGGTTCACCGCCTTGCCTGAACGCGCCTTCGCGGGCGCGACCCCACACTCATGTCTGAAAGGACGCTTTTCATGCTGAAGACCCTGAACTCCTCTCGCATTTCCGACACGGCGATTGCCGATGCCATCGAGCATGAGCTGACCCGCCAGCAGAGTCAGATCGAGCTGATCGCCTCTGAAAACATTGTCAGCGCAGATGTGATGCGGGCTCAGGGCTCGGTGCTGACCAACAAATATGCCGAAGGCTATCCGGGTCGTCGCTACTATGGCGGCTGCGAACATGTGGATACGGTCGAACAGATCGCCATTGATCGCGCGAAAGAGCTGTTCGGCGCCGAATTCGTCAACGTCCAGCCCCATTCCGGCGCCCAGGCCAATCAGGCGGTGTTCCTGGCGCTGCTGCAGCCCGGCGACCGGATCATGGGGCTTGATCTTGCGCATGGCGGGCATCTGACCCACGGTTCGCCCGTGACCATGTCGGGCAAGTGGTTCGATGTCGTCAGCTACGAGGTGTCGAGGGACGATCATCTGATCGACATGGAAAATGTGCGCAGGGTTGCGCTTGAGACCCGGCCCAAGCTGATCGTGGCCGGTGCCTCGGCCTATCCGCGGCATATTGATTTCGCGGCCTTCCGCGCGATTGCCGATGAGATCGGTGCATATCTGATGGTCGACATGGCGCATTACGCCGGCCTGATCGCGGCAGGGGAATATCCCGATCCGCTGCCCCATGCCCATGTGGTGACCACCACCACCCACAAGACCCTGCGCGGTCCGCGCGGCGGCATGATCCTGTGCAATGATCCGGCATTGGGCAAGAAGTTCAATTCCGCCGTCTTCCCGGGCAATCAGGGCGGCCCGCTGATGCATGTGATCGCGGCCAAGGCCGTGGCCTTTGGCGAGGCGCTTGATCCCTCTTTCACCCAATATGCCAAGGCTGTCATTGCCAATGCGCGCAAGCTGTCCGAGGTTCTGGTCGCTGGCGGATTGGGCGTCATCTCCGGCGGCACCGATTGCCACATGGTGCTGGTCGATCTGCGGCCCAAGGGGGTGACGGGCAAGGCTGCGGAAATTGCCCTCGAACGGGCGGGGCTGACCTGCAACAAGAATGCCATACCCTTCGATCCCGAGAAGCCCTTCGTCACCTCTGGCGTGCGTCTGGGCAGTTCGGCGGGGACGACGCGCGGTTTTGGCGAGGATGAATTCCGCCGTGTCGGCGAACTGATCCTGAAGGTGATCGACGCGCTGGCCGAGAATCCCGAAGGCAATCCCGAAGTCGAGGCGGCGGTGCTGAAAGAGGTTCAGGCCCTTTGCGCGGCGCATCCGATCTATGCCGACGGCGTATAGGCCCATGTTCCTGTCGGTCTTCGATATCTTCAAGGTCGGCGTCGGTCCGTCGTCCTCTCATACCATGGGGCCGATGACGGCCGCCGCGCGGTTTCTGGACGATCTGCGCGGCGCAGCCGAGATCATTCCCGGCGCGGGCAGGCTGACACGGCTGGGGGCTTCGCTGCATGGCTCTCTGGCCTTGACGGGAAAGGGCCATGCAACCGATCGCGCGGTGATCCTGGGGTTGCTTGGCTATCTGCCCGACACGCTGGACCCCGATGCGGCGGAACGGCTGGAGGCCGAGGTCCGCCAGACCCGGCGCATCAGCCCGCCCGGTCTTGGCACGCTGGATTTCGACCCCGAGGTTGATCTGCTGTTCGACTATGGCCCACCCCTGCCGGGGCACGCCAACGGATTGATCCTGCGTGCCTTCGACGAACGCGGCAATCCTTATATGACGCAGACCTATTATTCGATCGGTGGCGGTTTCGTCGTCACCAAGGCTGAACTTGAGCGCGGCCAGGCCGCCAGCGGCACCGGTCTGACCGCGGAAAAATCGGCGCGTGGGTATCCCTATCCCTTTGGATCCGCGGATGAGATGCTGAAGATGGGGCGCGCTTCGGGGCTGAGCATTGCCGCGATGAAGCGCGCCAATGAGAAAATCCACTTCGGGGCAACGCTTGACCAACGCCTTGATCGGATCTGCGAGGTGATGGATGCCTGCATCGATCGTGGCCTGCGGATGGATGGGGTTCTGCCCGGTGGATTGTCGGTGAAGCGCCGGGCGAAGGCGATCCATGAACAGCTGCTGGCCGAACGGGGCAGAAACCAGAGCCAACCGCATGTCGCCAATGACTGGTTGTCGGTCTATGCCATGGCCGTCAACGAGGAAAACGCCGCCGGCGGGCGGGTTGTCACCTCGCCTACCAATGGTGCGGCGGGCGTCGTTCCGGCGGTCATCCGCTATTACCGGGACCACTGCATCGGCGCGACGCATGAGGGGGTCAGGACGCTGTTGCTGACTGCGGCGGCCATCGGCGGGCTGATCAAACACAATGCGTCGATCTCGGGCGCCGAGGTCGGATGCCAGGGTGAGGTCGGCTCGGCCTCGGCAATGGCGGCGGCGGGGCTGTGTGCGGCGCTTGGCGGCAGCAATGAACAGGTCGAAAACGCGGCGGAAATCGCGCTGGAGCATCATCTGGGCATGACCTGCGATCCGGCCGCCGGCCTGGTGCAGGTGCCCTGCATCGAGCGAAACGGTCTTGGCGCGATCAAGGCGGTCTCGGCAGCCAGCATCGCCTTGCGCGGCGATGGCACGCATTTCATGCCGCTCGACAATTGTATCGAGACCATGCGCCAGACCGGCCATGACATGCTGACGAAATACAAGGAGACAAGCCTCGGAGGCCTTGCGGTCAACTTGCCCGAATGCTGAGCAACAGCCCCGTCACAACCGTCACGACAGGGCCTGCAAGTTTCGGTTCAAGATCGACCTTCCTGCCCCCGGGTCAGAGGCAGGTTCGAAGTCTGGATACGCATGATCCCTGCCGAAACGGACGCTGGGTTACTGTCCGGCAAGGATCCAGCGGGCTGCCTTTTCCGCGATCATCAGGGTCGGGGAATTGGTGTTGCCGCTGGTGATTTCGGGCATGATGCTGGCATCCACGACGCGCAGCCCGGCCACGCCCTTCAGGCGCAGATGCGGATCAAGAACGGCGGTCTGATCGTCTTCGCGCCCCATCTTCACGGTGCCGACGGGGTGAAAGATCGTATTGGCGATATCGCCGGCCAGACGGGCCAGTTCCGCGTCGCTTTGATATTGCGGGCCGGGCTTGAACTCCTCGGGCTGATAGGGCTGCATCGCGGGTTGGGCCATCAGCTTGCGCACCTGACGAAGGCTGTCGGCCGCGACCTTGCGGTCATCCTCGGTGTCCAGATAGTTGGGGGAAATCATCGGCGCATCGCGGAAATTGGCCGAGCGGATGCGCACGTTGCCCCGGCTTGTCGGGTTGAGGTTGCAGACGCTGACGGTCATCGCCGGGAAACGATGCAGGTCCTCGCCAAAGGCATCCAGGCTGAGCGGCTGGACGTGATATTCAAGATTGGCATAACGGCGCCCCGGGTCCGAGCGGGTAAAGGCACCCAACTGGCTGGGTGCCATGCTCATCGGACCGGAACGCCTCAGCAGATATTCCCCACCGATCATCGCCTTACCCCAAAGGCTTGCGGCCAGGGTGTTCAGTGTGCGCGTGCCCTTGACCTTGAACACCGCGCGGATCTGCAGATGGTCTTGCAGGTTTTCGCCCACAGGCGCATCGCGCAGAACCTCGATTCCATGCGCCTGCAACACCGCAGCCGGACCAATGCCCGACAGCTGCAATATCTGCGGAGAGTTGATCGCCCCCGCCGAGAGCACCGTCTCGCGCCGGGCCGAGACCGTCACGACCTGTCCCCTGCGGTTGACCCTTGCCCCCGCGCATCGCGGCTGGCCATCCGCGCCGATCGTGAAAACCAGCTTTTCGACCTGTGCTTCGGTCCAGACAGCCAGATTGGGCCGGGATCTGGCGGGTCTCAGAAAGGCTTTCGCGCTGCTCCATCGCCAACCCGAGCACTGGTTGACGTCGAAATAGCCGACGCCGGCATTGTCGCCACCGTTGAAATCCTCGGTTCTTTCGATCCCCGCCTGCTGGGCCGCTTTGGCGAAACTGTCCAGCACGTCCCAGCGCAGCCGCTGTTTCTCGACGCGCCATTCGCCGCCGTGACCGTGCATGTCGGAAAAGCGGCCATTGTCGCCGGTCGCCGGATCGGCCCCGCCATCCAGCGTGCAATGATCTTCATGCGCCATGAAATCGCGCAGTGAATGATCCCAGTCCCATTCCTGTTCGCCGCTGAGCCGCGCCCAGTTGTCGTAGTCACGCGATTGACCGCGCATGTAGATCATGCCGTTGATCGATGAACAGCCTCCCAGGGTCTTGCCGCGCGGATAGCGCAGGCGGCGCCCGTTCAGGCCCTTGTCGGCCTCGGTCTCATACATCCAGTCGGTGCGCGGATTGCCGATGCAATAGAGATATCCGACAGGAATATGAATCCAAGGATAGTTATCCTTCTTTCCGGCTTCCAGCAGCAGCACCCGGTTGGCCGGATCTGCGCTTAGCCGGTTGGCCATGAGGCAGCCTGCAGAACCGCCACCGATCACGATGAAGTCAAAATCCGTTTCGGTATTGCGCATCGTGATGCCCCCCCCCGGTCTGTCCCGCAGCACCACGAGAAGATCCAGCCCCAAAGACACCCCCATATCAGGGGCATCCTCGGCGGTGATAGCTCCTCCCGGCGCAGCTATTCTTACAGGCTTAGAAAGCCCGGACAGGTTTTGCCAATGACAAATTCCTCATTGCGATATTAAAGATCGTAATATGACAAGATTTTCGAACCTGAATGGTATCCTCGCCTTCGTGACGGTGGCGCGCGAGGGAAGCGTGTCGCGCGCGGCCGAGGTGCTGAACCTCACCCAACCCGCGATCAGCCACCAGATCAGGAAGTTGAGCGAAGAGACAGGGATCGTGCTGTTCAATCGCACGTCGCGCGGGTTGGTGCTGACCCCGGACGGTGTGACATTGCTGCCCCGGGCCCGGCAGGTGCTTGCCGCCATGACCGAGTTCCAGCGCAGCGCCAGCAAGCAATGTGGTCAGGTCTCGGGGATGCTGAAGATCGGCACCATCGTCGACCCCGAGTTCATCCGTCTTGGCCGCCTGCTCGGCCGACTGGGTGCGGCGCATCCCGGGATCACCACCGAATTGATCCATGGCGTCAGCGGCGAGATACTTGCAAAGCTCAAGCGGCAACAGATCGATGCCGGGTTCTACCTGACCGCCCCTGACGAGGTGGATCGTCTTGCCTCGGACCGGCCGCTTTACAGCAGGAAGCTGGCCGAGTTCACCTATCGCGTCATCGCTCCGGCGGGCTGGGAAAGGCATCTTTCCGGGGCCAACTGGGCGCAGGTGGCCGCACTGCCATGGATCGGCACATCTCCGCAATCGGTTCACAACCGCTTGCTGACCCGGATTTTTGCCGGTCATGGCTGCGTGCAGAATGCGGTGGCGCTTGTTGATCACGAGGCGTCGATGACGGAAATGGTGCTGTCCGGGGTGGGGCTGAGCCTGTGCCGAGAGTCCATCGCCCTGCATCACAGGCAGGCCTATGGGCTGGCCGTCAGCGAAGAGCTGCGCGTTCCGGCCTGCCTGGTCTTTCTGACCCTGCTGGAGCGGAAGGAGGACCCCGTCATCGCCGCGCTTCTCGACCAGATCGAAGACATATGGTGAGGCAAAGGTATCATCCTTGCACGCGCTTCGGGGAGTCATCGGTCCGAATGTGCGGCCGGCAGGCCCGGCGATGCCTTGCCCCGCTTCAAATCAGGAATGACAGCCCGCCCACCACGGCAATGGTCGCGCCGATGAACCCCAGCAGCATCAACAGACCATCGCTGAACAACATGCCCAGCCCGAAAATCGCGATCACGATCATCGGGGCGGAACTGGCCAGGGGAACGATTTCCAATGGGGGGACGGTCAGCAGCAGGCCCAGGATGACGCAACCGGCAGCGCGGCGACCGGCCGGGCCCGCAAAACGCGACAGACGCTCGTGCAGCTTGGCGTCGATGCGCTGCGACAACGGTCTGAGCCATTCGACGGATCTGATCACCCGATCTGACCTCAGTTCGCGCCTGCGCAACCAGTTCGGCGCCCAGAAACTTTTGTAACCCAGCAAGAGTCTGAGCGTCAGCACGGCCAGAACAACGGCCAGCATGGTCGGGAACCCGGGGATTCCTCCGATTGGAGACAATTCGATCAGGGGCAGGATTGCAAGCGCGGCTCCGTAACCGCGATGCCCCAATGTCGCCAGCAGATCGCCGGCACGAACCTTTGATCCCGGCGTGTCCCTGGCGCATTTCTGAAGGTCATTGACGACGCTTGTCAGGACGCTTTCGTGTTCAGGCAACTTTGATCTCCGAAGGGCTGTCGTGTCGGTCGGGGTGACAGAGTCGAAACGAATTCCGCGGACGGATGTTCCAGAGATTTGCTGGTTTCCCTGAAATGGGTCTTGTCAGGACGGGATCATCCGCCACCAGTGGCCTGACAATGTCCAATCCCGGCAAACCTGCTCCCCTCACGGCGGGTGCCCGGCGGTCATCGGCCGTAAGGGCTGATCCATCCGGGAAGGAACCAATCCTCCAGACCCGCCGTTGGTCACGAAATGGAACGCCGAACAGAAAGGCCGACATCATGACGATCAATACACTGGAAGATCTTTTCCACGACCAGTTGCAGGATCAATGGAGCGCCAACACTCAGGCGTTGAACGTTCTGACCCAACTCGGAGAGGCCGCGCAGGACTCCGATCTGTCCAGGGCGCTGATCGCCGGATCGAACGGCATTCAGCAGGGCATCCGGACCGTCGAGGAAATCTGCAACCGTCACGGCATTGCGCCCAATGGCGAAGATTGCAAGGGCATGGCTGGCCTGGTTGCCGAAGCCAGGGCGCATGCGCTGGAGGAAGATTTCGCAGATCCGGATGTTCGCGATGCCTGCATCATCACGCAATACCAGCGCATGGTGCATTATGCCTTGGCGGGCTATGGCAGTCTCGTGGCCTTTGCCAACCGGCTGGGGCACGATCAGGATGGCGCCAAGCTGCAGGATTGTCTGGACCATACCTATGACGGGGATCGCACCATGACCGCGATCGCTACCGGTGGCGTCAACGCCGCCGCCCTCTGATCCGATCTGCTCAGGCTGGAGCGTAACAGGCGGGACGGTCCCTGAACCGACCCCTCGGCCTGTTGCGCAGCCGAACCGGGGAATTTCACCGCAATTGGCATTGGCAAATCCCTCCTTTTCCTGGCGGGGATCCTGTCGGGTTGCGCGTGAAATGACCCATTTGTCCCCATCGGATCCGCATTTTGAACAGGGAGATCTTCATGTCTCACGATGACAACAATCTGGAACGCGCGGCCAGCCGGCACCGTCCCGCAATTTTCGCCATCGCGGCGGCCATAATCGTCGCGGTCCTGCTGTATTTCGTCTTTCCTTTCGGCATGGACGAACAGGATGAAGGAATCGCAACGACGGCCCCGCCCGAGGGAACGACGATCACCGATGCCGAGGGCCGCGACAACGAGTCCCCGATCCCGGTCGCCCCCGAGGGTTCGGCACCGGTTCAAGACACCGAATGACCGGGCCGACCATCACCGCTGACAGTTGCATATCGCGGCGGCTTTGGCTGGACCAGGACGGCGTCCCGGCCGGGCTGTATCTGCCGCTCTTCCGTTTCTGTCGCGACATGCGGTTCGCCATGGTCGGGCTGAACGTGTCGCGCGAGCTGGTGCGCGGTGTGCGTCAGTCTGGCTGGAACGGGGTGGCGACGGATCTGAAAGAGGATCTGACCCGCTCCTTGCCCTCTTCGGCCTCCTATCGACACTTCCTGTTCGATCTGACCGGCGGTGCAGGACCCGGGCGCGGCGCAATCACCCGATGATCCGGCCTTTGACGCCTTCATCGCAAGACTGACGGTTTCGCAGGCTCGGCAGGGCCGGTACACGCCTTGCCGCGCATCAATCACGTCGCCTTGGGGGAATCCTTGCGGACCATTCTGAAACGGGTCGGAGAGGTGCCGTATTTCTTCTGGAACCAGCGACTGAAATGCGCGCAATCCGAAAAGCCGCATTCATAGGCGATCTGGGTGATGGTGCGATTGGTGTTCAGCAACAGCCAGCGGCTGTGCGACAGACGCATGTTGCGCCAGACTTCCATCGGCCCGATCCCGGCGTGACGGTTGAAGGCGGCCAGCAGGCCACTGGGCGTGATGTTCACCTGCTCGGCAAGATCCTTGATGGTGAAAGGCGAGGACAGATGGCTTTCCATGATGCCAAGCGCGTTTTCGACCTTGGAGTTGCCGCAGGAAAACAGATGCGCATATTCGCGGTCGGGGGCCAGTTTCGCCGCCCGCTCTTTCCCCACCATCAGCGAGGTCAGGGCCTTGACCGCGCGGGCGCGCCCGCAACGTGACCGGATCAACGAGAATGCCAGATCCAGCGCCGTGCTGCCCCCCGGACAGGTGAAGATGCCGTTGTCCGAAACGATCAGCTGATCGGTCACCGGAATGGCGTCAGGGAACAGCGCGCGCAATTGCCGGCTGTGTTCGACATGGACGGCGCATCGGGTGTTTTCCATCACCCCGGCCTGCGCAAGGATGAAGCTGCCGGTGCAGATGCCCACCAGCGCGACATTGGCCGCCCGTGACCTGCGGATGTAATCCAATGTCTCTTCGGGCAGGGCAAGACATTCGGGAAGATGTCCACCGGCCACGACAAGATAGTCGAATTCGCATGGGTCGGGGAAGGCGCTGTCGACCCGCGAGGCAAGGCCACAGCTTGAAACCACATCCTCGCCTTCGGTTGGGCCGATGATCTTCCAGCTGCAATAGATCTGGCGACTGAAATCGGCCTCATCCGCCGCGTGGCGCAGGGCATCAAGAAAACTGGCGACGGGCAACAGCGAAAAGGTCGGGCTGAGGATGATGCCGACCCGCATTTCAGGCATAAGCTCGGGCGGTTCCGATGGCGCCGGAAACAGGCTTGAAGGAAACTCGAGGTCTGGCAAGGCATTGATCCTCTGGCTGGTCGTTTTGATCTGTACAACAGCATTGATGTTTCTTTCAAGAAAGCCAGAAATAATCGCTGTAGCTTACCAATCAGGACAAGCCTCGTCCCGGCGGTAAAGGACAAGTTCAATTTGATGACCGGGTAGGAGCCACGGAAACCATGAAAATCGCCAAGATCAAGATCACGCCGCTATTCGTGCCTTACAAGGCCCCGTTCTACTGGGCCCACGGGCAGATCGACGGAGCCGAGGTTCTGCTGGTCGAGATGCAAACCGACACGGGCATCACCGGCCATGGTGAATGTATTGCCGCGCCCAATGGGCGGGCCATCAAGGCGCTGGTCGAGGATGCCGCCGCCCTGATGATCGGGCGCGATCCCTATCAGGGACGGCTGCTGATGCGCGAGGCCTATACGGCGCTGTTCCGCGCCCAGGCAGTATGCAGTGCGCCACGGTTCGGCGGCCAGATACTGGCCGGGCTGGAAATGGCGCTTTGGGATGTGCTGGGGAAGGCCGTGAACAGGCCGGTTCATGCGCTGCTGGGCGGCGCCGCACATGAACATATCGGCTATTTCGGCTTTGCCATGGGCAAGACGCCTGAGGCGGTGGCACGTGAGGCCCGGGACTTCGTCGAACAGGGTTTTGAGGTCATCTATATCAAGGCCGGATTCGGCGCCGCGCGTGATCTGGCGACGGTCAAGGCCGTGCGCGAGGCCATCGGCCCCGCCGCTCGCCTGCGGATTGATCCGAATGAAAGCTGGTCGCCGCTGGAGGCCCGGCAGATGATCGCCCGTCTTGCGCCTTATGATCTGGAATTCGTCGAACAGCCGACCCCTGCGGAAAGCCTGTCGGGTCTGGCACAGGTGCGCGCGACCTCTCCGGTGGCGATTGCCGCCGACCAATCGGTGTTCACCCCGGACGAGGCCTATGAGGCCATCCGCCAGCAGGCCGCCGATCTGATCGTGATCGGCCCGCATGAATGTGGCGGTCTGGCGCGGATGACCGACATCGCCCGCGTCGCGCAGCTGGCCGGGGTGAATATCTGCATCCATGGACTCTATGAGACCGGCATTACCACCTGCGCGGCGCATATGGCCGCCGCCGCCTGCCCGAATATCGACGATGGCAACCAGCATATGCTGAAATTCCTTGAATGGGACATCGTGCAGACCCCCGATCTGATGCCTGTCGCCGGGCGGATGCCGGTTCTGACCGGTCCCGGACTGGGTTTCACCCTTGATGCCGAGAATGTCGCCCGCGCTGCCGAACTCTACAAGGCACGCTTGCCAGATGGAGCGAAGACCTGAATGAACTACAATGTTTTCAACTTGTTGTGGCAGGGGCTCTCCGGTCACAAGGGCTGGCAGCAGGCCTGGCGCTCGCCCGAACCCAAGCCGCGTTATGACGCCGTGATCATCGGCGGCGGCGGGCATGGGCTGGCAACGGCCTATTACCTCGCCCGTGAATACGGCATGACCAATATCGCCCTGCTGGAAAAGGGCTGGCTGGGCGGCGGCAATACGGGGCGCAACACCACCAATGTGCGTTCGGATTACATGTTTCCCGAAAGTGCCGCCATCTATGACATGGCGCTGCGCCTGTATGAGACTTTGGGCAAGGATCTGAACTACAACATCATGCTGTCCCAGCGCGGCTGGCTGACGCTGATCGAAGACCAGCACCAGATGGAAGGCGCGCGGCACAAGGCCAACTGGCTGCAGTGCAATGGTGTCGATGGCGAGATCATCGGCGCGGCGCAGGTGGCGCAGATGATGCCCGGACTGCAGATGAAGGGCCGCTATCCGGTGCGTGGCGCGTTCCTGCAAAAGCGCGGCGGCACGATCCGTCATGACGCGGTGGCCTGGGGCTATGCCCGTGCAGCCGACCGTCTTGGCGTCGATATCATTCAGAATTGCGAGGTGCAGGGGTTCGAGCAGGAGAATGGCCGGATCACCGCGATCAATACCTCGCGCGGGCGCATCGAGACCGACCGTGTGGGCGTGGCCGTGGCCGGGCATTCCGGCGTGATTGCCGAAAAGGCCGGATTCCGCCTGCCGATCACCAGCCATTGCCTGCAGGCGATGGTGTCGGAACCGGTCAGGCCGTTTCTGGACCATGTGGTGATCTCGCCGGGCACGGGTGTCTATATCAACCAGACCCAGAAGGGCGAAATGGTGATGGGCGGCGTGCTGGACCTGTATCATTCCTATGGGCAGCGCGGCAATTTCCCGACCATCGAAAAGGTCATCACCTCGGCGGTGGAAATGTTCCCCGCCTTCAGCCAGATGCGGCTGATGCGGCATTGGGCGGGGATCGTCGACATCTCACCCGACAGTTCGCCCATTCTCGGGCAGACGCCGGTCGAGAACATGTACATCAATTGCGGTTGGGGCACCGGCGGGTTCAAGGCCATTCCGGCGGGCGGCTATATGCTGGCGCATTCGATTGCCACGGGCCGCCCCCATGAACTGGCCGCGCCCTTTGGACTGAACCGTTTCCGGGACAACCGGCTGGTGGACGAAGGTGCCGCAGCAGGCATTGCACATTAAGAGGCCACAGAATGATCGTAATCAACTGCCCCTATTGTGGCCAGGATCGGCATGAAGAAGAGCTGACCTATGGCGGCGAGGCCGAAATCATCCGCCCCGTGGACCCGACCACGGTCAGTGACGAAACCTGGACGGACTATCTCTATTTCCGCAACAACCCCAAGGGCATTCACCATGAACAATGGTGCTGCTCGGCGGGCTGCGGGCAATGGTTCAAGGTGGCGCGGGATACGGTCAGCCACGCGGTTCTGGAAGTTGTGACCTTCGACAAGAGGCTGAGCGCATGAGCGGCTATCGTCTGACATCGGGCGGCCGGATCGACCGGTCCCGGCCCCTGAACTTCACCTTTGATGGCCGCGCGATGCAGGGCTTTGCGGGGGACACGCTGGCCTCGGCCATGCTGGCCAATGGCGTCGGCACGCTGGGGCGCAGCTTCAAATATCACCGCCCGCGCGGGATTTATGCCGCCGGGATCGAAGACCCCAACGCCATGCTGGAAGTCATCGACGGTCATGGGCGCGAACCGGCCTTGCGCGCCGGACAGGTGCAACTGGTCGAGGGGTTGCAGGCGCGCTCCGTCACCGGCTGGCCCTCGCCGCAATTCGATCTGGCGTCGCTGGCGACCCGTCTGGCTTCGCCCTTCATGACGGCGGGCTTCTATTACAAGACGCTGAAATGGCCCAACTGGAGCTGGTATGAAGAGGCTATCCGCAAGGCGGCAGGCTTCGGCGCGCCGGATGGTTCGGTCGATGCGCGTGGGCGCGAATACCGCCATGCAAGCTGCGACGTTCTGGTCATCGGGGCCGGTCCTGCCGGTCTGGCGGCCCTGCGCAGCCTGCAAGGCTCGGGTCGCGAGGTGGTTCTGGTCGATCATGCCCCCGTCGCGGGCGGCGCGCTGCGCTGGGAAGATGCCCGCATCGACGGTCAGGACGGCATGGCATGGGCCGACAAGGTCGTGGCGGATTGCAGGGCCGATGGCGGCAATGTGCTGCTGAATACCTTTGTCACCGGTGCCTATGAGGGCAATTTCTTCACCCTGATCGAGAGCTTCGTGGATGGCGCGGGCCTTCGGGCCGAGCGGATCTGGAAATTGCGGGCCCGTCAGGTGGTCATGGCCACGGGTTCCGTCGATCGGCCGCTGGTCTGTCAGAACAATGACCGGCCCGGCGTGCTGCTGTCTGCTTCGGTGCGCCAGTTCATCGGTGAATATGGCGTTGCGCCGGGCGAACGGCTTGCTGTCTTTACCAATAATGACAGCGGCTATCTGACCGCGCTCAGGGCCATCCAGGCCGGGATGGAGGCACCGGTGCTGATCGACACCCGCGCGCGCCCCTCGGCCGCGCATCTTGAGGCCGCACGGGCCGGGGGCGTGCAGATCCATCTTCAGGCGCAGATCGCCGATATTCAGGGCGGCAAGGCTGTCAGATCGCTGCGGGTCATCGATCACGCGGGCGCGGAACAGCGGATATCCTGCGATGCACTGGCGCTGGCCGGCGGGGCGACGCCGATGATCCATCTGGCCGCCCATCGCGGTGCCAGGCCGGTCTATGACGAAGAAAGCTCGTCCTTCATCTGCACCAGCCTGCCACAGGGCTGGCATGGGGCAGGGGCCGCGACCGGAGCGCGGGAGCTGTCGGATGTGCTGGTGCAGGGTCATGCTGCCGGGCAGGCGATTGCCGCGACCGGCCGCGATGCGCCGCTGGCCGATGTGCCTCTGGGCATGGGCGAGGTCGTGCCGATGTGGCAGGCCGCGACGGGCAGCACCAAGAAGATGTTCGTCGATCTGCAAAACGATGTGAAAGCCTCGGACGTGCAGCTTGCGGCGAGGGAAAACTATGTCTCGGTCGAACATCTCAAGCGCTATACCACGCTTGGCATGGGGACGGATCAGGGCCGCACCTCGAACATCAACGGTCTGGCGATCATGGCCGCTGCCACGGGACGCGAGGTCGCCAAGGTCGGCACGACCACCTTCCGCCCGCCCTATACGGCCACGAGGATGGGCGCGATTGCCCATCACCGGCAAGAGGATGGTTACGCGCCGCGCCGCCTGATGCCCGCCCATGGCGCCCATGTCGCACTGGCGGCGCAGTTCGAGGATTTCGGCTGGCAGCGCCCGGATTGGTATGAATGCAACGGCGCAGATCGCGAGGCAGCGGTCAGGACCGAGATGCTGGCCGTGCGCAATGCGGTCGGGGTCTTCGATGCCTCGCCCCTTGGCAAGGTCGAAGTGGTGGGACCGGATGCGCGGGAATTCATCAACAAGTTCTATGTCAGCAATCTGGCGACGCTGAAACCGGGCCGTATCCGCTATTCGGTGATGTGCCATGATGACGGGATCATCTTTGACGATGGCGTTGTCGCCTGCGTCGATGACAATTTCTTCCTGGCCGGTCCGACTTCGGGAAACGCCGAAACGGTGGCGGCCTGGTTCGAGCGCTGGCGTCAGACCGAATGGCCGGGCATGGCCGTGGCCATCGCACCGGTGACATCGAACTGGGCGGCGATTGCGCTGGCGGGCCCCAAGGCGCGCGACCTGCTGGCACGGCTTGGCCCCGATTTCGATATTTCGGGTGAAGCTTTTGCGCATATGCAGTTCCGCGAGGGCAGCATCGGCGGCGTGCCCGCCCGCGTGGCACGGGTCAGCTTTACAGGCGAATTGCAGTACGAGATCGCGGTTCCGGCCCGCTATGGACATGCGCTGATGCAGGCCGCTCTGCGCGAAGGCGCCGATATGGGCGCCACGGGCATCGGCATGGAGGCCTGGCTGCGTCTGCGTCTGGAAAAGGGCTATCTGCATCTGGGGGCCGATACCAATGGCCGCACCACGCCGCTGGATATCGGCATGGGCGGGGTGGTGAAAAAGAAAGCGGCCGATTTCATCGGCAAACGCGCTCTGTCGCTGCCTTTCAATGCCTTGGAGAACCGCGAAGAACTGGTCGGGCTGAAGCCGGTGGATGTGCCGATCAGGATCGGTGCACGTATTCTGGCCGAGGGGCATGACCAGATCCCCTGTCCGACGATCGGCAATGTCACCTCGGTATGCGACAGTCCGCTGGCGGGCAATATCGCCATGGCTTTGGTGGAGGGGGGCTCAAAACGCATGGGGCAGAGGGTGAAACTTTATGCCGAGGGCAGGGTGAGCGAGGCAGAAATCTGTTCGCCGGTCTTCGTCGATCCGAAAAACGAAAGGTTGCACGCATGATGCTGGACGCCATGTCGGCGCTGGGGAACAGCTTTGGCTCGCCCGCCGCGCTTGCCGATATCACCCATGCCAAGGCGCAGGAGCGCAGCGATATGGGCGCGGTCTTGATCACCGTCACCGGACCGGGCGCGGATTTCGCGGCTGATCTCGCGCAGGCGCTTGGTTGCGATCTGCCCCGGACCCATGGGGCGATGGCACACAGCGGGGATCTCTGCGCCATCTGGCTGACGCCGAGGTCATGGATTTTGCTGTGCCCGCCCGAGGCCGAAGCTGATCTGCTGGGCGCTGTCGCGACGGCCTTTCCCGATCGTACGGCCCATGCCAGCCGGTTCACGGATGCGCTTGGGTGGTTGACGCTGGAGGGGGCGGGGGTTGAAGATCTGTTGCATCAGGGTGGTTTCATCTCTTTGCAGGCCGAGGGGTTGCCGGTCGGACATGCCAAACGGACGTTGCTGGCAGGCATTCCGGCGGTGGTCCTGCACGAGGGGGAAACCCGCTGGACCATCGGCGTCGAACGCAGCCGCTGCCGGTATTTCACCGATTGGCTGGCCGGTTTGACCAATATTTTCGGAGAGCGCGAATGACCAAGCATTTCATCGACCACCTGAGGCGCGAACTGGACGATCTGCGTCAGGCCGGTCTGTACAAGACCGAACGGGTGATCACCTCGAAACAGGCGGGCACGGTGGCGCTGCAATCGGGCAAAGAGGTCGTCAACCTTTGCGCCAACAATTACCTTGGCCTGTCCGATCACCCCGATCTGATCGAAGCGGGGCGCGAGGCGCTGGCCCGCTATGGCTATGGCATGTCCTCGGTGCGTTTCATCTGCGGCACGCAGGAAGAACACAAGGAACTTGAGGCACGGATCTCGCGCTTTCTGGGGTTCGAGGACACGATCCTCTATTCCAGCTGTTTTGACGCCAATACGGGGCTGTTCGAAACCCTGCTGGGGCCGGAAGACGCGATCATCTCGGATGCGCTGAACCATGCCTCGATCATCGACGGGGTGCGGCTGTGCAAGGCAAAACGCTTTCGCTATGCCAATTCCGACATGGCCGATCTGGAGGCGCAGCTGCAGGCCGCCGCCGATTGCCGCTTCAAGCTGATCGCGACCGATGGCGTCTTTTCCATGGATGGCTATATCGCCCGCCTGTCCGAGATCTGCGATCTGGCGGAAAGATACGGCGCGATGGTGATGGTGGATGAAAGCCATGCGGTCGGTTTCGTCGGCAAGACCGGGCGCGGCTCGATCGAGCATTGCAATGTCATGGGCCGCGTCGACATCGTGACCGGCACTTTGGGCAAGGCGCTTGGCGGGGCCTCGGGCGGCTATACCTCGGGCAGGAAAGAGGTCATCGACTGGCTGCGCCAGCGTTCGCGCCCCTATCTGTTTTCCAACACGCTGGCACCGGTGATCGCCCAGACCTCGATCCGTGTGCTGGACATGCTGGAGGCCAGCACCGAACGGCGCGACCGGCTGATGCAGAATGCCGCGCATTTCCGTGCCCGCATGTCGGCCGCCGGATTCGACCTGTTGCCGGGCGAGCATCCGATCATTCCGGTGATGCTGCGCGATCCGAAACTGGCGCAGGACATGGCGCGGCGTCTGGATGAGAAGGGCGTCTATGTCGCCCCCTTCAGCTTTCCGGTGGTGCCGCGTGGTCAGGACCGGATCCGCACCCAGATGTCGGCGGCCCATAGCCTGGCGGAGCTGGATCGCGCCATAGACGCCTTTATCGAGGTGGGCCGCGAGATGGAGATCATCCAATGAGCAACGAAATGAAGGCGCTGGTCAAATCCAGACCCGAGGCGGGCTTGTGGATGGAGCATGTGCCGGTGCCCGAGCCAGGCCCGAATGACGTGCTGATCAAGGTGCGCAAATCCGCGATCTGCGGGACGGATGTGCATATCTGGAAATGGGACGAATGGTCGGCCAGAACCGTGCCCGTGCCGATGGTGGTCGGGCATGAGTTCTGTGGCGAAATCGTCGATTGCGGCTCGGCCGCGGTCAAGTTCTGCATCGGCCAGCGGGTGTCGGGCGAGGGGCATGTGGTTTGCGGAACCTGCCGCAACTGTCGCGCCGGGCGCGGGCATCTTTGCCGCAACACGCAGGGCGTCGGCGTCAATCGTCCCGGCAGCTTTGCCGAATATCTCTGCATCCCCGAGGATAATGTCGTGCCGATCCCGGATGACATTCCCGATGAAATCGCGGCAATCTTCGACCCGTTCGGCAATGCGGTTCACACCGCGCTGAGTTTTGATCTGGTGGGCGAAGACGTTCTGGTGACCGGCGCGGGGCCGATCGGCATCATGGGCGCGCTGGTGGCGCAAAAGGTCGGTGCGCGCAAGGTGGTGATCACCGATATCAGCCCCTATCGGATCGAACTGGCCAAACGCATGGGCGTTCAGCATGTCGTCAATGCCGGTGAAGAGTCGCTGAAGGATGTCATGGCCCGTCTTGGCATGACCGAGGGCTTTGATGTCGGACTGGAAATGTCTGGCGCAGCCCCGGCCATGCGCGACATGATCGACAAGATGAACAATGGCGGCAAGATTGCCCTGCTGGGCATCGCCCCGACGCAATTCGCCGTCGACTGGAACAAGATCATCTTCAAGATGCTGAACGTGAAAGGCATCTATGGGCGCGAGATCTTCGAGACCTGGTACAAGATGATCGCGCTGGTGCAATCGGGTCTGGATCTGACCGATCTGATCACCCACCGCATTTCCATTGATGATTTCGAAACCGGCTTTGCCGCCATGATCTCGGGCGAGGCGGGCAAGGTGGTGATGGACTGGACCTAGGCCGGTCGGGCGCGGAAAGGAAAGCGGATGAGCAATGTCAGCTCCGGGCCGGGCGAGGCAGGCGCGGATTCCTTGCAGGAGCGTGCCCGGCAATCCGGGCATGTGCATTTTCCGATTGTCCATGACGGTGCCGCGCGTGCCTTTGTCTTTGCGCTTGTTCCGAATTTCTCGATGCATTCCTTTTCGGCGGCGGTCGAGCCGCTGCGCATTGCCAACCAGTTGACGGGCAAGGCGCTGTATCACTGGCAGACGCGCTCGCTTGACGGGCAGCCGGTGATGGCCTCGAACGGGTTGAGCCTGTCCTCGGACGGAAGTTTCGGCGACCTGCCACGCGACGGGATCCTGCTTGCCTGTTCGGGAGACAATGCCGAGGCGCTGACGCCGCAGCCCCTGGCCGACTGGATGCGTGCGTCATGGCGGCGCGGCCATGTCGTGGGCGGGCTGTGCACCGGTGCCTATGCGCTGCAGAAGGCGGGCATTCTTCAGGGGCATGAGTTCACCCTGCACTGGGAATGTCAGGCGGTTTTCGAAGAGAAATATCCCGGCCTTGCCCTGCGCCCCTCGGCCTTTGTCGATGACGGGCGGATCATCACCAGCGCGGGGGGCGTGGCCTCGACCGATCTGATGCTGCATCTGATCGAACGCGATTTCGGTCGCGCATTGCGCGCAGCGGTGGCGGACATGTGCCTTCAACTGCATGTGCGCAGCCCGCAGGACATGCAGCGCAGCCTGACCTCGAAGGCATTCGGATTGCAGAACCCGAAACTGTCCCGCGCCATAGACTATCTGGAAGAAAATCTGGACGCCGAACTGGATATCGAGGAATGGGCGGACAGCCTGCAGATTTCCCGCCGACAGCTTGAGCGGATGTTCGTGCGCCATACCGGGCTGTCACCCAAGAAATTTGCCACCAATCTGCGACTTGAGCGCGCCTATTCCCTGTTGATCGGCACCGAGATGACGCTGGTTCAGGTCGCCGATGCGGCAGGGCTGGCACAGGGCAACTTCAATGCACTGTTCAAGCGCCGCTTCGGGGTCTCGCCCCGCGATCTGACCCGTCAGACGGGTCAGGCCGTGCCGCCCAGAACCGTGGTCCAGCGCGACACACAGACCTGAGAGCTGCTGTCAAACAGGTCTGCGAGTTCCTGCGGCGCAATGCTGCGATCATCCTGAAACTGCAGCAGGATGCGCCCCGGGTCGCGATAGACGATATTCCTGACCAACAGCCCCTTGCGGGTCAGTTGCGCGCAAAGTTCCAGCCCGTGCCAGGGCTCGTCGCTTTCCAGCAGGATATCAAAGGACAACTGCTGGCTGGGAAATGCCGCACGGCTGTCCAGAATTTGCGCGACGGGAACGCGGGATGCGTTTGCCCATTCATGGTTGTCCAGTTCAGCGACATTGTCTCGCATGACCTTCTCCTTTTGGCCCCGAGGGGCATGTATGGGGAGAAAGCCAGAGCCTTCTCCGCTTTAGCTGCATTTGTTCACGCGCCCGCAAGCTGAAGCTCAAATCGGCGCAACTGCTGCTGAAATATCCCATCGCAACAGCGATTTCCAGACGATATTTTTGATCGGATCCATAGTGAATTTGAACATGTCATGAATCGCCGGAAGCCCCGAGCCCTGACGCTGCATGACGATGCCAGCAGGACCCGCATCATCCATGATTGCGCCGGCAGATGGCATGGCCTAATCCGGGTGGCAGGACACGTTTTTTATTCAACGTCTGGCGTGATTCGTTCAATTCGAGGCGCTTGAAATCTGCGTAGTCTGTTCGATGACATGCATCTGAAGGACCCAACCCATGTTCCAGAAAACAGCCCGCAGCCTTGCGGCCGGGGCATTGCTGGCGGTTGCCGCCGCAACGCCCTCATTCGCGGATATCAAGCTCAAGATCTCCGGACAACATGCAACCGATCATCCCGCCACGCTGGCACTCAAAAAGGTCGAGAAGGCAATCGAGGAGGCGGATGTCGGGCTTGAGGCCAAGGTCTTTCCGTCGAACCAGTTGGGCGATTACACGTTGGTCTATGAAGATATCATCCGCGGCAATGTCGATATCGCCCATTTGTCGGTGCCCAGCCAGCTTGACCCCGATCTGGAAACCAATTTCTTCCCCTTCCTGGTGTCGGATTACGACGAGATGCGCCGGATCTATTCGCCCGGTTCCTGCTTTTACAAGGCCTATGGTGACATGCAGGAGAAACTGGGCGTGCGGCTGATGGGTATCGTGCCCGAAGGCTTCATCGGCGTAGCGCTGACGAAACCGGCGCAGCATCTGATGGAAGCTGGTGTGGACAAGGGCGTTCTGATCCGTGTTCCGCCGGTTGACACCTTCAGCGCCGGAGCCAGGGCCATGGGGTTTCGTGGCACCACGATTTCCTATGCCGATCTCTATCCCGCGTTGCAGACCGGCGTCGCTGATGGCTGGATCGGGGGCACTGCGGCGCTGAACTATACGGGGTTTCGTGACATCATCACCGATTTCATCCCCTATCGCGCCTATGTCGAAGCCACGGCCTATGTGATGAGCGAAAAGACATGGGAAAATCTGGACGAAGCGCAGCGCAAGACCGTAAGCGACGCGCTGGCTCAAGCCGCGCAAGAGGCCGTGAACCGCGCCGAAGCAGAGGACGAGGAATATCTGGCCAAGCTGACCGAAGCGGGGATCAATGTGCATGACTTCTCGGGCGAGGAGGCCAGCAAGTTCGTGGCCGATGTGCGCGCCACGGCCTGGCCGGCGCTGGAAGAGCGCTTTGGTGCCGAGCTGGTGAGCTGTCTGAAATCCGACATCGAATAGACATCACCCTCCGGTGACCCGTGCGGGCGTCTTTGTCCTGCGGCGGGTCACCAGCGGTATGTCCGATGCCCGGAGGCCTGCCCCGGAAGCTCTCAAGGTTTTACCCATGCTCTTGCGAAAACTCGAACTGGCGAAGCGCACGATCCTGATCCTGTGCAATCTTGCCATCATGCTGATTGTGGTCGCCTCGTTTCTGGCCAGATATCTGTTTGCCTATGACCTTTATGGCGCCGAGGAATTTCTGCTGATCGCCGCCTTCTGGCTGTATTTCATCGGCGCGGCCTTCGGGTCATACGAACAATCCCATATCGAAGCCGATTTCATCCAGTCGATGGTGGGCGACACGGTTGTGACGCGCGTGCTGGGCTATCTGCGTGATGTGATCGAACTGGGCGTGCTGATTGTCCTGACCTATTGGAGTTGGCTGTTGATCGCATTTTCTATCGAGCGATGGCCGGTCTCGCCGGGCTGGAAAATACCGCTGGTCGTGCCGCAATCCGGCATCCTGGTCGGCTTCATCCTGATGACGCTGCACGCATCCGTTCACTTCTGGCGTCGGATTACCGGCAGGCCAACCAAGGAATAATCCGATGGAAATTGTTGTAATCGCGGTCCTGATCCTGCTGTTCACGCTGGTGATCGGGGTGCCGGTGCCCTTCGCCTTTGGCGCAGCCACGATCTTTCTGGCCTATGTGGGCGGCTATAGTCCGGATTCGCTGATTCCGGTCGGATACAGCAAGATGAATACGGTGGTTCTGCTGGCGATCCCGCTATTCATCCTGTCGGGCGGGCTGATGGAAAAGGGCCGCATTGCCGACCCGCTGGTCAATATTGCCGAGATTGTCTTTGGTCGCCTGCGTGGTGGGCTTGGCGTCGCAGGTGTTCTGGCCAGCGCCATTTTCGGGGCAATCTCGGGCAGCGCGGCGGCAACGCTGTCCTGCATCGGAACCGTGTTGTTCCCCAAGCTTGAACAACGCGGCTATCCCAAGGGGCACAGTGCTGCCCTGCTGGCCTGTTCCGCGCCGCTGGGACTGCTGATCCCGCCAAGCGCGCTGATGATCCTTTATGCCTGGGTGGCGCAGCTTTCGGTGCTGAAATGCTTTCTGGCCACCGTCATCCCCGGCCTGATCGTGGTGGTCCTGTTGTCGATCACCAATCTGCTGATGCTGCGCCGCAATGACAGCATCATCATGAACCCTGCCGAACCGCCCGCCGAGGTGATCCGCAAGGCATCGGTGCAGACCGTCAAGGCGACGCCCGCGCTGCTGATGCCGATCATCATCCTGGGCGGCATCTATGGCGGGCTGATGACCCCGACCGAGGCCGCAGGTGTGGCTGCAATCTATGCCATTCCCGTCGGTTTCCTGATCTATCGCGGCCTGACCCTGAAGAATTTTGCCGATACGCTGGTAGAAACGGCGGTGACCACGGGCGTCGTCATGGTGATGCTCTTCGTGGTGATGATCCTCAGCCGGTTGTTCATCTTCGAAGAACTGCCAGAGGTCATCCTTGGAGGATTGCGCAGCATTTCTGACAACCCTCTGGTCATCATGCTGATGCTGAATGTCTTCATGATCATCGTCGGGATGCTGATGGATGATGTCAGCGGTGTCCTGCTGTCGACCCCGGTCCTGCTGCCCATCGCGGTCGAGATCGGCATCGACCCGATCCATTTCGCCGCCATTCTGGGCGTCAACCTGGGCATGGGGAACATCACGCCGCCGACCGCGCCCCTGCTGTATCTGTCCGCGCGCATCAATCGCTCGCAGATAAACGAGACGCTTGGCCCGACCATGATCCTGATCGCGGGGGCCTGGCTGCCCGCGCTGATGATTACCACCTATGTGCCGTCGGTGGCGCTGTGGCTGCCGAATTTCCTTCTGGGCAACTGAGGGTGCCGCGCGACAGGGAAAGGTCAACTCACGATACGATGACCGGCCGAGGGCCATGGCTCTGGTCGGTCATCTGTTCAGATCGTCGTGTTCGTGATGGTCGTGCTGCCGGTCGCGATTGCATGTTGTCGCGCAACCGCAATGACCGCCCATTTGATCGGAAAATCCGGTTTGGCTGTCAAAGGTCTGGTCGAATGAATTCCGCAGAAATTCGGCATGAACATGAGTGTCGAATTCCGAATGGAAATTCCCAGGTTTCCTGTTTCCCAATGCTGCCCGGAAGTCTGCCGGATGATGCAGTTTCGGTGACGGTTCATCTGAGGCTCACAGATGTCATCGGATTATCGCTTGTGCGGTGAGGCATTTGCCGCTACAAAATCTGCAACCGATTGCAAATGCTTTCTGAGGAGGGGCTGGCATGACCAAGGCAGAGATTGGGATTGGAATCGTTGGTGGCGGCTATATGGGCAAGGCGCATTCCGTCGCCATGGCCTCGGTGGCTGCTGTCTTTGATACGCCGCTGCGACCGCGTCTGGAAATGATTTGCGCGTCAAGCGATGAATCTGCCGAAGGCTATCGCCAGAGCTTTGGCTTTGCCCGTGCGACCTCGGACTGGCGTCAGCTTGTTGCGGATGAGCGTGTCGAGGCGATCATCATTGCAACCCCCCAGAAGTATCATCGCGAGATTGCCGAGGCCGCATTTGCCCTTGGCAAGCCGGTGATGTGCGAAAAGCCCATGGGTGTGTCGCTGGAAGACAGCGAGGCCATGGTCCGCGCCGCGCAGGGTCACACGAATATGGTCGGCTACAACTATGTGCGCACGCCGGCGACGCAGCATGTGCGCAACCTTGTCAAGGACGGTGTCATCGGCGATGTGACCTGGTTCCGTGCGGAAATGACCGAGGATTTCCTTTCGGACCCGAATTTGCCGATCCATTGGCGCACTGACGGCATGGCCAATGGCTGCATCGGCGATCTGGCCCCGCATATCTTCAACGCTGCACTGGCGCTGATGGGTCCGATTGATCGAGTCATTGCCGAAATGGAAACCGTCCACAAGGATCGTCCCGGTGGCGTCGTCACCAATGACGATCAGGTGCAGATGATGTGTCGCTTTGCCAGCGGTGCCATGGGGCATATCTTTGCATCGCGGGTCGCGACCGGGCGCAAGAACGGCTATGCCTATGAAATCTTCGGCACCAAGGGGTCGATCCGTTTCGATCAAGAGGATCAGAACGCGATCTGGCTGTATCGGATGGAAGGCCCCGAGGAAAATCGCGGGTTCACCAAGATCCTGACCGGACCGGCCCATCCCGACTACAAGCCGTTCTGCCTTGGGCCGGGTCACGGCACGGGATACCAGGATCAGATCATCATCGAGGCCAAGGATTTCCTGACCGCGATCCATACCAAGCAACCGGTTTGGCCGACCTTCGAGGACGGGCTGGCGGTCATGCAGGTGACCGATGCCGCGCTGCGTTCGGCGGAAAGTGGCACCTGGCAGGACGTCGTTCATTCCCAGGCCCGGTGACCCGGCATATCCTGATGGTGCGGCGTCCCGAGATCGGGATGCCGGCCACCGGGCAAAGGGTGTTCGGGCTTTGTCCGTCCATGGAGTCTTGCGTCAGTCAGATCCCGCACGCAGGCTGGGCGGCGGCAGGGTGATCCTTGCCGTGTTTCCGCCTGCGGCGGAATGCGCGGGCATATTGGCGGGGCTTTGGCGAAGTTCAAGTTTTTGACGCCTTGAGTGAAATAATTCTGGAAATAGTATGCAATCGGTTGCATCATATATCCGAGATATCAGCGTATCCTGTTTCAAACAGATCGGAATTGAATTTCGAAGCGGACCTGTTTTGGCATGGGGCAATATATCGTGATCCTTCGGTTCGATATTGGGAGGTATCGACCGATCGGAAAGGGTCATGAATATGGATATGCGACAAAAGGGAGAGAGAATATATGAGCCGTCCAGTAGCATTCAATCACGTGGGTATCGTGGTGCCCGATCTGGAAGCCGCAATCGCGTGGTATTCGGACGTCATGGGGTTTACTCTGGTTGCGGGCCCCTTTGATCTGCGTGACGACGGCCCCAATGGTGCCCAGGTCCTGAATGTTCTGGGAAAGAACCTCAAGCATCTGCGCCAGGCGCATATGAGCACCGCCAACAGCGTTGGTCTGGAACTGTTCCAGCCGGTCGATCCCGCCTATCAGAAGCCCGACCACGAAGTCGAATTCTGGCGCGGGGGGTTCTTTCACATCTGTGTCACGGATCCCGATGTGGCGAAACTGGTTGACAGGATCGTCGCGACTGGCGGGACGCAGATTTCCGATATCTGGCCCGAGCGCGGAGCCGGACAGCCCTATCTGATGTGTTACTGCACCGACCCCTTTGGCAATGTCATCGAGGTCTATTCGCATCAATATGAATATATGCAGGGGCATCGGGCAGCGATCTGACGGCTGTCGGCACGCATTGCTGACACCTCTGATCGGGCAACAGGATTGACTTCCGTAGCCCTGGCAGCGGAACGAAAAGCACTGAATATCCCGGCATGTCAATGTCGGTCGACTGCCGGCGCGGGCACGAGTGGCCGCGAATAATATTAATTTAAATCAACGGTATAAAAGGAATATTGCGGGAAAAATAGTTCGCAATATTCGTTGCGAAACCGGATTTCGCCCGCTACCGTGAACTGGAAGGTGCAGATTCGGACTGTGCCTTGGGGGGACGGACAGCCCGGACAGGGTGGTTCGCAGGACGCATCCGGACGGCAGGTGAGAAAGCTCACAGGGCAGACAGAACCAGAGGGAACCTGGCCGTTCCCTTGTTGGAACAGTCATGTCCGCAGCCGGAAGCGAGATGTATCAAGCCAACTGGAGGAAATCACATGAAGAAGATCCTGACCGCTTCGGCCATCTGTGCCTTGATGGCCGGTGCCGCGCATGCCGAAAGGATCGGCGTTGCAATGTCGCTGTTTGACGACAACTTTCTGACCGTGCTGCGTCACAATATCTCTGACCATGCAGAGGAATTGGGCGTCGAGGTCCAGATGGAGGATGCCCAGGGCGACATCGCGCGCCAGCAGTCGCAGATCCAGAGCTTCGCGGCCTCGGGGGTCGATGGCATCATCACCATGCTGGTGGATGCGGATTCGGGCCGGGCCATGTCCGAGATGGCCGCGCAATATGACGTGCCGCTGGTCTTCGTGAACATGTTGCCGGCCAATATGGAGGAATTTCCCGCCGATCAGGCATGGGTCGGATCGGACGAGGAACAGGCCGGGCGCCTTCAGACCCGCGAGGTCTGCAAGCTGATGGGGGGCAAGGGCGAAGCCGTCATCCTGATGGGGCAACTGGGCACCACCGGCCAGCGCGGCCGGACCAAGGCAACCGAAGAGGTGCTGGCGGGCGAGGATTGCAACGGGATCACGGTTCTTGATCAGCAGGCCGCGAACTGGATGCGGACTCCGGCGCTGGACCTGATGACAAACTGGATGACTTCGGGGCTGAAGCCGGATGCCATCATCGCGAATAACGATGAAATGGCGCTGGGGGCGATTCAGGCGCTGAAATCGGCCGGTATTCCCATGGACGAGGTGATCGTCGCCGGAGTCGATGCAACCCAGGATGCCCTGGTAGCCATGGATGCGGGCGAACTGGATGTGACCGTCTATCAGTCGGCCAAGGGACAGGCGCAGGGCGCATTGGACACGATCCTCAAGATCATTCGCGACGAAGACTATGATCAGCGCGTGACCGTGCCATTCGAGTTGGTCACCCCCGACAACCTGTCCGAATACAAGACCAGGAACTGATCGGCGCGGGCGGCCTGCATCTGGTTGTGCCGCCCGAAACCGATCCTGCCGGGAATATCGCATCCCGCCCGGCGGGGTCTTTGTCCAGCGGCTGTGGAATCACCGGCCCGGGTCGAGCGGGGTGACGCGATGGCTGGCAAGCACCAGACCATATCCCACCATGACCACGGCGGCGAGTGCGAACCACGTCAGCGCATAGCCGAGATGTGCATTGCGAAAACGGACCACGGTCTGACCGCCTCGGGGCCATGCCTGGGGGTCATTCAGCTTCTGGTCGACGAAATAGGGCGCCGCCATCTCATAGCCCCTGGCGGCGGTGATCGATCCGATGTCCCGGCGATACCATTTCTGCTGTTCGGGATTGTTTTCGCGCGAGAACAGCCAGCCGTGATCTTCCGACATCCGCAGCAGGCCGGTGACCGTGACGGGCCCCGTTTCACGGGCATAGTCACCTGCGCGGGCCAGTTCTTCAGGCACGAGGCCGCGATTGATCAACACGATGGTGCCGTCATCGCGTGCCAGCGGGGTCAGCACCCAATCGGCGGGACCATAGTCCGAAGGGGTGTAGATCAGCACGTCGTCGTCAACGAACCGCCCCGTCAGGCTGACGCGCCGGTATTCGTCCTTTTCCGCAGTGATCGCGGGCCATGCGCCCGGACCGGGCGCAGGCAGGGGATCGGCATGGATGCGGCTGTCGACCCGCGCGATGAGATCGCGTTTCCACTGCAGGCGCTGCAGCTGCCAGATGCCAAGCGCGCCGAATGCGCCGACCCCGATTGCCGCGATGAGGGTGATCAGCACAAGTCGCGGCCAGCGGATCGAAAGGGTCATTGGAATGCTCCATGAAGCCGGGGCCGCAGGACGGCCCCGGGGGATGGCTCTCGGTGATCAGCCCTGTTGGGACTGAAGGGACTTCATCTGTTCCATCTGCATGTGATGTTCCATGTCATGCATCGGCATCATGTTCTCGTTCATGTTCTTCATGACCCAAAGCGAGCCGGCCAGAACGATGACCAGGATCAGCACCGCGAAGATCGTGGCGGCAAGCGTCCAGCCCTCTTCTGCCGAGCGGTTGACATGAAGGAACCAGATCAGATGCACGAGGATCTGCAGCCCGCCCAGCCCCATGATGGTGGCGATCAATGCGGTGCGGTTGATCTCCACCTCGCCCATGACCAGGGCAAAGGGAACAATCGTCAACAACGCCGCCAGGGCAAAGCCGGCCATCAACTGGTTCAGGTTGCCGTGGCCACCCTGTGCCCCATGGGGCGTTTCGCCATGTGCGCTCATCAGACCAACCTCACCAGATAGACGAAGGAAAACACCCCGATCCAGATCAGATCCAGAAAGTGCCAGAACATCGACAGGGCCGTAAGGCGGCGCATGTTCGCGCCGATGAGGCCATGCATGCGGATCTGTGCCACAAGCGTCACCAGCCAGATGATCCCTGCGGTGACATGCAGCCCGTGGGTGCCGACCAGTGCAAAGAAGGACGACAGGAAGGCCGAACGGTCCGGCCCCGCGCCAAGGTGGATCAGGTGGCGGAACTCGTAAAGCTCCATGGCGATGAAACCGGCGCCGAAGAGTCCGGTCACCACCAGCCAGATGATCGTCTTGTCGCGTTGGGCCTTTTCCGCCTGCAGCATGGCCATGCCGAATGTCACCGATGAAAACAGCAGGAGCGCGGTCTCGATCGCGACGAAACCCGGCTCGAACAGATCCTTCGGCCCCGGCCCGCCGGCAAAGCTGCCGCCCAGCACGGCATAGGTCGCGAAGAGGGCCCCGAAGATGATGCAGTCGCTCATCAGGTAGATCCAGAAGCCGATGGGGGTCGGGCTGCTGTGATGTGCGACATGGGCGTGGTCTGACAGGCTGGCGCCCTCAAGCTCGCCCGCAAGCTGTGTTGAATCGAAAGGGCTCATGCTGCGGCTCCTTTTGCTTCGGTCGCGGCGACCACTTCGGCCGGGACGTAGTAATCACGGTTGTAGTTGAAGGTATGGCCGATCCCGATGGCGAGCATTGCCCCAAAGCTGACGATGGCAAGCCACCAGATGTACCAGACCATGGCAAAGCCGAAGACCAGCGCAAAGGCCGAGACCAGCACTCCTGTCGCCGTGCCCTTTGGCATATGGATCGGATGGTAGTTTTCCGACCACCGGAAGCCTTCCTGTTTCATCCGCCAGAACTCGTCGCGCCCGCGCACATGGATGTCTTGTGGAAAGTTGTAGGGCGCGGGCGGGGATTGCGTGGCCCATTCCAGCGTGCGGGCATCCCAGGGATCTCCGCCACAGGCCAGCCGCTTGCGATCGCGGATCGAGACATAGAAGCCGACAAAGGTCGAGACGATGCCCAGCAGGATCAGCACGGCCCCGAAGGCCGCGACGATGAAATAGGGCTGCCATGCCGGGTCGGGATATTGGTTGACGCGTCGCGTCGCCCCCATCAGCCCCAGCGCGTAAAGCGGCATGAAGGCGAAGTAAAAGCCCGAGAACCAGAACCAGAAGCTGCGCTTGCCCCATTTGTCGTCCAGCCTGAAGCCAAAGGCCTTGGGCCACCAATAGCTGACCGCCGCATAGACGCCAAAGACGACCCCGCCGATGATCACATTGTGGAAATGCGCGATCAGGAACAGCGTGTTGTGAAGCTGGAAGTCGACCGGCGGGACGGCCAGCATGACGCCGGTCATGCCGCCGATGGTGAAGGTGACCAGGAAACCCAGCGCCCAATACATCGGCAATTCCAGGCGCACCCGGCCCTTGTACATGGTGAACAGCCAGTTGAAGATCTTCACCCCGGTCGGGATCGAGATGATCATCGTCGAGATGCCGAAGAAGGTGTTGACGCTGGCACCCGAGCCCATCGTGAAGAAGTGGTGCAGCCAGACGATGAAGGACAGCACCATGATGCAGGCCGTGGCCCAGACCATGGTCTTGTAGCCAAACAGCGGCTTGCCCGAGAAGGTCGCGACGATCTCGGAGATCACGCCGAAGATCGGAATGATCAGGATATAGACCTCCGGGTGGCCCCAGATCCAGATCAGGTTGATATACATCATCGGGTTGCCACCAAAGTCATTGGTGAAGAAATGCATCCCGAAGTAGCGGTCCAGAGTCAGCAGCGCGAGCGTCGCGGTCAGAACCGGGAAGGACACCACGATCAGCACGTTGGTTGCCAGGGCGGTCCAGGTGAATACCGGCATGTCCATCATCTTCATGCCCGGCGCGCGCATCTTCAGGATGGTCGCGATCAGGTTGATGCCCGAAAGTGTCGTGCCGACCCCGGCGATCTGCAGCGACCAGAGATAGTAGTCCATCCCCGGCCCGGTGCTGAAGGCCGATCCCGACAGCGGCGGAAAGGCCAGCCAGCCGACACGTGCGAACTCACCGATGAACAGCGAGATGTTCACCAGCAGCGCGCCGGCCACCGTCATCCAGAAGGAAAAATTGTTCAGGAAGGGAAAGGCGACGTCGCGTGCACCGATCTGCGTCGGCATGACATAGTTCATGATGCCGGTGACAAAGGCCATCGCCACGAAGAAGATCATGATGACACCATGGGCGGTGAACACCTGGTCAAAGTGATGGGGCGGCAGATAGCCTTCGGCGCCGCCTGCGGCCATGGCCTGCTGCGCGCGCATCATCAGCGCATCGGCGAAGCCGCGCACCATCATGATGAACCCCAGCACCATATACATGATGCCGATCTTCTTGTGATCGACCGAGGTCACCCAGTCGCGCCACAGCGGCCCCCACAGCCGATAGCGGGTCATCAGCGCCAGCACCAGCAGACCACCCAGCGCCACCGCGATGAATGTGCCGACAAGAATGGGCTCGTGATAGGGAATCCAGTCAAGGGTGAGCCGACCGAAGATGGGCGACAGCACCTCTGGAGCGTTCAGCGGGTCAGTGGACATGGGTGACGGCCTCCATCTGCGTGGATCTGCGTGCGGAAGTGCTGAGGGGCTGGTCAGCCGCGCCGGGGGCGGCGGCGTGAATCGCCCTCGGTTCGGGGGCGGGCAGCGCGATCGGATTGCCCAACCCGTCAATGGCGCGTTCGCGGTCGTGGCTGTAGGCTGCCGCGTCAGGGATGCCGGCGATGCCGCCGCCGCCCATCTTGTCCTGCATCATCATGTGGCCCATGCAGACCTTGCCCTCTTCGACACACATCTCGACGATGCGATTGAACAACCCGTCCTCGACCGAGGCGTAATGGCTGACCGGGTCGGCGATGCTGGGCTTTTCCAGATCCAGATAGCTGATGCGGTCAAGGCTCTGGCCTTCGGCCCTGACCCCTTCGACCCATTTGCCGAAGTCCTGTTCGGACATGGCCAGCGTATCAAAGGTCATGCGCGAAAAGCCCGGACCGGAATAATGCGCGGCGCGGCCCGGGAATGTGCCGGTGGAATCCGCGATCAGGTGAAGCTGGGTTTCCATCCCGGCCATCGAATAGACCATGCCGCCAAGGGCCGGGATCGACAGGGTGTTCATCACCGTCGCCGAAGTAAGATGGAAATTCACCGGGTGACCGACGGGAATCGCCAGTTCGTTGACCGAGGCAATCCCCAGTTCGGGATAGATGAACAGCCATTTCCAGTCGAGCGAGACGGCCTGGACCTCGATGGGCGCACCTGCATCAAGGTGATCAAGCGGGCGATAGGGATCAAGGCGATGGGTATACACATAGGTGTAATAGCCAAGCGCGGCGATGATCAGGACCGGAACGCCCCAGATCACGACTTCGATCTTGTTGGAATGTTGAAAGGACGGGTCATAATCCGTCAGGTCCTGACGGTCGGCGCGGTATTTCAACGGGAAATACAGGATCATGACCAGAACGGGGATGATGATGATCAGCATGAGAAGGGTGGAAATGATCAGGAGATTGCGCTCCTGACCACCCACCCAGCCCTGCGGCGAGAGGATGTCATACTGACAGCCGGAAAGCACAAATGCGCCCGCCAATGCCAGCAGGAGTTTGGAATGTTTCAACAAATGCGTGCCTCTGTTTTTCTTTCCGTCACCTGCGGGACGGCGAGGTCACCGGCAGAGCGGAACACGGGTTACGAACCGGAACACGAGTTACAGGGGCGCCCTACGCCCATCGGCGGGGGAATTTCTCCGTGACGTTTTGACGCATAAGCCATTGATCTGCATCAATTCCCGGAAAGTTGAATCATCTTCACACTTCCGTGCGTCCTGATGCCCGGAATTTCGACAGCAGCGGATGGCCATGCCCGGCTGACCGGCAGAGGCCGTGTTGCATGGCGGTCGCGTGCCTTGTCGGGCCGTCGCGATCACGGGCGGTCATGGTTCGGGAAAGGTCGCTGGCCTGAAAGGGCATCTGCGGGCCGGAACGACGATGTGTGCCGGGCATTTCCTGGCCAGCCCCGGGTGTGGTGGTCGCAGGGCGCGGGCATCAGCGCATATCGCGGTTGTCATCCGCCCCGCAACGCCGGTGTCGACGCGGGGCGGGTGGTCAGCTTGGCAGGGGTGGTTCAGCCCCCGGGCCTTTGGCGAAAGATATGCGACAGTTCGGGCAGATAGGCCTGTCCGTATCCGCTCTGAACCGCCGAGGTGATCGCGTCATGCACGCCATCGGCAATGGTCTTTCGCGCCCCGGCCTGTTCGGACATCATGCGATAATAGTCGATGTCCTTCAGGGCGTTGCTGATGAAGAAGGGCAGTGCTTCGCTGTTGCCATCGGTGATGAAGGGGGCCATGCGGTCAAGCGCAACGCTGGCCCCGCCACCCTTGGCGAGAATCTCGACAAAGCGATTGGCATCGACGCCGGCATCAGCGGCCTGGGCGGCGGCCTCGGCCAGCAGGGTCATGAAGCCGACCGAGATATAATTGTGCAGCAGTTTCAGCCGGTGGCCGGTGCCAAGCGGGCCGACATGTTCGACAGTTTCGGTGAATGCGTCCAGAACCGGGCGCACCCTGTCCAGAACTGCGGGGTCGCCTCCGACCAACAGGTTCAGCGTGCCCTCATGGGCGTGTTGGGCCGTTCGTGTCATCGGTGCATCCAGGAACGCGCCCCCGACGGCCGTCACGGCGGCGCCCATGCGGATGGTCGATTCCGGCAGGGCGGTCGAACAGTCCACCACGACCGTTCCCGGCTGCAGCCCGGCAATGACCCCATCGGTGCCGGTCACGATCGCCTCGACCTGGGGCGATCCGGTCACGCAGAGGATGACAACCTCCGAGGCCGCGGCGACCTCGGCCGGGGTCGCGCGGGCCTTCCCGCCAAGAGACAGGATCTCGTCCACCGGCTGGTTCCCCGGATGGTCAAGGAAGGACAGCGCGAATCCTCCCCGTCCCAAGACGTTGCGCGCAATGCCATGGCCCATCAGCCCGACGCCGATCAATCCTACGTTCATGTCAGTCCTCCTCCAGAGCATATGGCCCGGCCATGCGCGGCCTGCATCGGTGACGCCGCGGCCGGAAGCTGCCGGTTCCTTGCAGAATTAGCCCAGCCCGGCAGGTCAGGAAAGCGCGGGCGGCGGTTGCGCCGGGGCATTTTCTGACACCCCGTTCGGATTTTCTGACCGGATCCGGCGGAAAGACGCTTCGTGCCCCAGAGCCTGGCGGTGGTGGTGATTTCGTCCTGGCTGCCTGAGATCATGGCGGTGTCGGATCGTATCCTTGTTGCGAAGCGTGGCAAGATCGTGGAAGAGATACTTGCCTCTCAGGCATCGGAAGAGAAGATCATGTTCGCGGCGGTGCATTGATGCCGTGACAGTCATGCAGCCCTGAAGGCGGTTCCGCGATTCATGCGGAAAGGAGAACCAAGGGCGATGAGTGCAAGCAATATCAATCTGAAACTTCTGCAGACCTTTCAGCTGGCGGCAGAACATGGCAGCTTTCGCCGCGCGGCCGAAGAGAGCAACCGCTCGCCCTCGGCCGTGTCGATGCAGATCAGGGATCTGGAGGAACAGATTGGTGTCAGCCTTTTCGTGCGCACGCCGCAATCGGCCAATCTGACCCCCTCGGGCGCGATCCTTTACGAGCAGGTGCGCATGGCGATGGCGGGCGTGCAGGCCGGGCTTGACCGGCTGTCGGATGTCGCGGCACAGCGGCGCAGCCATGTCAGCATCGGCTGCGCCCCGACCCTGGCCGCGACCCGCCTGGGCAATATCCTTGCCACCTTCAAGCTGCGCTATCCGCGCTCGGTCATCAATCTCAAGGAAACGCCGCCGATGGATGCGCTGACCTTCCTGCGCGAACAGCAGGTCGAGCTTTATGTCGGACCCGAAGTTCCCAACATGTCGGATTTCCATTTCGAACCGATCCTGAAAGACCGTTTCGCGGTATGCATTCCGGCGGAATTCGATGAAGGGGCCGCGTCGTTTTCCCTGGCCGATATCGCCTCTTTCCCGCTGATCGTGCTGGACCGGCAGACGGCGGCGCGGGGGCTGCTGGACCGGATCAGCGGCGATCTGGATCTGAATATCCAGTATGAGGTGCAATATGCCTATACGGCGATCACCCTGGCGGCGGCCGGGCTGGGGGTTGCTGTGGTCCCCTTTATCGCGGTGCCGATGCTGCCGACCAGCGCATTCCGGGTCCTGCCATTGACGGATGAGGGCGCCGAGCGCGCGGTGGGGATCATCACCGCGCGTGGCCATGTGCCTCACAATTACTCGCAACAGCTGATGGATCTGATCCGCACCGAGCTGGGCCGTAGCGGAGCTGTTGCCCCGTAAGGGCGGGCCGGGGCTAGTCGGTGTTGATCCAGATCGCCTTGGTGTCGAGATATTCTTCCATGTGCTCGGTCCCGCCTTCGCGGCCATAGCCCGACATCTTGACACCGCCGAAGGGCACGGCAGGGTCGATGGCGTGATACATGTTGACCCAGACCGATCCCGCCCTGAGCCGATGCGCCAGCTTGTGAGCGGTGCCAAGATGGGTCGTGAAGACCCCGGCGGCCAGACCATAGGGCGTGGCATTGGCGCGGGTCACCACCTCGTCAAGACTGTCAAAGGGAAGCGCAGAAATGACCGGGCCGAAAATCTCTTCCCGGGCGATCCGCATCTCGTCGGTGACGCCACCGAAGACGGTCGGCTGGATGTAATGGCCACCGCTCAGCTCGGGGCCGGTGGCGCGGCTGCCACCGGTCAGAAGCTTGGCGCCCTCGGATGCGCCGACCGAAAGATAGGTCTCGACGCGTTCGGCCTGACGGGCCGAGATGATCGGGCCGATATCGGTGTCGGTGTCGATCCCGTGACCGATCCTGAGATTGCTGGCATAATCAGCCACGCGGCGCAGGAACTCGTCATGGATCTCTCGCGCAACGAACAGCCGTGACCCGGCGATGCAGATCTGGCCGGAATTGGCAAAGACGGCCATGGCCGCGACCGGAACCGCCTTTTCGATATCGGCATCGCGACAGACGATGACCGGGGATTTCCCGCCCAGTTCCAGCGACACGCGTTTGAGATTTCCCGTGGCCGCCCGTGCGATGGCCTGACCCGTGGTGGTCGAGCCGGTGAACACGATCTTGTCCACGCCGGGATGTTCCGCCAGGGCCGCGCCGGCCTCGGCCCCCAGACCGGTCACGATGTTCAGGACGCCATCGGGCAGCCCGGCTTCTTGCATGATCCTTGCGATCATCAGCACTGTCAGCGAGGCCTCTTCCGAGGGTTTCAGAATGACGGTGCAGCCGGTCGCGATGGCGGGCGCGATTTTCCAGATCGATCCGGCGATTGGTGCATTCCAGGGGATGATCGCCCCGACCACGCCGATGGGCTCACGCACGGTCGAGGAATAGATTTCGCCCGGAAAGGAATTGGGAATGGTCTGGCCATGGATGCTGACAGCCTGCCCCGCATAAAACCGCAGCATGCCCAGCACACGGCGGCGATTGGCCAGGGTGCGCTGGATCGGCATGCCCATGTCCAGCGTGTCCGACAGGCACAGCCGGTCCCATTCGGCTTCGAACCGCTCGGCAATATCCAGCAGCAGGGCCTGGCGTTCAAAGGGAGTGAATTTCGACCAGGGGCCTTCGAATGCGGCGCGCGCGGCAGACACGGCGGCGTCGATATCGCGGGCATTGCCCCGTGGCACTGTCGCCAGCAAGGCGCCGTTGGCTGGATTGCGTGCCTCGATCACTGCGCCCGAGCCGGATTCACACCATTTCCCACCGATGAACATCGGGCGGAATTCGCCATTGTAAAGCGCGCTCGCGCGGTCTTGCCAGTCTTTCATAGGTTCCCCCTCATCGAGCCTCCGGTTCGGTGCCAGATCATGCGCCGGGCGCAGGGGGGGCACAAATCGGGAAAGCTGACACCCTGTTCAGATAATGCGACGTCCCGTGATCCGGGCGGTCGGCCTGCGCGCTGCCGATTCTGAATGACCGGCAATCGGTCGTCAACTGACCGGCCCCGGTGCAGCGGACATTCCGGTCTGCACGGGTCCCGACTGTTCCCCGTCACGGGCGACTGCGGCGTGGGGCATCGGCTTCCGCCCGGGTGGCGCAAGAAAACCTAATCCGGTGTTCAGATAATAGGACTGTGCAACGCCTTGGCCTTTTCCCATGGTCCGGGGCAGGAATCTTGCCATGTGTCGCAAGTCCGACAGACCGGCCCTGCGGCAGGGCCGCAACGGGCTGCGTCGGAAGGAAGGAGCAGGGATGAAAGACGGTTACGAGATTGCGGTTGTGCATGGTGATGGCATTGGCCCGGAAGTCTGTGGTGCGGCCATCGAGGTTCTGAACGCCGCGCTTGATCCCGGGGTTCTTCGCTTTGCCGAATATCCGGCGGGGGCCGGGCATTTCCTGGCCACCGGAGAGAGCCTGCCCGAGGCAACGGTGCAGGCCTGTGGCGCGGCGGATGCGATCCTGCATGGCGCGGCCGGGCTGCCCGGTGCGGTGCATCCTGACGGGACCGAGGCAGGGGTGGATTTTTCGCTGAAGCTGCGCTTTGGGCTGGATCTCTATGCCAATATCCGCCCCATCCGCCTTTATGAGGGTGTCGAGAGCGCGCTGGCCGGAATTGCCCCCGGCGGCATAGACTATGTCATTCTGCGCGAGAACAGCGAAGGTCTTTACGCCGCGCGGGGTGCCGGATCGTTGCTGCGGGGCGATGTGGCCGTCGATACGCTTGTGCAGACCCGCGAAGGGATCGAGCGTATCGTGCGCAAGGCGTTCGAACTGGCCCGGCTGTCGGATGGGGCCCCCGAAGATGGCGTGCGCCGCGTGACCTGTTGTGACAAGGCCAATGTCCTGCGCAGCTATGCCTTTTTCCGCGCGGTCTTTGACCGGATCGCCACGGAATTCCCCGATATCGAGGCCGAACATGCGATCGTCGATGCGATGAGCATGTATCTTGTCCAGCGCCCTGGCCATTACAATGTCATCGTGACCGAGAACATGTTTGGCGATATCCTGTCGGACCTGGCGGCGGCCACCATCGGCGGCCTTGGCATGGCGCCTTCGGCCGAAGTGGGCGAGAGCAACGGGCTGTTCCAGCCCTCGCATGGCTCGGCCCCCGATATCGCCGGGCAGGGGATCGCCAACCCCTATGGCATGGTGCTGTCCGCGGCCTCGATGCTGGACTGGTTGGGGCACAGGCATGACGATGCCCGCCTGCTGGATGCGGCTGCGCGTATACGCCGCGCGACCGAGGAAGCATTGGCCTCGGGCTGTCTAACGACCGATCTGAAGGGCAGCGCGACGACGCGCGCGGTGACGGATATCCTGTGTCGGGCGCTGGCTGCCTAGGAAATTCCCACCTTCGGCGCATCGTTAGCTGAACCGGGCCCGGGCATTGATGTGCGCCGGGCCTTTGCGTGCCGACCGATCCGCTGGGAAACCGCCCCCTGTGGCGGGATCAGTCTTCCGGAAGATAGGCCTGCACATCCTTCAGAGTCCGCAGCACGAAACTTGACCGGGAATGCCGGATGCCCGGCACGTGGTACAGTTTCCGGCGCAGGAATTCCTCGTATCCGCGGGTGCCGTCCACGGCCACCTTGATCAGATAATCATATTCACCCGTGGTCAGATGCACCTCAAGAACTTCGGGCATCTTCTGCATCCGATTGCCAAAGGTCTCCAGTGTTTCGTCATCATGGCGTTCGAGAACGATCTCGATCATCACGATTTCCGCCGCACCCAGTTTGACCTGGTCCAGAATGGCGCAGTAATTCGTGATCACGCCCTGTTGTTCAAGCCGCCGCACCCTTTGCCAGCACGGGCTGGGCGACAGGCCGATGCGTTGCGCAAGCTGGGCGTTGGATATCCGGCCATCCTTTCCAAGTTCGTGCAGAATCCGGCGATCGATCTGGTCAAGCCTGGGTTGCGACACCTGAATGATCCTTTTGTGATAAATAAATTTCAAAGAAGATTATTCTGAAAAAATTCTTCGAACAAGAATATACGAAAGAACTTTCCCGCGTAACCCGAGTAATCTGTATGTCGGGAGGAACAATAACATGCGTGGCAGTATCAGATGCTCGGACCCTTTGACGATGATGTGCCGCGTGGTGGATGTGGCCCGGCGCATGGATCTGGGGTTCACCCGGCTGGAGTTTCAGCAGCAGGGCAATCAGGGGTACGCCCTGGATTTCACACTCGATGACGACAACGCGCAGAGGGTGAACACCTTCGTGCAGCGCGTCGGATTGTATATCGACCTGGCAGAGGAGACTGTTGATGTCTGAGGAACGTGCCCCGCGTCTTCACGTGCCCGAACCCGAGCTGCGGCCCGGCGATGATCCCGATTTTTCTCATGTGGAGATCCCCCGCGCCGGTGCCGTGCGCCGTCCGGATCCCGGTGAAAACCCCGAGGAAATGCGCGATCTGGCCTTTTCGATCATCCGCGTGCTGAACCGGAATGGCGAGGCTGTCGGCCCCTGGGCGGGCAGCCTGAGCGACCAGGAAATGCTGGAGGGGCTGCGCCACATGATGACCCTGCGCGCCTATGATGCGCGGATGATGACGGCACAGCGTCAGGGCAAGACCTCATTCTACATGCAGCATCTGGGTGAAGAGGCGATTTCCTGTTCCTTCCAGAAAGCCCTGCGCAAGGGCGACATGAATTTCCCCACATATCGTCAGGCCGGATTGCTGATCGCCTCGGGCTATCCGCTGGTCAAGATGATGTGCCAGGTCTATTCGAATGAAGGCGACCCGGTGCGCGGCCGCCAGTTGCCGGTGTTCTACAGTTCCAGGGAACATGGCTTCTTTTCGATCTCGGGCAATCTGGCGACGCAATTCGTGCAGGCCGTCGGCTGGGCCATGGCCGCCGCCATCAAGGGCGAGCACAAGCTGTCGGCGGCGTGGATCGGTGACGGCTCGACTGCCGAAAGCGATTTCCACGGCGCATTGGTCTTTGCCTCGACCTACAAGCCGCCGGTGATCCTGAATATCGTCAACAACCAATGGGCGATTTCGACCTTTCAGGGCATCGCCCGTGGCGGGGCGGGCACCTTTGCCGCGAGGGGGCATGGTTTCGGCCTGCCGGCGCTGCGTGTTGACGGGAACGACTATCTGGCTGTGCATGCCGCCGCGCAATGGGCGGTCGAGCGGGCCCGCCGCGATCTGGGGCCGACCCTGATCGAATATGTCACCTATCGCGCCGCAGGGCATTCCACCTCGGACGATCCTGCCGCCTACCGCCCCAAGGAAGAGGGCAACGCATGGCCGCTGGGTGATCCGATCCTGAGGCTGAAAACGCATCTGATCGGCAAGGGGCTGTGGAGCGAAGAGCGTCATGTTCAGGCCGAGGCCGAGGTCATGGACATGGTGATCGCCGCCCAGAAAGAGGCCGAAGCCATCGGCACGCTGCATTCCGGCAAGCGCCCCAGTCCGCGCGACATGTTCGAGGATGTCTATGCCGAGATGCCGCCGCATCTGGTGCGTCAACGTCACGAAGTGGGATACTGACATGGCCCGGATGACAATGATCGAAGCGATCCGCGATGCCCATGCGGTCGCCATGGAAAGAGACCCGGATGTCGTGGTCATGGGCGAGGATGTCGGCTATTTCGGCGGGGTGTTCCGCTGCACCGCCGGATTGCAAAAGACCTTTGGCGTGGAACGCTGCTTTGACACCCCGATCAGCGAATTGGGCATTGTCGGCACCGCCGTGGGCATGGCCGCCTATGGGTTGAAGCCCTGTGTGGAAATCCAGTTTGCCGATTATATGTATCCCGCCTATGATCAGATCGTGTCCGAGGCGGCGCGGCTGCGCTATCGCTCGGCGGGAGAGTTTACCTGCCCGATGGTGGTGCGCATGCCGACTGGCGGGGGGATTTTCGGCGCCCAGACCCACAGCCAGAGCCCCGAGGCCCTGTTCACCCATGTGGCCGGTCTGAAAACCGTCGTGCCCTCGAACCCGCAGGATGCCAAGGGGCTGTTGCTGGCCGCGATCGCCGACCCGGACCCGGTGATCTTTCTTGAGCCGAAACGTCTGTATAACGGGCCGTTCGATGGCCATTTCGACCGACCATCGAAATCCTGGAGCAAGCATGAACTGGGCGAGGTCAATCCCGGCTATTACGAAGTGCCTCTTGGCAAGGCCAAGGTGTTGCGCGAAGGCGCGGCGGTCACTCTGATCACCTATGGCACCATGGTTCATGTTGCCCTGGCCGCGGTCGAGGAAAGCGGCGTCGATGTCGAAGTGATCGACCTGCGCACGCTGCTGCCGCTGGATCTGGAGACACTGGTGGCCTCGGTCAACAAGACCGGGCGCTGCATCATCCTGCATGAGGCGACGATGACCTCGGGTTACGGTGCCGAGATCACTTCGCTCATCCAGGCCGAGTGTTTCTATGCGCTCGAGGCGCCGCTGCTGCGTGTCGCAGGTTGGGATACGCCCTATCCGCATGCGCAGGAATGGGACTATTTCCCCGGTCCGGCCCGCGTCAAGCGTGCCATCGCAACCGTCATGGAGGCCTGAACCATGGTCGAGCATTCCTTCAAGCTTCCCGATATTGGCGAAGGCATCGCCGAGGCCGAACTGGCCTGCTGGATGGTCAAGCCGGGCGACATCATCCGCGAGGATGACGTCATCTGCGAGGTCACCACCGACAAGGCCTCGGTCGAAATTCCCGCAGCGGTCGGCGGCAGGGTCGTATGGCTGGGTGCGGAGCCGGGTGAGACGATCGCCATCGGCAGCGAATTGATCCGCATCGAGTCAGATGCAAATGCCCCCATCCCCGAGATCGTCGAAAATCCACCCGGGCCCGAACCCGCGCTGGTGAAGGAAGCTGCCAAAACAGCCACGATTGCGGACAAAGCCCCCCCGGCGCCGGCCCATCGCGACGGGCCGCATGTTCCGGCAAGAGGGGCGACAGGCCGGCCCTTGGCGGCGCCGTCGGTTCGCGGACGCGCGCGCGACATGGGTGTCGATCTGCGCCAGATCCGCGGCTCTGGCCCCGCTGGACGCATCCTGCATGAGGATCTTGACGCCTTTCTTGCCCGTGGCCCCGAAAGCCCCCCTCCCGGTGCCTTGCAGCCCCGCGACGCGACCGAGGAAATCCGCATTACCGGCGTTCGCCGCAAGATTTCCGAGCGCATGTCCTTGTCGAAATCGCGCATTCCGCATTTCTCGATCATCGAGGAGGTGGATGTCGAGGCATTGGAAGAACTTCGCGCCAAGCTCAATGCCCGTTTCGGGGAAACGCGCGGGCGGCTGACCGTGTTGCCCTTCCTGCTGCGCGCGCTGTCCGAAGCGGTGCTGGATCATCCCGAAGTCAATGCCCATTACGATGACGAGGCCGGGTTGGTCACCCGCTATCAGGCTCTGCATTGCGGTATCGCAACACAAACGGACAGCGGGTTGATGGTTCCGGTCCTGCGCCATGCCGAGCAACATAGCCTTTGGGACGTGGCTGCGGGCATCCGGCGCCTGTCCGACGCGGCCCGCACCCGTCGCTCTCTGCCCGAGGAACTGTCCGGCTCGACCCTGACCGTGACTTCGCTGGGTCCGCTTGGCGCGATTGCCACGACCCCGATCATCAACCACCCCGAGGTCGCCATTGTCGGTGTCAACAAGATCGCCATCCGCCCCATGTGGAACGGCACCGCCTTCGTGCCGCGCCGGATGATGAACCTGTCCTGCAGCTTTGACCATCGCGTCGTCGATGGCTGGGTCGCGGCGGAATTCGTCCAGAAACTGAAAAGCCTGCTGGAAACTCCGGCAATGATGTTCATGGAGTTGGGCAATGACTGATCTCAGATGCAAATTGCTGGTGATCGGCGGCGGGCCGGGTGGCTATGTCTGCGCCTCGCGCGCGGCGCGGATGGGTGTGGATACCATCCTGGTCGAGGGCAACCGCGTCGGGGGCACCTGCCTGAATGTCGGCTGCATTCCCTCCAAGGCGCTGATCCATACCGCGCAGTCTTATCATCATGCGCTGCAGCAGGCGGCAGGTGCGGCGCATGGCGTCCATGTTTCCGATCCCCGGCTGGACTGGAACGAAGCCGGCGAGTGGCGCAATGATGTCGTGTCCCGGCTATGCGCCGGCGTCACCGGCCTGCTGGAACGCAGCGGCGTCAAGAGCCTCAGCGGCTGGGCGACCTTCCGCGATGGCAAGACTGTCGAAGTTCGCGGCGAAACCGGGGTCACCGTGATCCGGGCCGAGCATGTGGTGATCGCCACCGGATCGCGACCGGTCGATCTGCCCGGATTGCCGATCGGGGGAAGGGTGCTGGATTCCACCGGCGCGCTGGCGCTGGATCACCTGCCCGAAAGCATCGCGGTCGTCGGTGCGGGCTATATCGGGCTGGAACTGGGCACGGCCTTTGCCAAGCTGGGCAGCAAGGTCACCATGATCGAGGTCGGTCCTCGTATTCTGCCGCTCTATGACGAAAAACTTACCCGGCCTGTCCGCCGCCGTCTGGATGATCTGGGGGTCGAACTGATGCTGGACACCAGGGTCACCGGTTGGGATGAGGGCAGTTCCACGCTGAATCTGCTTGGTGGCGACGCGGAATCTGCCCTGAATGTCCAGCATGTGCTGGTCACCATCGGCCGTGCGCCCAATACCGACGGGCTGGGGCTGGAAGAGCTGCACCTGCGACAGTCCGGCCCCTTCCTGGAGATCGATGATCGCTGTCAGACCTCGATGCGCGGTGTCTATGCCATTGGCGATGTCACGCCCGGCCCGATGCTGGCCCATCGCGCCATGGCCCAGGCAGAGGTCGTGGCGGATGTCGTGGCCGGCAAAGCCGCCGCATGGGATCGCATCTGCGTGCCCGCCGTCTGTTTCACCGACCCCGAGATCGTCAGTGTCGGGGCTTTGCCCGGTGAAGTGCCCGAGGATATCAAGGCGGTAGTCAAGGAATTTGCGTTCCGCGCCAATGGCCGGGCCTTGACGCTGGATGATGTCGAAGGCTTCGTGCGCATCGTTTATCGCGAAACCGATCACCTGATCCTTGGCGTGCAGGCCACCGGCCCCGGCGTCTCGGAACTGGTGTCAGGCTTTGCGCTTGTGATCGAGGCAGGTCTGCGTCTTGAAGATGTGGCTGCCACCATCCATGCGCATCCGACCATCAGCGAGGCCTTTCAGGAAGCCGCCCTGTTGGGGGCCAGCATGGCAAATCACGGCTGATGGGCTGAATGCCCAACAAGGCTGATCCGCCCGCCTGATGGCGGATCATGCCGTTTCAGTGCCCCAGAACCTGATCGAGAAACATCCTTGTGCGTTCATGCTGGGGGGCGCCAAAGAAGGCTTTGGGTGCAATTTTATCCGCCTCGCTGCGGGACAGGCCGCGCAAAGACATCGGGGCAAGGGTGCAGTTTTCCAAGATGGTCATATGCGGAAACAGGTTGAACTGCTGAAAGCACATGCCGACTTCAGCGCGGAGCTGACCGATATTCTTCATGCTCGAATTCAGTTCGATCCCGTCCACCTCGATCCGACCCTGCTGATGGGTTTCCAGCCGGTTGATGCAGCGGATCAGCGTGGATTTCCCCGAGCCGGAAGGTCCGGCGATGACGATGCGTTCGCCCCGTGCCACGGTAAGATCGATGCCGCGCAGTTCCTTGTTGCGCACCGCCATGATCCAGATGCGGTCGATGTCCTCGGCGGCCTGAAACAATGCGGCGCTGTCACCTGAACGCGGGGTCAGTGCCGAACGTGCCACCGCATGTGCCATGGCCTCAAGATCGTCATTGCTGAGCACCTGTCTTGTCCGGCTTTACGCGGTCAAGCCACTGCGGCTGCTGGCGATCCATTACATCGACATCATGCGGGCGATCCCGGTGCTGGTGGTTCTGATCCTGGTCAATTATGCGCTGCCCTTCGCCGGGATCGTCTTTTCCTCTTTTCACCGCGGCGACCATCGCGCTGTCGCTGGTGCTGGGCGCTTGCACGGCCGAGGTCGTGCGCGCGGGTGTCGAACGCATGCTTCAGGCTCTGGAAGACATATTGGGGCAGTGATGGCCCTGCATGGCTCCCGGTGATTATCGGAAGATCCGGGCGATCTCTCTTTCGCTCAGCAGCTTCCACTGACCGGGCGCCATGTCCTCGGGCAGGGACAGGCCGCCCACGCATTCGCGGTGCAGCTGTTCGACATGGTTGCCCGCGGCCGCGAACATGCGACGCACCTGATGATAGCGACCTTCGGTAATGCTCAGCCGCGCCTCCCGTTCCGAGATCATTTCCAGCTCGGCCGGGGCAAGCGGTCGATCCTCGCCCTTCAGCATCAGATCGCCAGAGGCAAATAACGAACCTTCCCGGCCCGTCAGCGGGCGGGCCAATCTGGCGCGATAGGTCTTTTTGACATTGCGCCGGGGGCTGGTGACACGGTGCAGCAACTCGCCATCATCGGTCAGCAGCAAAAGACCGGAGGTCTGCTTGTCCAGGCGACCGATGGTCGAGATTGGCGGTTCGCGCCGTTTCCAGCGTTCGGGCAGAAGATCATGGACCAATGCGCCATGTTCCTTGCGCGAACAGATCATGCCCGAAGGCTTGTTCAACAGGATGACCATGCCCGGAATCGGATCAAGCGGCGCGCCGTCGATCACCATGCGCCTGGACAGATCGGGGGTGACAGGGATGCGTTTGGTGGCGTCCGGCATGGCAGCACCATCCAGACTGATCCGGTGTGCCCGCGCCAAGCGAGCCATTTCCTTGCGCGTGCCATATCCCATCGAAGACAGCAGCTTGTCGATGCGCGAGGTGGGAGTTCTTGCCATTGCCTTTGGTTCCACAAATCATGCGAAGAGCCCGCAGGGCAGTCCGCCCACAGCCTGAATCGCAAGCGCAGGCAGGGCGCAGAATATGCTGAATGAACTGGGCAGAACCGTGATTGATTTCAAGGGCCTGCATCAGCCGATATTGGTTGCGCCATGATCGAGGGGTTTTCAATCCCTGGAAAGCGGCTGCGTGCAAGGTTTTCGACGCCGCACCCCATCAACAGCTCGACATCCGAGGAGGACAGCATGGGGGCAGGAACGCCGTCCTTGCTTGCATCGGCCTCAAAGCTCCAGGGTGGCTCGTCAGCCCAGCCAGCCGGATTTCCAGCCATCGGCAAGATAGGTCAGGGATGCATTCAACGGGATCGTGCTGCCGCCGCCGGACATGGCATCGAAGCTCAACAGCAGGCTGTCCTTGACATCATTGACTGTTTTGTCAGTCGACTGCCACGACAAGTGAAAACTTTATTCCGGCCTTGAAAGCGCGGCCAGCAAGACTTGGCGACAGATCTCCTGTTCATATCACCTCCAGCACGCGCCAACACAGGAAGTCCAGCGGGATCAGCACCAGCAAAGGGGCCCCGAGACCAATCCAGGCTGCGTTGATCCGATGCTGCTGATCGGTAGACCAAAACAGCAAGGTGCATAGCAGGATTGCCTTCAACATGGCCTGGTGCCGTGACGATCCCCGAGGCTTTGCGCTGGCGCTGACGATTGGCGCGGATGGTTCGTCATGGCGATCGAGGGGTTGCAGATCGGGCACAGCAGCTCCGAGCTGGCGATCTGGCTGGGCTATTCCGCTCCGTCGGCCTTTGTTGCGGCCTTTCGCCGTCGAAGCGGGATGGCGCCAGAAGAATGGCGCCACCGCTCGTGATCCGGCTTCAACGGCTCTGGAAATAGTTCATCGGCACCATCAGATAGGATCGTCCGTTGTCTTCGCTTTCTGGAATACGCCCGCCGCGAATATTCACCTCAAGCGCCGCCAACATGAGCTTGGGCAGTGGCAGGGTCGCATCCCGTGCATCGCGCAAGGCCCGATATGCGCTGCGCGATGGTGCGATTTTTCAGTGGATATTCTCTGCCCGGTGTCGGGCCACGGTGGACTCGCATTCTGCGGCCCGGTCCGGTGCCTGTTCGTCTGACTCAGATAATAGTGGCTTTCATCATCCAGAGTTCCTTTTCGTGCCATTCCAACCGGTCGGTCAGTATGCCGGCGCTGACCCCGTCACCGGCATACTCGGCGGTTTCGATGGCATTGTGCAACACCATAGTCAGGGCCTCTTGCCCGGCGATGAGCTTGGTCCGCATGTCATCGCCTGATTGCGCGGGTTTCGATCTGCTGCCGGTCCATTCTGCTATTTGCCGCGTCGGGGTGGGACTGCAAGGACATCAAGCTGCGATGTCCGCAGGATATGTTCGGTCACACTGCCGATCAACAGCTTTGCGAGACCGCTTCGCCCATGGGTCGACATCACGATGAGATCGGCCTTTTCCGTTTCTGCCACCTTCAGGATCTCATGATGCGCGGGGGCCGCATTCTGCCGGGCCAGAGGCACGATATTGCCCAGCTTTGCCTTGCTCATGAATTCGGTCAGATTTCGCAGCGCCGTCTTGTGTTCGCCGGCCAGATAATGTTGCCGGTCCTCCTTTGGCACCGTATGCGACATGACAAGGCGCAGCGCCGGGGCATCAAAGACATGAAGCAATGTGTTGCTTGCGTCGGTGACGATCCCAAGGCGTGCGACGCGTTGCAGCGCCTCGCCCGAACTGTCCGAAAGGTCGGTTGTCTGCAGGACATGGCGATAATTTCCGGCGGGATAGGCGTTCACCATCAGAACGGGGCAGCTGGCCAGCCGAATTGTCCGCTCGGCAGTGGTGCCGATGAAAACATCCTTCAGCATCTTGCGCCGATGCGGGCCGATCACCAGCAAATCGGGATCTGACTCTTCAATTGCCTGAAGTATCCCTGCGAAGGGCGAGGCCAGAATGACCCGCGTCTTACAGGTCACGCCATCGATTTTTCCCAGCGTGGCTGCCGTCTGCTGAAGCAATGCAACAGCCTCGCTGCTTCTGGCCTCGATAATCCGGCGCGGCTGGTCGTCATCGACGACATGGACAAGCGAGATTGCGGCCCCGAATTGCCGGGCAAGCAATGTTGCGCGCCTCAGCGCCCTGTCCGACCGTTCGGAGAAGTCCGTGGCAACCATGATTTCCTTCATTGCTTCCGATCCTTCAACGACGCGCGCAGCTGGGCAACAAAATCATCACCAGAACGCATCAAAACATGTCTGCGGCAGATAAATCGCATTATAATACGCTATAATATACCAAATGTGGTGAAAAGGCGTCAAAATGCCAAGCGATCAATATCACACCGTCAAGGAGGTCGCCGAGCTGCTGAAGGTCAGCGAGATGATGGTCCGGCGCTGGATCAAGGATGGCGAGCTGCGCGCGATCGATATCGGCAAGGGCTGGCGGATCGGCTCGGAGGATCTCGACATTTTTCTGGCACGTCACGCCACGCAGCCGGCTGACCAAACTCGTGCCACGACAGGCAAGCGGCCAGAGGCGTCCGACGGGCAGGAAAGTGGGGAATAGGAAGATCCATGGAAGTTTTCGTTCAATCCGCCTTTGGCGAAATCGCGGCTTTGCTGGTCATGGCTGCGGTGATCGGTTTCCTTGGGATCATCCTGCGCCAGCCACTGATCGTCAGTTTCATCGCGGTCGGTCTGATTGCGGGGCCGTCGGTGCTCAATGTGGTGCGCTCGACCGAAGAGATCAGCCTGCTGTCCGAGCTCGGCATCGCCGTGTTGCTTTTCCTTGTCGGGATCAAGCTGGATGTGAAGCTGATCCGCTCACTGGGGGCGGTGTCATTGCTGACCGGGTTGGGGCAGGTGGCCTTTACATCGATCTTTGGATATCTGATCGGCCTTGCGCTGGGTCTGGGCAGCACGACCAGCATTTATGTCGCAGTCGCGCTGACCTTTTCTTCGACGATCATTGTCGTGAAGCTTCTGTCCGACAAACGGGAAATCGACTCGTTGCATGGGCAGATCGCGCTGGGATTCCTGATCGTGCAGGATCTTGTCGTGGTTCTGGCGATGATCGTTCTGTCGGCCATTGGCATTGGCGCTGTCACCGAAAGCGGCGGGCATGGCAGTGGTTCCGTGCTGAGCGTTCTTGCCTCGGGCGTGGCCATGGTGGCGCTGGTGATCCTGTTCGTTCGCTATGTCGCCAATCCGTTGACCGAAAGACTGGCACGCGCGCCCGAGCTTCTGGTGATATTCGCCATCGCGCAGGCGGCGATATTCGCCGCGGTCGGGGATCTGGTCGGGCTTGGCAAAGAGGTGGGCGGCCTGCTTGCGGGCGTCTCGCTGGCCTCGACCCCCTATCGCGAAACGATCGCCGCGCGTCTTGCGCCGCTGCGCGATTTCCTGCTGCTGTTTTTCTTCATTGCGCTGGGTTCGGCGCTTGATCTGTCATTGCTGGGCGCGCATGTCACCGGGGCGATCATCTTTTCGCTCTTCGTGCTGATCGGAAACCCGTTGATCGTGCTGATGATCATGGGTTCGCTAGGCTATCGCAAACGCACCGGCTTTCTTGCCGGGCTGACCGTCGCGCAGATCAGCGAATTCTCTCTGATCTTCATTGCCATGGGCGTTTCACTTGGTCATGTGCAGGAGGACGCGCTTGGCCTTGTGACCATGGTCGGCCTGGTCACGATTGCCGCATCCACCTATATGATCACCTATTCACACCGGCTTTACGCCTTGTTCGAGCCGCTACTGTCCCTGTTCGAGCGAAAGGGCACCCCGCGCGAGCCTTCGGATGCGGGGGCGCATCATGATGACAGTTTCAAGGTGATCATCTTTGGTCTGGGCCGGTTCGGCACTGCCATTGGCATGCGGCTGAAAAAGCGGGGCGTCCGGGTGCTGGGGGTCGATTTCAACCCCCTGGCGATACGACGCTGGCGTGAACTGGGGCTTGAGACCGAATTCGGTGACGCCACCGACCCGGAATTTCTGGCAGAGCTGCCCATGGGGCGCGCGCAATGGATTGTCTCGACGGTGCCGATCCACCCCACCGGGCTGAGCTATGAAGACACACGCATGACATTGCTGCAACTGGCCCGCAATTCCACCGGCTTTTGCGGACGGATCGCCGTGGCATCGCATCATCCTCGGGACACCGAAGAATTGTTCGCGTCGGGCGCTGATCTGGTTCTGGAGCCGTTTCAGGACGCTGCCGATCGCGCCGTGGACATGCTTTGCGGTGGTGCCGAGGAAGAGCGCACCGAAATTCCGATAATCGGGACGGAAGAGCAGCAGGTTTCATAGCCGCGCATCGGGCAGGCGGCAGGGGCTGTTCGGTCCCGGCAATGCAGTGAAATGCCGGGACCGAGATCAATCATCACGGCAAGCCTTGACCGTTGATCTCGATGTCAAAGATGCGCAGCGGCGCGCCGGGCTGGGCGCTGTCGGCACGCAACCGAAAGATGGCGCGATTTGGCTGTCCGAAATTGGTGAAATCCGCATTGACGGTGATCATCCCCTGCAGCATGGGCTGATCAGGGTCGGGCGCGATACGGGTGATCTCGCCCTGAAAATCCTGTGCGCCGTAGAGGATATCCGCCCCGTGTCCTGCCAGTTCGGGAACCATCCCGGCAAAGAAATAATCCGGCGCAAGGGTCGGCCCGAACGGGTTTTCCTCCGCGCTGCGCTGTGTTTCAAACGCGGCATAAAGATCGCCCACCAGACGGGCCGCGTCATTGATCATGGCGTCGCCCGGCCCTGTCTCGACAGCCGCTCCATCCGCGTCGGGCTGAATCTCTTCAAGCCCGTCCTCCATCAGGAAACGTTGCGCGACCCAGCCTGCCTTGCTGAAATCAGAGCTGCGCATCAGGCACCATCGCGGCGGCAGGTTCTCGCGCTGCGGGTCGGTCAGGCGATGATAGATCGAGGGGATCAGCAGCGGCACGCAGGTGATCTGCTCCAGCCCGCGCGCATCGGGCGGCAGGCTGTCGATCACCAGATATTCGGTGCCCGGCCCCATGCGCATGTTCAGCACATCATCCCTGGCCACGCCGGTCACGCGCCATGCATCCGGCCCGTGACCATCGATCTCGGCCCTTGCCATCGGCGCGGCAAGAACAGCGGCGCCGGACAGCGCCAGACCGGTCATGAGACGGCGCATCATTTCACCTCGACCACAAAGCGGCCCAGAAGCTTGCGGCCCGAGATATCCAGAAAGCGGATCTCGTAGAGCCCGGCCTCATCAGGCATGTTCATCTCGATGCTCTTTGCCTCGCCGATCTTCTGTGTGGTGATCCAGCTGAAATCCGGCTGATCCTTGCGGGCAAGCGCGATCCGTTGGTCGGCACCGTCGCCTTTCCCGGTCCAGGTCACGGTGATCGTTTCTCCCGGAGCCGCAGTTTCAGGCGCCGACAACCCGGCACCCTCATCAAGCGGCGCATCCGCTTCCACAACCTCCAATGACGCGCTGGCCAAGGTTTTATTGCCCTCGTCCAGCACATAGCGGATCTCGTAAAGGCCTGTTTCCACAGGGGCGGTCAGCCGGCCCTCGGTCTTGTCGCGCACCCGCAGATGGGTGTGCCGCGTGCCTTCATCCGCCCCCGCCGGGACGATGGTTACAAAGTCGCTGGCGTTGATGATGGATGACCAGACGATATCGATCTGCGTTCCAGCCCGCGCCGTGCCTGGACCGGAAATGCCCATTTCGGGCTCGACGAGTTCGACCGATGCGGAGCCGATGGTCTTGTTGCCCTCATCCAGCACATAGCGGACTTCATAGAGGCCCGGCTCGGCCGGTGCGGTCAGTGCGCCTTCAAGGTCGTCGCGGGCGCGGATATGATTGTGTCGCGTGCCTTCATCGGCATCGGCGGGGACGATGGTGATGTAGTCCGCCGGGTTGACCGTGCGATCCCATGAGATGTCGAATTTGGCGCCGGTGGGGACCTCGGCGGGGGCGGTCACTGTCACGCCTGCCTCGACGAGTTCGACCGGTGCGGAGCCGATTGTCTTGTTGCCCTCATCCAGCACATAGCGGACTTCATAGAGGCCCGGCTCGGCCGGTGCGGTCAGTGCGCCTTCAAGGTCGTCGCGGGCGCGGATATGATTGTGTCGCGTGCCTTCATCGGCATCGGCGGGGACGATGGTGATGTAGTCCGCCGGGTTGACCGTGCGATCCCATGAGATGTCGAATTTGGCGCCGGTGGGGACCTCGGCGGGGGCGGTCACTGTCACGCCTGCCTCGACGAGTTCGACCGGTGCGGAGCCGATTGTCTTGTTGCCCTCATCCAGCACATAGCGGACTTCATAGAGGCCCGGCTCGGCCGGAGCAGTCAGTGCGCCTTCAAGGTCGTCGCGGGCGCGGATGTGATTGTGCCGGGTGCCTTCATCGGCACCGGCTGGGACGATGGTGATGTAATCCGCCGGGTTGACCGTGCGATCCCATGAGATGTCGAATTTGGAGCCGGTGGGGACCTCGGCGGGAGCGGTCACTGTCACGCCTGCCTCGACGAGTTCGACCGGTGCGGAGCCGATGGTCTTGTTGCCCTCATCCAGCACATAGCGGACTTCATAGAGGCCCGGCTCGGCCGGAGCAGTCAGTGCGCCTTCAAGGTCGTCGCGGGCGCGGATGTGATTGTGCCGGGTGCCTTCATCGGCATCGGCTGGGACGATGGTGATGTAATCCGCCGGGTTGACCGTGCGATCCCATGAGATGTCGAATCTGGCGCCGGTGGGGACCTCGGCGGGGGCGGTGACGATGACCTGCGGCATGGCTGGCTCGGGTTCGGGTGGGGCAGGGGGCGCGTCCATCGCAGTTTGGACCTGATCCAAAGCATCCTGGAGTTCATCCGCATTGCCTGCCGGAACAAACACCCCGCCGGTATTTTCGGCGATGCAGGCCAGGCTGGCTTGTGCGGCGTCGTCCAGATCAAAGCCGACAACATGCGCGGTAAATTTCACGCCCTGTTTGGCAAGCTGCGCCGACAATGCGCAGGGGTCGGCATTGCAGGTCTCGACCCCATCGGAAATCAGCACGACGGTCGCAGGATTGTCGCGATAGGACAGCAGATTGGCGGCATGTTCCACCGATGCGGAAATCGGCGTCTTGCCGACCGGTTTGATCGCGTTGACGGTGGCAATAAAGCTGTCCCGGTTTACCGGACCGGGCGGAATCAGGGTTTCGATATCGGTGCAATCGCCCTGGCTGCGGTGGCCATAGGCAACAAGGCCCAGATTGGTCCCGGCGTCCCAATCCTTGACCAGATCGGCCAGCACCTCGCGCGCAATTTCGACCTTGGACCTGCCATCGATCTGGCCCCACATGGAGCCCGAGCCATCATAGACTATCACCACGTCATCCGCAGCCTGCGCCGATGTCGCGCAAGCGATGGCGCCAAAAATTGCCATGGTTGCAAGTTTTGATGCGATCGGTTTCATGTTTCGTCCCTCCATGCGCCATCCTGTTGAAAGCGCTCCGATATGGTCCCGCAGGACAATATCTTATCATAGCAACAATGTGTGGCGCCCTGTCACCGGCAATCTGATCGTGGCACAGGTCGCATCCGCTGCTTTCGCGCGGTGCAAGGACAGATTCCACCGGCAGGACATGATCCCGCGCGCCGGCCGCCCTGCCACGCTGTGGCTTTGGCGGGCGCACGGGATATTCCCGGATCAGATCACTCCGAAGGAACGCATGGCCTCGGCAACCTTGACGAATCCGGCGATATTGGCACCCAGAACATAATTGCCGGGCGCACCGTATTCATCCGCGGTTTCTGCACAGGTGTCATGGATGCCCTGCATGATCGAGGCAAGCCGGGCCTCGGTCTGTGCAAATGTCCAGCTGTCACGCGACGCGTTCTGCTGCATTTCCAGCGCCGATGTTGCCACACCTCCCGCATTGGCCGCCTTGCCGGGCGCAAACATGACGCCTGCCTCCTGAAAGGCGCGGATGGCTTCGGGCGTGCATGGCATGTTTGCACCTTCGCCTACCGCAATGACTCCGTTCTTGATCAGTGTCGCGGCATCCTTGCCGGAAAGTTCGTTCTGGGTCGCCGAAGGCATGGCGATGTCACATGGCACATCCCAGACTGACCCCGTGGAAACGAAATGGACCCCGTTGCCTTTGGCGCGCGCATATTCGGAAACACGCAGCCGTTTGACTTCCTTGATCTCTCTCAGAAGGGCCCAGTCAATGCCATTGTCATCGACAATATATCCGCTGGAATCCGAACATGCGACGACCTTTGCACCGAACTCCTTGACCTTCTGGATGCTGTAAAGCGCCACATTCCCCGAACCCGAGACGACGACCCGCTTGTCTTCGAAATCCGTCGATTTGGTGGCCAGCATGGCCTGAATGAAATAGGCATTGCCATAGCCCGTGGCCTCGGTCCGGGCGCGGGATCCGCCATAGGTCAGGCCTTTCCCTGTCAGCACGCCAGCCTCATAGCGGTTGGTCAGGCGTTTGTACTGACCGAACATATAGCCGATTTCGCGCGCACCGACGCCGATATCTCCGGCGGGAACGTCGGTGTATTCACCGATATGGCGATGCAGTTCGGTCATAAGTGACTGGCAGAACCGCATGATCTCGGCGTCCGAGCGGCCCTTGGGGTCGAAATCCGATCCGCCTTTGCCGCCACCGATGGGCAGCCCGGTCAGGGCGTTCTTGAATATCTGTTCGAAACCCAGAAACTTGATGATCCCGATATTCACAGAGGGGTGAAAGCGGATACCGCCCTTGTACGGGCCTAGGGCCGAGTTGAACTGGACCCGAAATCCTCGGTTGATCTGGACCTGACCCCGGTCATCTACCCAGGGGATGCGAAAGATGATCTGGCGTTCCGGCTCACAAATCCTCTCGATCAGCGCATCGTCAAGATATTGCGGATGCTTGGCAACCACACGGCCAAGGCTCTCGAGAACCTCCTTGACCGCCTGATGGAACTCGGTTTCGCCGACATTACGTTGCAGAACCTGATCAAAAACGGGCTGCAACTTCTCATCTATGCTGCTCATACGGGCAATTTCCTTTCAAGACGGCCACGCTTTGTGCAAGGTGCGTAATTTATCAGCAAAATTGGCCGCCAGGCACAAGCCCTGCCTCGGGAAAAAGCATTATTAGTTGATAATTTGTGTCATGAATGGCGTTGCGGGTGCCGTCACATGACGGGAAGATTACCCGAGCTGCCCGAAAAAATTCGGGTTTGCCTTTCTGCTTGGCGGAGGCGGCGCTTTACCCGTCGCTGTCCCTGACCGGCACGGTTGGTCGCAGCGAGGGCGCGGCCTATACCTCGGCCGGGTGGGTTCTGTGCAGAGCTTTACTGTTCATGGTCACGTCCCCGCACAGACCACACCGCCGCCCGGCAACTATTTCGATACGGTGGTCGTTGCGATCACCTATTGAAGCGGCGCGATACCTGGTCTTGGTGACCGCCCGGCCACCATCGGGCCGCCGGGCGACAGATTCAGAAGTTGCGCCCCGGCGCGGGACCGCTGATATAAGTCGCCGGAACATAGTCGCGGTCGGTCACATTATCGATGCCCACCTGCAGCTCGACCCCTTCCAGCGCTCCTTGCTGCGGGCTGTAGGTCGCATGGATGTCGTGGACACCATAGCCTCCGCGATGTGTTCCATCGGGCTTGTCGCGGCCAGCGGCCAGAATGCTGGGCATGCCCAGTTTCCAGGCCGCGCTGGCCTGCCATGCCGCTGTCAGCACGACCCTGTCGTTTGGCCGGGTGTCCAGAATATCGCCATCCTGATCATCGCCATCAACCACCGATACGGCTGCCCCGAATTGCCAGTCGCCCGCCAGATAGCTGGCCTCCAGCTCGCCACCGCGCAGATAGGCCTTGTCGATATTGGTATAGCTGGGGCTGGGCGCGGGCAGGTTCGTGCGCACGATCATGTCGTTGATGTGGTTGCGAAACAGTGTCATCTTCACCGTCAGCTCGTCATCCGCGCGCAGCAAAGCTGTCGATTTATGGGACAGGCCGATCTCGACATTCTTGTCCTGTTCGTCCTTCAGGTCCAGCGATGCCGCGCCGCCCGCGAAACCGTCATACAACTCGTCCACAGCAGGCATGCGGTTGACGAATGCGACCGACCCAAAGGCCGACCAGCGCTCATTCAGTCGACAAAGAACCGAAATCTGCGGTTCGATGGACTCGGAATCGACGCGTTCATCGCTGATCGTGACGCTGTCCTTGGGCTCGGTCCGCTGGCGTTCGTAGCGCAGGCCCGAATTGATGGTCCAGCGGTTCCATTCAAGTTCGGACCACGGAAAGACAGCCGCCGAACGGGTATATCCCTCGGGGTGCGAGGTTGAAATGGCGGTGCTGCTGCGATCCTGCCTGAAGGTCTCGGCCCCCACGGACAGGAAAAGGCTATAGGCCGCACCCGACAGATCGGCCGCTACACCCGGTTTCAAGACGGTGAACATGCCGCGATGACCCTCGACCCCGAAATCGACATGCGGATGTTAACGCGCCATTGGGTCCATGCCTTTGCCGTCGATATCGACGGGCACCGCTCGATCCAGGTTTTCGACGCCGCGGGCGTGGCCGTTCACAAAGTTCATCTGCGCGAAAGCACTGACCTTGCCGCATTTGCCGCCGTGACCGCCGAGCTTGCGCTGCCCGACCAGCAGGGCCTGTCCGATTTCGCCCCTCGTCCCGCCCCCGAGGGCGCGCGCATCGTCGAAGACAACATTTCGACCCTGCGCCAGGAATGGGCGCGGATGACGGACACGCATCAATTCGACAGGCTGGTCCACCGGCTCAAGATGAACCGGCTGGGGCCAATCGTGCGGCGGGCGCGCCCCTGGTCCGCCTGCTGGCGGTGTCTTCGGTCATGATGATGTTCGAGGCCATCCGCGACCGCGACATGCAGGTGATGTTCTTCGTTGGCAACAGGAGCTGCATCGAGGTCCACTCAGGTCCGATGAAGGATCTGCGCCAGATGGGGCCGTGGCTCAATGTGCTGGATGAAGGTTTCAACCTCCATCTGTGCGGCGACCATCTGGCCGAGATCCGGGCGGTAGAGAAGCCCACCCGTCGCGGTCCGGCGCTGTCGGTCGAAGCGTTTGATTCCGATGGAGAACTGATTTTCCAATGCTTCGGGATGCGGCAGGAAAGGAACGGTGATCCCGAGGCATGGGCCTCACTTGTGGCGGAATTGCCCGGAGAAGAAGGCGCATGATGCTGCGTCTGATCTTTGGTCTGTCGGTGATCGCCGGGCCGGTGCTTGCCGATCAACATCCCGAGGCAGGGCGCGTTCTGTCCATCGGCGGCGCGGTCACAGAGATCGTTCATGTGCTTGGTCAGCAGGACCGCCTGGTTGCGCGCGACAGCACGTCAAGCTTTCCGCCCTCGGTCGAGGCGTTGCCCGATGTCGGCTATATCCGCGCGCTGTCTGCCGAAGGGGTGTTGTCTGTCGAGCCGGACCTGATCCTGGCCGAAGAAGGTGCCGGTCCCCCCGAGGTTGTCGCGTTGCTGCGTGACAGCGGGATTCCCTATGAGACCATTCCGGGCGGGACCGATGCCGATGGGCTGGCCGCCAAGATCGAGGCCGTGGCCGAGGCGCTTGGCGTCCCGGAAGCGGCTTCTGAGCCTGTGGCCAAGCTGCGCGCGGATCTGCAGGCCGCCGCCGAGGTCGCGCAGAGGCAGGATCCCGCACGCGTGATGTTCATTCTGTCGGTTCAGGGGGGCCGGATCATGGCCTCGGGCACCGGGACCGAGGCGGATGCAATGATCAACCTTGCCGGGGCGATCAATGCCATTGACGCATTCGAAGGTTATAAGCCCGTTACCGATGAGGCCATCCTCGCTGCGGCGCCCGATGTCATTCTGATGATGCTGCGTGGCGAGGCGAGCGCCAGCCATGGCGCACCCGATGACCAGCTGTTTTCCCTGCCGGCACTTGCCCCGACACCGGCGGCCCGGGACGGCCGCGTGATCCGGATGGATGGGCTTTATCTTCTGGGTTTCGGTCCGCGGACCGGCAAGGCTGCCCGCGATCTGCATGATGCCATCTATGGTGAAGCTCATGGTCGCGATTGACGTTCCGCACGCGCCAATTGCCGGAGACCGCAGTCGCAGGGGCAGGGGCGCAGCGATCGGACTGGCCGCGTTGCTGCTTGTCGTGGCTGCGCTGGCGCTGGACCATGGCGCTGCGGGAACCCCGGCATGGGAGGTCCTCGGCAAGATCATGACCGGGCATGAGGTCACGCAGGCCGACCGTATCGTGGTTCTGCAAATTCGCCTGCCGCGCCTGCTGACAGGTCTTCTGGTCGGCGCGTCCCTGGCCATGTCCGGCGCGATCATGCAGGGGCTGTTTCGCAATCCGCTGGCCGATCCCGGTCTGCTGGGCGTCAGCGCCGGAGCAGGGCTGGGTGCCATCGCGGCCATCGTGCTGGGCGGTATGCTGCCCGCAACCATGGCTGCGGCGATGGGCTGGCATATGGTTCCGATTGCCGCCTTTGCCGGGGGGTGGGTTTCGATGATCACGCTTTACGCCATCGCCACGCGCAGGGGGCGCACCTCGATTGCGACCATGCTGCTGGCCGGGATCGCTCTGGCGGCGATGATTGGCGCGCTCTCGGGGTTGATCGTGTTTCACGCCGATGACGACCAGTTGCGCGATCTGACCTTCTGGGGGCTGGGATCTCTGGCGGGCAGCAGCTGGCCGAAACTGGCTGCCGCCGCGCCGCTGATCATCGCCGGGCTGGCGGCCGCGCCCTTTCTTGCACGCGGTCTGAACGGGCTTGCCCTGGGCGAGGCTTCGGCGGCCCATGTCGGCATCAATGTCCAGCGCATCAAGGCTGTCGCCATTCTGTCCGCTGCGTGCGCGACCGGTGCTTCGGTCGCCATTTCCGGCGGGATAGGTTTTGTCGGTATCGTGGTGCCGCATCTGCTGCGGCTGATTTCCGGCCCTGATCACCGCTGGCTGCTGGTGAATGCGGCGCTGTTGGGCGCCACCGTTCTGATCGGGGCGGACATGATCAGCCGCAGCGTGGTTGCTCCGGCCGAATTGCCCATTGGCATCGTCACCGCAATGATCGGCGGGCCGTTCTTCATGTGGGTGCTGTTGTCAAATCGCAGGACGCTGGACGAATGAAGCTTGTAGCCGAGAATATCGACCTCTGGCTTGGACGCAGACAGATCCTGCATCAGGTCGGGCTGACCGCCGCGGCGGGGTGCTTCACCGTCATTATCGGCCCGAACGGGTCGGGCAAGACCACTCTGTTGCGCAGCCTGACCGGAGATGTCGCGCCGCGACGCGGGGGTGTCACGCTGAACCGCGTCGATATCGCATCCTGTCAGGCGCATGACTGGCCGCGATGCGTGCGGTCCTGCCACAGCACAGCACGCTGTCCTTCCCTTTCACGGCATCCGAGATCGTCAGCATCGGGTTCGCGACCCGTCCTGTGGGCAGGGCAGAGCGTGCCGCCCTGATCGCCGCCGCCCTTTCGAAGGTCGGTTTGCCGGGACGCGGAGGCGAGATGTATCAACAGATGTCGGGGGGCGAGCAGCAGCGCGTCCAGCTGGCGCGCGCTTTGGTGCAGGTCTGGCATCCAATGACGCAACAGGGGCCTTGCTGGCTGTTTCTGGACGAACCTGTCAGCAGCCTCGATATCGCGCATCAGATGACCGTCATGCGGATCGCCGCCAATTACGCGGCATCTGGTGGCGGGGTCGTCGCGGTCATGCATGATCTGAACCTGACGGCCATGTTTGCCGACCATGTCGTGCTGATGCATCAAGGCCGCGTGACCGCAGAAGGCAGGCCGGAACGGGTGATGACCAATGAACATCTGTCCCAGGCCTATGGCTGCAACCTGCGGATCAACCATGCCCCCGATGACGGGGTCTGGATGCTGCCTCAGGCTGTTGGCGCATAGGGATCGTCATTGCCAGGCTTTCACAAATTGAATTCCATGGCCAGCCGATGACAGCCCGCCGGATCTATCAAGAGGGCAACCATGTTGAACCGCATCATCCGCAATCGTCAAAGCCGGGGCCACAGGCTGGAAAACCTTGATCGGACCGAGGTCGAGATCTTGCGCATCGCGCGCCGCATCTTTCACGGCCTTGCGACCACCGCGCATGACCCGATGTCACTGGAACAGGCGCTGGAGGTCGATCCTGACAGATTGAATTCGGTGGTCCCGCTGCGCCTCATGCTGGTCATCAATGCCATGCGACGCGCTCGCAGCAGCTGTTTCATTTATGCCAACCCGTTCTGCCCGCGATGCCAGAGCCGGCTGACACCGGAAGAACGCCTGTTCGTCGCGGTGTTTCGGGCCGTGGTGCAGCAGCAGAAAACGATGGCTCATGCAAATGCGATGATCCTTTGCGAGGGCGGAGATACCCGCGCCTTCCTGAGCCAGATGCAAGAGCTGGCACGGCTTGTTCCCGCGCAGGCCGGTTGATCCATCTGCATCAGACCCGGCCCGTCGGCCAAGACGGGCCAGACTGCATGACAGTCGTCCGCGGGAAAGTCTGGTATTCGGGATTTCGCCATCCCCGTTCAGACATCCCGTTTCAGCGTCTCGCGCTCGACCCGTGTCAGGTGATGTCTGGCTTCCTCCAGATCTCCTCCGGTCATGCGCAGATATTTGCGCCACAGGCGCAGGGCGGATTGCGCAGACCACAGCAGGGCAGAATGCATCAGCCATGCGCGCAGATCCGGTGGCAGTCGGTCATAGGCTGTCATCGGGTCGACGGTTCTGCTGCGCCGCTTCAGGTTGCTGCGCGTGTTTCCTTGCTGATGGATACGCGCCATCATGCGGCCCGTGGATCGTCCTGCCATTCAGGGAAGGGATCAGCCATCCCGGCCCATTCCTCAGGCGCAAGTCGCTGCGTTGGCTTGATCAGTGCGCCATCCAGCGCAGAGATGATTGCCGATTTGTCCATCCCGGCGCCGATAAAGACCAGCTCTTGTCGGCGGTCGCCGAATGGTTCTTGCCAGTGGCGCGCCAGATAGGCCCTTGCCTCGGGATGATCGGGGCGCCTCTCTTCGGGCACGCTGGCCCACCAGCGCCCCAATGGGCGCACGCTGCTGATCGCACCGGCCAATGAGAATTCGGCCAGCCAGTCGGGGCGTGTCGCAATCCAGAAATGTCCCTTGGCGCGCAAAACGCCGGGCAGCGGGCCGTTCAGAATGACGACATCGGCAAATTCGATCTGATCCACCAGCAAATCCACCAAGGTCCGCTGGTCGTCGCTGCCGATTTCCTGACCGTGATCCTTCAGGAAATCATGGCTGGCGTAATCGCCCAGCAGGTTCACCGTATCCACGACCGTCACCATGGTGTCCAGCCGCGCGACATCTGACAGGCTGTCGCCATATTCATCGCGAAAATCGAAGGTTGCCGCGACCGGCAAGGGTTCCGATACGCCGGTTGATTCAATCAGCAGATAGTCAAACCGCTCCTCATTGGCCAGCCGCCGCACCTCTTGCAGCAGATCATCGCGCAGGGTGCAGCAGATACAGCCATTTGTCATTTCGACCAGCTTTTCTTCGCTGTGGCTCAGACCGGCACACCTTCCCGGATCAGGTCGGCATCGATATTCACTTCGGACATGTCATTCACGATGACCGCAACTCGACGGCCATCGCGATTGTTCAGGGTTTTGTTGAGAAGCGTGGTCTTGCCTGCACCGAGAAAACCCGAAAGGACGGTGACGCGCAGACGTGTATCTTTCTTATTCATTCCGGGTCTTTGCCTTGTGTTGTCGGAACGGATCATCTCGGACAGGCGCGCGACAGAGTCAATGCGCCATCATGTCCGCGGCGATTTCTTCACTGCCGAGGCTGGAGGGGAAATAGGTCGGCCAGTTGGTCACTTCCTCCAGCAGGGCTGCGCGGTCGTCGCCCCAATAGATGTGGTAGTGATCGGCCTTGGCTGGTGCGATCCGGTGGTCGCTGAACTGGATGAAGCCCGGCGCCGCCGCGTCGCCCTCGACCTTCTTGAAGATGAATCGCACGCCGCGATTGCCCGCCTTGTAGGTCAGCACTTCATGGCCGTCATCGGCATAGCTGGCCTGAACGGCACCACCATCGCGGAAGAAAGTGACCTTGTCGCCCTCGATAAGGATTCGGTCCACATCCGTGGCATAGCCGGTGGTGTAATAGGCGGTATATTCCTCGGCGGTCTTTTCGCCATGTTCCGCCTTGTGCTGCATCACGCCATCCAGACTGCCATCCAGCAAAAGCGGATAGACCGACTGCCAATCCCCTGCCCAGTCCGACAGCGGGCGGGCCTTGATCTGGTCGTCGTCGAAATAGCCTTTGTAGATCTCTTTCGCGCCATGATCATCTGTGTGGTCATGGGCCTTGTGCTGCCCGTCATGGGATGCGGTTTGGGCCAGGGCAGGGGCGGATAGGGCTAGCAATGCGCCAAAGGTGAGGGCGCTGATCTGCCTTGCGACGGGAAGTTGCATCTTGGGTCTCCATCTTTACCGGGTCGGCGGTTATCTAGGCGGTTATGATATAACATAACTGACAAGCCCGATAACGGATCGTCCCGGCCTCGACAACCGCCATTTTGCGCGGACAGCCTGATCGCGTCAGGCGACTTATGTTGATGGAGTTGCGTTCCGACAAGCTGACACTCTGTCGGAACGCTATCGACCGGTTATGCCCGCCGTTCGAAGCGGGCAGGTCCGTTCAGCGTGAACAGCTCGATTTCCAGTGCGTCGGCCCGATCTGAAGTCCCGGAGAATGTCGCGGTCGAGCGCGAGCCCTCGACCGCGTTTTCATTGGTGATATCAAAAACCATCGTGTTGCCGTCCCATGGCTGCAGCGGGAAAGCCAGAGCCTTGGGGCCGACATGCAGGACCAATCCGCCGTCCTCTTCGCGCAGTTCGATCGTGCCGAAATAGGGATGGCCATATTGGCCCAGGCAGTAACCGGGGGCCGGGGCAGGCGCGGCATCGGCAGGGGGCTGTTGCCCGACCGTGATGCCGACCGGCGTGTAGAAAGCCTGGAAACGGCTTTCATAGCCGGTGAACCAGTCGCGCGTGATGCGGCCATATTGCACCATGTCCGTGAACGAGGTGCCAATGGATTCGACCGCTCCGACGGGCGCGGCATTGGACAGCACCACGATCCCGATATCCAGCGAGGGGATCAGCGCAAAAGAGGTTCCGGCACCAAGAAGGAAGGCGCCCGAATGGCTGAGGATGACCCGGCCCGAAGGATCGGTGCCGACATTGAAACCATAGCCGTAGAAACCACCGCGCTCATCAGGGAGCTCGGGGCGTCTGGAGAAGCTTTGCGGGCTGATGGCCGGCTGCAATGCCTTGGGGGAAATGAGTTCGCCACCATCGGCCAGAACCATCTTCATCCAACGGGCCATGTCATTGACCGATGAACTGACTCCGCCGGCCGGAGACTGGGCGTCGGGCTGGCGCTGATAGCGTGGTTCGAAATGGTCTCCAAATCTGGCATGGGGCAGGGCGCGGTTGTCCCGTGCCATGTAATCATCGAAACGCGCGCTTGTGCTGGTCATGCCCAGAGGCTGGAACAGGGCTTCATCGGCCAGGCTTGCCCAATCGGTCCCCGAAGCGACGGAAACCGCTTCGGCGGCGGCTGTAAGGCCGAAATTCGTATAGGCATAGCTGCTGCGGAACGGGTTTAGTGGTTGCAGACGCAGGCGTTCGAGGATCGTCCGCCGGTCAAATCCCATATCCTCAAGATCGTCACCCGCGTGGCCCGGCAGCCCGGATCGGTGGCTGTAGAGGTCCCCCACTGTCAGCCGTTCGGTGATGGCCGGATCAGACAGGCTGAACCATGGCAGAAGGTCCTGCATTCGGCTGTCCCACGAGACGATGCCGCGCGAAACCTGCCTTGCCACGACAGTTGCGCCGACCGATTTGGACAGCGAGGCCAGCTGGAACACCGTATCGGTATCGACGGGCTGATTGCTCTTGTCACCGCGCGTGCCGAAGCCTTTTGCATAGACGGTCTCACCCCGATGAACGACGGCGACCGCAATGCCGGGAACGCCGCTGTGGGTCCTGATATCTTCCACGATCCCGTCAAGCGCCTGAATGGCATCGGTTATCTGATCAGGTGGAACCTCGATTCCCGGCGTTCTGGAGGGCGGCAATTCCTCGGCAAGGGCTGGCATGGCCAGCGCGGTCATCGAGGCGGAAGCCAGAAAGCGCCGACGGGTAAGATGGAAGAGAGACATGTGAAACCTTTCGATCATTCTCGGGACTTCGGGAGCGCCACACCAACAGCCGGACGCGGGCTATTCTGGTCAGGCACATCTTGATCCGCAGCCATCAGAAAGCCAGACCCGGCCTGAAAAACATCCGCGTGCCGGGATCTTCGGCATTCTCGGGTCGATGCCAGGGGGCGCCGCCCAGAGAAAGCTGGACCGAGCCCGGAAGCGGGGTCGAGGCATATTCGCCGGATGTGCGCCACAGATATCGCGCGGTGCCAATGGCAGCATGCGAAATGCCCGGACCGACACCGGCGCTGGAGCGGTCGAACTCGACCGATAACCGCAACCCGCCGCCACCTGTCGGCACCTCTGGTCGCAAAAGAGTGCCTTCGATCTGCAAACCGCCCAGATCGCTCATGAGCGGCAGGATTCGCTCAGCTTCCTTGATAGGGATCGGGCGCATGGCGGTCAGCCGGTTGATAGAGGGCGCAAGGCGTTGCCTGATCCGGGGGATGGAACTGGTGATCTCGACAGTGCCCGGTCTTGGTGACGGCCCGGATTTGCATCTGCATGCCCGGTCGCGCTTGGGTGCCGGTTGTGGGGATTGGCCAGGTCATCGCCGGGTTTTCCTTAACCGCCGCGCGGATGGACGCAAATTAAGACGTCCAGCGCGGCGGCCAGAGGGAGTGCGGCTTTGACCACTGAATCGAGCTTGGCGACGACAGCCGCAGAACGCGGCGCATCACGCAAGACACCCGATGCCGGCATGGCAAGGGTCCGATTCACATCTACGACAGAATTGACGGCAGATGCCGCGGGGGACGACAAGCGGGCCGACAGCGGCAGAAACCGAAATAACCTCAAGCTCCGCGCCATCAGCGGGCCACTCGTAAAAAACGCTGCCAATATAAGCCATTCCCCTTTTCGGTTGCAGATGCGGGAACAAACTCTCCCAAAACGGTCTTAGGGGGATCGAGGCACTAAACAAAGGCGGCAATGGTGCAAAAATGGTATAAGCCATCCCGAGGCCAGTGAAACACATGGATGGTATGATGATGAACATTTGTCCGAATATCGCAGCAGAAGGCGCTGTCGGGCCAAGTTTGCACGGGGTTGAGTTCCGCCATGGCCTCGAACAAATTGAAACCGCCGCCGGTCCACGCGCCACCAGTTCTGCGCATATAACATATTGGAACATGCGTTTTCGTGCCCAAGGTCGAACTTGATATTTCTCGCGGCGAATTGCTGCGCGATGGGGTGGCAATGCGTTTGCGCCCCAAGACCCTTGCGGTCCTTGTGGAACTGCACGCGCGCAGGAATGAAGTCGTCAGCCAGAACGACCTGAGAAACGCCGTCTGGGGACAGCAGCATGGGCGCGAAACCGGGCCAAAGCAGTGCATTCGCGAGCTGAGACGCCTTCTTGACGATACCCCCGGTTCCCCGCGGTTCATCGAGACCGTAGGCCGTCGGGGGTATCGACTGGTCGGCAGGATTGATCTGTTGAACTCCGGCAGGGATGACTCTGGCCCGGCTCCGCTCTGCGTCGGGCGAGCGGCCGAACTGGCCATGCTTGCCGATTCAGCCCTGATGGCCCGTTCCGGCAAGCGCGCCGTGACGCTTGTCTCGGGAGAGGCCGGATCAGGGAAATCAAGGCTGCTCGAGGCTTTCGCAGCCACATTGTCGCCGGGGGCGTCTTTCTGGACTGCCGGTGCGCATTGCATTCCCCATCCGGGCGCGCGCGAGCCATACGGTCCGTTGATCGCAATCCTGTCCCAGCTTGCCACCGGAGGATCCACCCGGAAACCGGTTCTGCGGCTGCTTGAAACTGTCGCGCCCTCATGGAAAGAATTGCTGCCGGAACTGCGTGCCGCGCCCGCCCTTGCAGCCCAACCCGTGACGCTGGTCGAGACAGCGCCGGATTCGATGCTGCGAGAGTTCACGGCATTTGCAGAGCGTCTTTCGCAACAGCAGCCCGGTGTGATCATTCTTGAGGATCTGCATTGGGCCGATCAGAGCACGCTGGCCTGGCTGTTGTTCTGGGCACAAAGCCGTGCGCCCGCCAGAATCCTTGTCATCGGAACCTACCGTTTTGATGAACTGGACAATGGCGGCGATCTGAAAACAACGATTCACCATCTCAAGCGCATGCCCGGCTTTTCCCTGCTGGCGCTGGACGGGCTTGACCATGGCGCCGTCACCGAACTTCTGAACCGGCGCTTTCCCGACAGCAATCTGCCACCGTCGCTTGCGCGCGAGCTGACACGCAGAACGGAAGGGCATGCAATTCTGGTGGATGCCGTCGTCGAACAATGGCATCGCGAGGGGGTGCTGAAGCCGGAGCGGGATCAATGGGCGCCGGAGGGCGATCTGGACAGATTGATGTCGTCAGTCACCCGCAGCGTTCAAAGCTTCATCGCCGACGAAATCGGCAGGCTGAATCCGGACGAAAGGCTGATACTCGAGATTGCAAGCGTCGCGAGCAACCGCTTTTCTGCGCCGATGCTGAATGATGGCCGGATCGGGGTCGAGGAAACCGAAAGGATGCTGGACCGGCTTGCAAGTTCCGGGCGCTTCCTTGAGCGGTCCGGAATCGTGGGATGGCCGGACGGTAGCGAGGCCACGGGTTACGTCTTTCGCCACGCGCTTTATCGCGAGGCCCTTTATGAGGGCATTCCTGCTGCCAATCGGCAGGGACTGCATGAACGGATCGGCAGCCGTCTGGAAACTGCGTTCAAGGCACAGGCAGCCGAAATGGCCCCTGTCCTTGCGAACCATTTCGAACGCGCCGCCGACCATCGCCGTGCGGCCATCTATCGCGGCCTTTCGGGGCTGACAGCCCTGAAACGCGGGGCGGCGAATGATGCGGCAGGGCAGTTCAGACGGGCCTTGAAGTCCTTTGCGGCCTGCGACCCCGACCCTGAAACGCGTGGGGCCGAGTGTCGGGCGCTTCTGGGGCTGGCTGCGGCACTGATCGTGGGCGACAGCTTTACCACGCTGGAGCTGAGAGAGGTGTGCGAGCGCGCCGCAACGCTGGCAGAACAGGCGAGTGAACCGGCGACCATCGTGCCCGCGCTGGCCGGGTTGTGGAATCACCACATCTCCAGGGCGGATCTGGCCGCGGCATGGAAACTGGCCAAGGTTCTTCATGAACTGACCGGAAATGCGCCTGCAAGCTATGCGATGGTGGCGCAAAATGCGGCGGGGCAGACAAGCTTCTTCGGCGGCGACCTCATGGCCTGTCTGCCCCATATTGCCGCAGTTTGCGATACATATGACGCCCGCAACCGCACAGATGCCGCAGTTCTTTTTGGCGAGGATCCGGGGATCGTGTGCCGTCAATATGCCGCCTGTGTCCTTCAACTGCTGGGGCAGGGTGAGGCTGCCGAACAGCATTTTGCAGAGGGCATGAAGCTGGCGCACAGGCTCGATCAGCCCTTCAGTCAGGCGCAGATGCTTTGGGCGGGTGCGCTGATCGCGCGGGAGCGTGGCGCGCCCGAGCTGGTGCTGGAACGGGCCAATTCCCTGATCTCGGTCTGTGAAACCGCCGAGATCCCGTATTGGCTTCCATATGGCCAAATGCTGGCAGGTTGGGCGAAGGTGGTCCTTGGGGACCATTCGGCTCTGCAGCAGATCTGCGAAGGTCTGGATGCCTATGAGGCGATGGATGTGCAACTGACGCGGCCTTATGGGCTGGCACTTTATGCGGAAGCTGCGGGACATTGCGGCCAGCCCGCCGAAGGGTTGAAGGCGCTATGGACGGCCTTGCAACTGGCCCGGCAAACCGGCGAGCGCTGGTACGAGCCGGAAATATACCTCCTCTGGGCCTCTCTTTCGATTCGGATCGGCCGAATGCGAAATATTTCCCTGCCCCTTGGACGCGCACTCGCGCTGGCCCGCCGCCAACGTGCGGGCCTTTGTGAGCGCCGCGCACGGGAGTTGCAGGACCGGATCAGGATGAACTCCGGGGGATAGGGTCGTGGGGTGCGCCATGATCCGCGGGGCATGGCAGTGATCCGAAACTGTCCCTGAATTTCACGATGCAGGCGGTGACGCGACCCATTCCGACCGCTGCGCCAGAAACTCATCGCAAAGATCCAGCTGAGACTGCGCGACAAACTCGTCGGGCTTATGTGCCTGAGAGATCGAGCCCGGCCCGCAGATCACCGTCGGCACGCCAAGCAATTCGCTGAAACGTCCGCCCTCGGTGCCGAAAGCCACCTTGGAATGGCCGTTATTGCCGGTCAGCCGCTTTGTCAGGGCCACCACATCAGCATCGGGCGCGGTATCCAGCCCCGGAAACTGGGCGAAAACCTCGATCTCGATGCCGGCTTCTGGTGCAATCCGCTGCATCTGCGGCACAAGTTCATCCGCGTAGTCGCGCAATTCCTGCACCAGCGTATCGGCGTCTTCGTTGGGCAAGACGCGGAACTCACAGTCAAATACACAGCTGTCCGGCACGATGTTCAGTGCCGTGCCACCTTTGACAACACCCGTATGCGCAGTGCTGTGGGGGATATCGTAATCAAGATCCTGCCCACCCGCCAAGGCCAGACGGCTGGCAATATCCTGCATCCGGACAATCAGCCGCGCGGCGTAATCGACAGCATTCACGCCCTGCGGAGCCAGCGAGGAATGGCATCCCCGTCCAGTGACCGTGACCCGCATCGAGCGTTTGGCCTTGTGCCCGGTCACGACCTTCATCAGCGTCGGCTCTCCGACAATGCACATCAACGGGTGGGTTTCCTCGGTCTGCAACATTTCAAGCAGGCCGATCACGCCGACACAGCCGACCTCTTCGTCATAGGAAAAGGCCAGATGCACCGGACGCGCCAGATCGCGCGAAACCAGCGCGGGAACAGCGGCAAGGCAGCAGGCAAGAAAGCCTTTCATGTCACAGGACCCGCGCCCGTAAAGACGGTCATCGCGGGCGGTCAGCGTGAAAGGATCCGTGCTCCAGTCCTGACCATCAACCGGCACCGTGTCGGTATGACCCGACAGGATCACACCCGGTTTGTCGGCAGGGCCGATTGTGGCCCACAGATTGGCCTTCTGCCCCATCGCATCCATCACCAGGCGGCTCTCCACGCCATATGAGGCCAGATAGGCACGAACATGTTCGACCAAACCCAGATTCGACTTGTAGCTGGTCGTATCAAAGGCGACCAACTGCGCTAAAATTTCTCGGCTCGACAGGTCCTGCATCGAATTTCCTATTTTGTATCGGGTGGCAGCGTGGAGGTCGGATAGGCGGTGCGGTCGAAACTGTTCCGCACGGCCTGCATGAAAGCCATCGTCGCAGCCGATGGGGCGCGACTGGAGGGCAGGACAAAATCGGTGCGATAGCCAAGCATGGGCAAAAAGGGCCGCATGACGATCTCGGGTCCGATCTGATGGATCAGCGGAAACGGGTTGAGCAATGCCAGACCCAGCCCCTCGCGCACGAATTCGATCACTGAAACATTGGTCGAGCTTTCCAGAACGCGATTGGGCAGGATACCCTCGCGGGCCAGCAAACGGTCAATTGCCGCGCGACTGGAATGGCGCCGCGACAGCGCGATGAAATCCTCGCCATGCAGGTCTTCAACCCGAATCTCATCGCGGGATGCAAGCCGATGTTGCCTGTGAAGGACGCAGATTGCCTGTGTTTCCAGCAATGCTTCGGTTCTTATGCCTTCATGGGAAACGCTGCTGTCGGTCATGCCCAGATCGAAACGACCTTCGGCAATTCCGGTCAGCAGACTGTCGCTGGCCAGCACGTCAAAGCTGATCCGCAGATCGGGATTCAGCTTTCTGAAGCTTGCGATCCGGCTTGGCAGAAAGCGATGCGCGATGGTCGGCGGCGCGGCCAAGACCTATATGGTGCGCGACGGTCAGTTCGATGACGTGGATATTGCGATCACCTGGCATCCGGCCAGCTTCAATGCCGTGGATGACATGCGCTCGCTGGCCAATACGCGGATCGATTTCACCTTTACCGGCAAGGCCTCTCATGCGGCGGGTGCGCCCGAACTGGGGCGGTCGGCACTGGATTCGGTCGAGCTGATGAATATCGGCGTCAACTATCTGCGCGAACATATGCCGGATGGGGCACGCGTGCATTACGCCTATCTGGATGCCGGTGGTATCGCGCCCAATGTGGTGCAGGCCAAGGCGACCGTGCGCCAGCTGATCCGCAGCCCAGACCTGCAAGGCCTGCAATCTCTGGTCGAACGCGTGCGCAAGATCGCTGATGGCGCGGCGCTGATGTCGGGAACCGCCGTGACCTCGAAGGTTTTTTCGGCTGTGTCGAATCTGATCGGGAACCGTCCGCTCTCGCTGGCCATGCAGGCCGAGTTCGATGCGCTTGGCCCGGTGCCCTTTGACGAGCAGGACGCGGAATTCGCCGATCAGATCCGTCAGACCCTGGCGCGTGAAGACATTGCCGACACGTTCCAGCGTCTGGCGATGAAGCCCGATTATGACCTGCCGCTGTGCAATTTTATTGCCCCGCTCGACCGGCCCTTCATGGGTGGGATGGGGTCAACCGATGTCGGAGACGTCAGCTGGGTGGTTCCTACTGTTCAAGCCCGTGTGGCAACCTGTGCCATCGGCACGGCGCTGCATACCTGGCAGCAAACGGCCCAGGGCATGGCACCCGCTGCGCATAAGGGTATGTTGCACGCAGCCAAGGTGATGGCGGCGACGGCGCGGGCTGCGCTGGTGGATCCCAATTTGATCGCCTCGGCCAAACAGGCCCTGGCCGAACATCTTGCCGACTATCCCTATAGCTGCCCGATCCCGCCAGAGACGACACCCCCAGTCGGCGATCTGTAACTGTCCGGACGGGCTGTTTCCATCGAAGCCACTTTCCGGCGGCCAAACCTCCGGGAAGTGCTCGCCTTCGACAGGACCAAGCTTGCAACCGGACGGATCGGGTCGCGCCCCCGTCCGGGTCAGTTTTGCGGCGAAATCGAGACGCAGGCCAGAAAATGGTGCAGCGTGCCGGTGTCGATCGGCTTGGACATGAGATGCAGACCCAGCCGCGCGCATCTTTCGCGCAGCTGTCGTGATCGGTCCGCCGATATGATCCGCGTGGGGCGCCAGCCAAAGCGACGGCGCAGAAGAACGACCAGATCCAGCCCGTCGGCACCGTCGTCAAGCTGATGGTCGATCAGCATCAGATCGGGCACGAAATCCAGATCATCAATCAAGGCCATGGCCTCCTCGGGGCCAGAGGCATCCAGAACCGTGACGCCCCAGCCTTCCAGCAGGGCGACCAAGGCGCGGCGCAATTGGGCGTCATTGTCGACCAGCAAGGCGACCAGTCCTTTTTGTTCCAGCGATTGCAAGCCGCGATGGCCGTCTTCGCTGGCGCTTTGGGGACCATGCTGCGAGTGCTGGCTTAGCGGCACCGTCACCGAGAAAACGCTGCCTTTGTCGGGGACCGAGCGCAGCTCAAGGGCATGTCCCAGACGCGCACAGGCGCGGTCGACGATGGCAAGGCCAAGTCCCATGCCTTCCGAAGCCGAGGCACGTCGATGCAGGCGGCGGAATTCCTCGAAGATCACCTTCTGATTTTCGGGGCGGATGCCGGGGCCGGTATCCCAGACTTCGATCCGCAGCTTGTCGCCGCGCGGCCGGACCCCGACAAGGACGCCGCCGGTCTGGCTATAGCGTATCGCGTTCGAGATCAGATTTTGCAGAATGCGCTGCAGATACAGCGCGTCGCTGCGAACATAGGCGAAACTGGGCCGTATGCGCAGTTTCAGGCCCTTGGACCGTGCGATCGGATGGAAGGATTGCGCCAGAGAGTTCAACAGATCGCCAAGCGGCAGATCCGCCAGCTCGACCCCTTGTTCCTCGGTATCCAGCCGCGAAATGTCCAGCAATGCCTCGATGATCTTCTCGACGCTGTTCAGTGCTTCGGAGGCTTTCTCGACATTGGAGACGCTGTATCTGTCAGCGTCGGGGGCCGACAGATACAGTTTGGCAGCCGAGAGGGGCTGCAACAGATCGTGACTGGCCGCGGCGACAAAGCGGATCTTCGATGCATTGGACCGTTCGGCGCGTTCAAGCGCGTCGCGCAATTCATCGGTGCGGGCGGCCACGCGGCTTTCCAGCTCTTCATTCGTGCGGGCCAGACGGCGCAGCGCGTCCCTTTCGGCAGTGACATCGGTCAGCGAGAGAACGAAACCGTCATCGGGCAGGCGTTGGGCAAACCCGTCCAGAATCAGCGCGTGGTCGCGATGGCTCAGCTCGAACCCGAAAGGGCGGGTTTCATGGGGCGATGGCCCGGTGCCGCCCAGCCAGTGGCGCAGGCGCATTTCGGCCTGCGCGTCACCTTTGGCGTCGCCACGTGACCCGGTGACACGAAAATTCAGAAGGATCTGATCCAGAAGCCGGTCGGCGCGACTGCCCAGATCGAATGTCGTTGCTGGCATATGGCTGAGATGGCGAAACCTGCGATTCCAGCCTGCCAGGGCACCTGCCGCGTCGAAAATCGCCACACCCTGCTGCAGATGGTCCAGCGTGGCGCGGATGATGCGACCCTGATTGTCCAGCAGACGCTCGCGCTGTTCGCGCTCAGAGCGCATCAGGTCGGTGACATCGGTCTGCACGATGGCGGTGCCCTGATTGGCTGTCCGGTGTTCCGATATCTGCAGCCAGCGGTCGCCTTTCAGCGACAGGTTGAAGATGACATGTTCGGCGCGGTGACGCTGTGTACGGGTCGTGGCCCAATCGCGGGGGGTGACCCCGGCAGGCAGTTCCAGCATGGCGCTGTGGCTGACAATGCGGATATATTCGTCGAAATGCAGGCCCGGCTTCAGAAGGTGCCGGACATCGGGCATCTGTGCGCAAAAGCGGGCATTGAACAGCAACAACACATCATCATCGCCGAAAATCGCAAAACCTTCCTGCACGGCCTCTATGGCGCTGGTCAGGTCGCGGCGGGCAGACTCGATCTGGCGATTGGCCTGCGACAGCGCGACATTGGATTCGCTGAGCATCTGCAGGGCGCGTTCCAGTTCCTGCGTGCGCAGCCGGACCTGATCCTCCAGCCGGACGGCGCGCTCGAACTGGGAATAGGCATCGGTCGAGACACCTGACTGGGTTTCGACCCGGCGCATCAGCACCTGGGTGATCTGCGTCAGGCGCGCGATCTGGACATCGGGGGGAAGGTCGGGATCAACCAGAGTTTCGCTCATGACGATTCACCATCGGGGGGCGGATAGATGGCGATGCCGGTCATCGTAAGATTGACATGCATTGCGCCAAACTGTTCCCCATAGGAAGAAAACCCCAGCACGCCATGTTGCTTCAAGACCTGCGAGACATCCCTTTCGCGTTGGCTTTGGCGGGCCTGAACGCGACGCAGGATACAATCGCAGGCCAGAATGGCCTGGGGCGGGACCGGATCGGCCAAGGCTGCCAGATCAGTGGCAAGCGCCGTCACCATGTCGCGCGGAATGGCGCGGGTCAGCACCACACCCTCGTCTATGGCGGAAAAGAAGATCAGATCGGTGCCGTTCTCGACCCTTTGGATCGAACGGACATGATGGCGCCCGCCAGCCTGCACCACCAGCGGATGGGCGGCAAAGATCATCGGATCGATCTGTTCCAGCGGCATGCCCAGAATCCGGGCATATTCCGTGGCGGCAGGGGCCGCGTTGATTTCAAAGACCTGTCGGCGGTCGGGATCGGCGCGGGTGACGACCATCTTTGTGTCTCCGACATCAAGATGATCCATGCTGAACACCCGCACGGGGCAATGGCTGCGCAGAAAGGTCAGCGCGGCAGCATTGCTGAGCACCTGACCGCCAAATGCCAGATAGGTCGTTCCAAAGTTCTGCCCATCCCCCGCACTGCCCCCGAACAGAGGTACAGGGCCAAGCCCATGGGCGACAATTTCCATCAGGGCATCTTCGCGAAAGGACCCGCCATCGATCATCAGATGCGCGAATTCATGCGCCATGTCAGGATGATCATCTGCCAGAGCATTGCGCGTGCCGATCATTGCGGTGACGATGTCGGGGGGCGAAAGATGGCTCAGATCCTTGATGGGGACCACCCGAGCGGCAAAGTCGCGTTCAGGAAAGCCGACAGCCAGAATATGTCCCTCGACATATTCGGCAAGAATCTCTCCGGCGGTTGTGCAGCCCAGCAGCGGTGTGTCGCCCAGTCGCGCGGCAAGCCGGGCCATCAGCGCGGGAAAATCCGCCTCGGGCGAAGCAAAGACCTGCACCAGCGCCAGATCCGGCCCCAGTTCGGCCACCAGATTTGCAGCGGCGTCCGAGGCATTTGCCAGACAATGTGCATGACGCAGAATCTGGCGACCCGCGCCAATCTGTGTTCCGATCATCGTGTTTCCAGATTGTCGAACCGCACCGATTGCGCCGCCAGGACCGCTTGGGTGCGGGACTGGACGCCCAGCTTGCGCATGATGACGGTGACATGGGCCTTTACCGTGGATTCCGTGATCTGGCATTCATGGGCAATCTGCTTGTTCATCATTCCTTCCGAGATCAGCGCCAGGATACGCGTCTGTTGCGGTGTCAGGGTGCCCAGCTTGTTGCAGGCCTGTGCATGGGTCTGGGCCGGGTTGTCGGGCATGACGAAGCCTTCCGGAAGATAGGGTTCACCCCGAGCGATGGCGGCCAGCGCGTCCTGGAATACCTGCCTTTTGCTGTGTTTGGGCACATAGCCCGCCGCGCCCATCGCCATCGCCGTCTGAATGGTCGAGGGTGAATGCAGCGAGCTGACGATCAGGATTGCCGCAGTCGGAACGGCCTTGCGGATCTGCATAAGCCCGTCCATGCCATCGGCATCGGGCAGGCTGAGATCCAGAAAAATCACATCCGGGGCCGGCTCGCGCGCCAGTATTGCCAGACAGTTTTCAATCGTATCGGTGGTGCGGACGCTGCTGATTCCGCCCACGATCTGCAGGATGATCGTCAGCGCGTCGCAGAACAGTGGATGATCCTCGACGATCAGAACAGACTCGACGCGGCGGGGAAGGGCCGACATCGGCAGGTCCTGCTTACCGTGGTTTGATGGCTGCGTCATGAAAGGTCCTTGAACTTCTCTTGGCTAGTCTAGGCAGTATTGGCCGCTGCCGTCTATCCCCGGCGCTCGTCGCAAAGGGTCCCGCTCAGGGGCAGGGGCTGAATGTCCTGCAAGGGCATCCCGAAATCGTGCCATTCATCGGTTCCGCCGGGATACCACGCGATATTGGTGAAACCCCGCCCGGCAATATGCTGCACGGCATTCCAGCTCATCCAGCAATCGCTGCGGCAGAAGACGACGATGGGCCGGTCGCGGTCACAATGCGCCAGCGCGTTTTCAAGATAGGCGGCGATACGGGCATCCAGTTTGCCGCGTCCGACCTCGGGCAGCCATACGGCGCCGGGAATGGTGTCATGTTTCGCGGCCAGCACCCATGTTCCGTCCTCGCGCAGCAAATGTTCGGGCGCGGCCATCACGTCAATCAACAGCGCATCGCCGGTCTGCCGGTCCTGTAACTCTGCCAGTCCGATTGTGCGCCCTCCCGGCACATCGCCGGGCACCGGTGCGCGATATGAGGCCAGCCGCAGGCCCGTATCGGGGTCGTGCAGTGGTTGGGGCTGGGCCGGTCCGGCCATCAACAGCGCCGTTGCCAGCGAAAGGGAAATGCAAGCGTTCATGACAGGCACGGTCCCACATCCTGTGCCCGGTCGGAATTCGACCTTTGGCCAATACCCTTGGACCGCCTTGTCGACCATTGGCGAATTGTCGGGGGCCAGTCCGACACGCAATCTTGCCGACAACCAAGACGAGAGGAGACGTCATGTTCCGTACGGCAACCACCCTGGCAGGTCTGGCATTGGTTCTGGGCACAGCCGCCGCATTGGGGCACGGCGACACCGCCCCGATGGCTGTCGATACCACCGGTCTGCCCGACCTGCCCGAAGAGATGGCCACCGAGAATCCCTGGCGCGAAGCCGATCCCGAAGTGATGTACAAAGCTGTCGAGATCGGCTCGAAGGGCTATAACAGCAACTGCGCACGCTGCCACGGGCTTGAGGCAATCTCGGGCGGGCTTGCACCGGATCTGCGCTTTCTGGAAGCGGATGATTTCGGCGACGAATGGTTTCTGGACCGCGTGCTGAACGGCTATCACCAGAATGGCGCGGTCAAGATGCCTCCGTTTGGCGACATCCTGTCACAAGAGGCGATCTGGGCAATCCGCACCTATATCGAGACCCGCCCCGATGATCAGGAACTGGCGGAAAAACAGCCCGATATCCAGTCCTATCACGCCCAGCTGAGCAATGCCGCCGATGACGCCGCCGTTGCGGCTCTGGCCGAGGCGCTGGCCAGCAGCGCGGCCGAGCTGGAAACCCTGTCCGGTGCCCCCAAGACCATCACCGCTTTGGATGCGGCGGCCTTTCTGCTGGCTCAGGACCCGCCGCAACGCAAAAAGGCGCTGGATGTTCTGACACAGGCGCTGCGGAACTAGGAGGGGCGCGGCGATGGGAAGCACGCTGACATATTTGCTGCCGGGGGGGCAGGTCGGGCTTGCCGAATTCAGGGGCAATGCAGCTGTTCCGGAATCGGCCCGGACCGATCCTTTTGACAGCGGCATGTGGCCGGACCATCGCCGCGATTTTCTGGATGATCCGCAGGACTGGCGTCATGATCCGGCGTTGCTGGTCCTGACCCCGCCCAATGCCGAGGACCCCGGCCATGTCCCGGTGCTGGTTGATGCCACCGCGCTGGATGGTCCTGTTGATCGCATTGTGGTCAGTATCGACTATAGCCCCTTGCCGAAGGTGCTGGTCTTTCATCCGCTGCGCGCGTTGCCGTTTCTGGGCTTTGGCGTCAAATATGAAATCGGCAGCCCCTTGCGTGCCAGCGTCCGCATGGCGGATGGCAGCTGGCGGATGGGAGCCTCGTTCGTGGATGCGGCGGGCGGAGGCTGCACCGCTCCGGCGGCGGCCCATTCCCGCCCGGATTGGCAACAGGACCTGGGTCAGATGCGCGGGCGGATCTGGCCCGCCTTTGGACGGTTGCGCCTGACGCTGCGCCACCCGATGGATACCGGACTGGCCGATGGCATCAGCGCCCATCACCTGACCGAGCTTACCCTGGCTGACGATGCTGGCCCGATCGCTCGGCTGGAGATTTTTGAACCCGTCGAAGAGGATCCCGGCCTGACCTTCCTGCTTCCCAAAGGCATGACCGGCCCGGTCCGAATCTCGGCGCGCGACAATCTGGGCTATCAGTTCAATGCCGAGGTGTCGGCATGATCCTGACCCGCCGACAGACCCTGCTGACCGGTGCCGCGGCCTTTGCGGCCGCCACCCTGCCAGCGCGCGCCGCCCGTCCCGAATACCGCCTGCATCCGCAGGAAATCGCCTCTGGCGTCTGGTTGTTCGAAGGCGCTACGGAAAGTTTCGACCCGAAAAATGGCGGCGCGATCTGCAATATCGTCATGCTGGCCTCGCATGAGGGCGCGATCGTCATTGATACCGGTGGCACGGCCCGGCAGGGTGCCGCGTTGCGTGCCTTTGCCGATCAGCGTCTGGGCGGGGTTGCGGCGTCGTTGAACACCCATCATCACCCTGACCACTGGTTCGGCAATCAGGCCTTTGCGGACCGGCCGATTCACGCCTTGCCCCGCACGCGCCGCGCCCAGAGCGAAGATGCGCAGGTGCTGGCAGATGGGCTGTATCGGATTCTGGGCTCATGGATGAATGGCACCACACCCAGGCCGGCATCGCAGGACGCGGTTGCGGGCGAGATGACCATTGGCGGACGTGAACTGGAGATTCTGGCGCTGTCGGGGCACAGTCAGGCCGATCTGGTGGTGCAGGATCGTCAGACCGGCACGCTGATTGCGGGCGATCTGCTGTTCCTGAACCGCGCGCCCAGTTTTCCCGATGCCGATATCCCGACCTGGGCCAGTGCGATCACCACGATCGCGCAGATCCCGGCCTCGGGCTATGTGCCGGGGCATGGTCCCTATCACCGCGACAGCCGAGCGATGGGCCAGACCCAGCATTACCTGTCCGCGATGGATGCCCGCCTGCGCGGCGCCGCCAATAACGGTCTGACCCGGATCGAGGCCATGGCCGCCGGACCGATGCCCGATTACGCGCATCTGGGAGCCAATCCACAGGAATACCAGCGCAGCGTGATCCAGCGCTGGCGCGAATACGAACTCCGCGCACTGCCCATCCTGGGGCAGGCCGGCTGAAAACGACCCGGCCGGAGGAGCCGGAAAAACATGCCAACAGGAGGATAGCATGTCGCTTAAGCAAATGATGATCCCGGCGGTCAGCGCTCTGGCGTTGATGGTGACCGGCACTCTGACCACCGCCATGGCCAAGGATGTCACTTGGGAGGACATTCTGAACGACCATGAAACCACCGATGACGTGCTGATGTATGGCATGGGAAACAACGCCCAACGCTATTCCTCGCTGGATCAGATCAACGTTGAAACGGTCAAGCATATGCGCCCCGCATGGGCCTTCAGCTTTGGCGATGAAAAGCAGCGCGGTCAGGAAGCACAGGCGCTGGTCCATGATGGCGTCATCTATATCACCGGAAGCTACAGCAGAATCTGGGCGCTGGATGCCAAGACCGGCAAACGCCTGTGGAAATTCGAGGCACGGCTGCCTGACGACATCCGCCCCTGCTGTGACGTCGTGAACCGCGGTGCCGCGATCTATGGCGACAAGATCTTTTTCGGTTCGCTGGATGCCAGCATCTATGCCCTGAACAAGGACACTGGCGAGGTCGTCTGGCGTAAGAAATTCGGCGATCACAAGGTCGGCTATACGATGACCGGCGCTCCGACGATCATCAAGGATGCCGAAACCGGCCGGATGATGCTGATCCACGGTTCGTCGGGGGATGAATTCGGCGTGGTGGGCCAGCTGTTCGCCCGTGATCCCGATACCGGCGAAGAAATCTGGATGCTGCCCTTTGTCGAGGGCCACACGGGCCGCTTCGAGGGTGAGGAAAGCCGCCCGACCGGCGATGCCAGTGCCCCGAGCTGGCCGATCAATGAAGACGGTAGCAAGGTCGAGGCCTGGTCTCATGGCGGCGGTGCGCCGTGGCAATCTGCCAGCTATGATCCCGAAACCAACACGTTGATCGTGGGTGCCGGCAACCCCGCGCCCTGGAATACATGGGAACGTTCGCAGGATGGCAATTACTGGGATTATGACAGTCTCTATACATCCGGTCAGGCCTATGTGAACCCGACCACGGGCGAGATGGTTGGCTTCTACCAGCATACCCCGAATGACGCATGGGACTTTTCCGGCAACAACGAGATCATTCTGTTCGACTATATCGACAAGGACGGCAAGACCCATCGCGCAGGTGCCCATGCCGACCGCAACGGGTTCTTCTATGTCACCGATATCGACGCATTGGCCGAACGTGGCACCGAAATCAACAAGCCCACGGCCCTGCTGAACGCATTTCCCTTTGTCGACAACATCACCTGGGCCAGCCATATCGATCTGGAGACCGGTCGTCCGGTCGAGAACGAGGGCCAGCGTCCGCCCTTGCCCGCCGAAGGGGAATCTCGCGGGGCGACGATTCAGGTTTCGCCGCCATTCCTGGGTGGCAAGAACTGGAACCCGATGTCCTATTCCAGGGATACCGGCCTGTTCTATGTGCCCGCCAATAACTGGACCGAGGATTACTGGACAGAGAATGTCACCTATCAGGCCGGTGCGGCCTATCTGGGTCAAGGTTTCCGCATCAAGCGGATGTATGACGATCATATCGGCACCCTGCGCGCATTCGATCCCGCAACGGGCGAGATGAAATGGGAGCACAAAGAGGAACTTCCTCTGTGGGCGGGCACGTTGGCGACGGCTGGCAACCTTGTGTTCACGGGAACCTCGGACGGTTTCGTCAAGGCGCTCAACTCGGAGACCGGGGAAGAGCTGTGGTCATTCCAGACCGGGTCGGGGATCATCTCGATGCCGATCACATGGGAAGATGACGGCAAGCAGTATCTGGGGATTGCCTCGGGCTATGGCGGCGCCGTGCCGCTGTGGGGGGGCGACATGGCGCAGCTGACCACGCAGGTCAGTCAGGGCGGATCCTTCTGGGTCTTTGAAATCCCCGACACCGTGCTGGCTGCATCGCAATAAGCCTGATCGGGCGGGGGCCAATGGTCCCCGTCCATTTTCATCAAACAGGATGACTCCCATGCCGAAATTTCTGCGTTGTCTGACCCTGGCCGCGATGCTTCTTGGTGGCCCGGCGCTTGCCGCGCCGGTCCAGCTGAGCGCCGGCCAAACCGATTATCCCGTGATCACCGATACCGATGATTCCCCGGCCGGTCCGCTGGTGATTGACGGCTGCACGCTGGCAGCAGGGGCCCAGTGTCCGGGCGTCGATCTGTCCCATGCCGATCTGTCGGGCATCAATCTGAACGGTGCCGATCTGAGCAACGCAACGATGACCCGCGTCAATCTGACCGGCGCGCAGTTGCGCGGTGCCGATCTGTCGGGTGCGGATCTGCGTGGTGCACGGTTCCCGATGGCGCAGATGCAGGGCCTGAAGGCTCTTGGTGCGGATCTGACCGGTGCCAATCTGGACGGCACAAGACTGGCCGGCGCGGATTTCACCGATGCCAACCTCACCGCGATCTCGATGGAGGCATCCTGGGCCCCCAAGGCACGTTTCGTACGCGCCCGTATCGTCGCCGCCAATCTGTCCGAGGCCAAGTTCTATAATGCCGATATGGCGCTGGCCCGGCTTGAGGCAAACAATATCCGCTTTACCATCTGGGAAGGTGTCCACATGGAGGATTGCAGCGGGTGTCCGGTCGACTGGTGATCCTTGCGCTGGCCGCAACAACAATCGGCGCGCAGGCCCAGACGCTGGCAAGCTGCCGCGATATCCCCGGCGACCGTCAGCGGCTTGCCTGTTATGACCGGCTGCCACTTGCCGCGCAGGGGTTCAGGGGGGCCGGCTCTGGCGCTGTCGGGCCTATCTCGGTCGCAGCCAATACATGGCTTTATTATGAAAGCGATGATGCGGTCATGGTGCTGTATCTGATGTCCGAGACCGGTGAGGTCGTCCAGAACCTGCACCGCGCGGGACCGGGGCGCAGCAGCCATCTGATCGCCGCGGCGGGCCGCTATCGGTTGCAGATCAATGCGACCGGTGGCTGGCGCGTCAGCTTGTCCGCCGCAGAGCCGACGCTCACCGGGCAGTCGGACCGGGAATGATGTGGTCCCGCTCGCGCGAGGAGCTGGACCGCGCCATATGTAAGGTTCGCCGCGAAGGGACTAGGCGACGAAAGAGTCAAACATCATGCTGAACAGTTCGCGTTCGGTGGTGATGTCCAGCTTGTAATACAGCCTGTGCTTGTGGTTGCGGATGGTGCCCACCCTGACCTCCAGAAAATCCGCGATCTTGCCCGGCGTATATCCCTGCAACGTATAGCTGACGATCTTTCGCTCTGTCGGCGTCAGCCCGTTCTGCGCAGCAAAACGGTTGATGAGTTCTTCCGATGTCAGATCCAGAAAGCCCGGCGAGACGGTTTCCAGCATCACCGCCTTGCCATTGGGGGCAATTGCATTGGTGGTGTCCAGTGTTTCCCAATGCAGAATGATCGTCTCACTGATCTTTTCCGATCCCGAGCGCAGCGATCCGACAATCTCGGGCAACGGCGTTTCCAGCAGGGCATCTGCTTTCTGTGTCCATTGGCGATTTCGAAACAGGATATTTCCTGACACATCCTGAACCATCGTCGCGATTTCGCCGTCATCCAGATCCAGACCGACCTGTCCGTAAAGGGTCTGATAGATATGCAGCGAGTGAATCCGGGCCAGCAGCGGATAGATCAGACGTGCGCGCAGCTGTTCGGCTTCGGAAAACAGGCGCCGGGCCCGGTCGATGCAAATCGCGATATAGACACCGCCGATCGAGGGCAGCATGAAAACCAGTTCGTCGCGGATCGCTGCGGATCGGTAGATCTCGTCATAGAACATCGTGTCCGAGCCGTTCCGCCGCTGTTCGTCAAAGGTCACGACAGGCCGGGTTGCCTCGTCCCGCACCATGCGCAGCAGCGGGTCGATCCGATAGTAGTTTTTCAGGTAGATCTGAACTGCCTCGGTGCTCATCGCGGCATTTACCAGAAATTCAGGCCGGGCATATTGCGCATAGCGGACAGTCAGATAACGGCCCGAATCCATATAGCAGGCCACTGCGGAAGCCAGTTTCACATAGAAATCATCCTTGCCCAGACTGTCGAGCACCGGCGCAAGATCTATGAGCAGTTCAAGGGCAGGATCGGGTGCGCCTCGTTTCATATTCTGTGTATCGGGCATATGTCCCTTTCCTTGGATGAACCTAAGCCTCTGCCTTGCACAAGGAAGGCCCGCCATGACATTGGGCGCGCGTCAATCCTGCACTGCCTGATTACAAGGCAGACTGCCTGCGCGCATGATGACAGTTGTCATTCTTGCCCGGAATGACCGTTTGCGATCTGCTGAAAGCCGACCCAAGCGAAAGAAACACAGTGGCCAGCCCCAGAGCAAAAGCACGCGAAATCGTCGAAGACCATATCTGCGGGCGCCGGACATGCGAGGAAACCGTGGCCGATGTCATGGCCCGCCTGCCGCATGTCCAAGAGCGCTGCAATGCCTTCACGGAATGGTTCCCGCAAGAAGCGCAGGAGGCGGCGCGCGACCTGGATCGCAAACTGGCACAGGGCGCGGTGCCGGGGCTTTTGCACGGGGTGCCGATCTGCATCAAGGACATGACCCCGAGCAAGGGTCATCACACCACGCTGGGGTCCTGGACAAGCGGCGAGGGCAAGACATCCCATGACGCGGTGATCGTGCAAAGGCTGAAGGCCGCCGGTGCAATCATTGTCGGCAAGACCACCACTGCCGAACTGGCCTTTTCAAGTTTCACCAATACCGCACGCTATGGCGTGACCCGCAACCCTTGGGACCTGTCACGGAGTTCGGGCGGCTCCTCGGGTGGCTCGGCAGCAGCGGTTGCCGCCGGTCTGGTGCCGCTTGCCGAAGGCACCGATATGGGCGGCTCGGTACGCATTCCTGCGGCGGCCTGCGGCGTGGTGGGGTTCAAGCCCAGCCTTGGGCGTATTCCCATGGACATCGTGCCAAGCGCGCTGGAAACCCTGTCGCATTTCGGGGCTCTGGCAGGATCGGTCGAAGACGCCGCCCGCTTTGTCGCGGTCAGTGCCGGGCATCACCCCTCGGATATGCTGTCGCGGCGCAGCAGCTTCGAGCATGCAGCGACTGGCCCCGGCAACCTGACAGGGCGGCGTTTCGCATTGTCGCGTGACCTTGGCTATTGCGCCGTCGATCCCGAAATAGACCGTGGCGTCATGGATATCGCGCAGCGTCTGCGCGATGCGGGCGCGATTGTCGAAGAGGTCGATCTGCCATGGACGCGGGACGTCTTCGATCAATGGGCGATCCGCTGGTTCTGCCTGCTGGCGACATTCCCCAATGCCCGGACAGCCGCGCAGCGGGCGCAGATGCATCCCGAATTGCAGGCAGGTCTGGAACAGGCACAACGCCATACCGCCATGGATCTGATGGGGGTCGAGGTTCTGCGCAGCAAGATGAACCACCAACTCAACACGATATTCGCGCGATATGAGTTTCTGCTGTGCCCGACAAACGCCGTTCCGGCACCGCTGGTGACACAGAGCGATGCGGATTTCGAAAGAACGCTGCCGAACGGCAAGCTTGCCGCCTTCGACATGACCCATCCCTTCAATATGGTTCCGACAAGCCCGGTTCTGTCGCTGCCTATCGGCCTGACCGGCGCGCGCCTTCCGATCGGAATGCAGATTGTCGGCCCTCCCTTGCAGGACGAGGCCACGCTGTCCGTCGCTGCCGCCATCGAAGCCCTGATCGGGCCATTGCCGGTCCCGGAAATCTGATCCCCCAGACACCACAGGAGAAATTCATGCCTGCCTTTCACATCCCCGATTCAGAATTCGCAGAACGCCGCGCGAAAGCGCAGGCCATGGCGAAGGATATGGGCCTGGATGCGCTGATCGTCTGGTCCCGCAGCGGGCATTCGGTCGAAGCCTATGGCGATCTTTACTATCTGACCAATTTCGTGTCGCTGTTTCCCTGCGTGCCCGACCGGCGCACCTGGTCCAGCCGCGGGCATGGCGCGTTGATCCTGCCCGTCGATGGCGATCCGATCCTTGTGACCGATTATCTCGACGACCCCGAGGATCGTATCAAGGTCAGTGATGTGCGCGCCGAGCCTGACCTTGCCGCAGGCGTGGTCGATGTCTTGAAGGAAACCGGATTGCTGGGCGGCAAGCTTGGCATGGTCGGGATGATGTCCTTTCTGGTCAGTGCGCTGCGTCGGATGGAGGACCACGCCGGCCAACGGCTGGACCTGACGGATGCCGACCACATCCTTGACCGCCTGCGCGTGATCAAGAGCCCCGCCGAGATCGCCCTGATGCGCCGCTCGGCTGCTGTCGGGGTCAAATGGATGGAGGCCACAATGGGCGCCGTCATCGAAGGCAATACCGAGGGTGACGCCGTCGGCGCGGGCCTTGCGGTTCTGGCCGCAAATGGCGGCACGCAACAGGATATCGCCATCTCAAGCGGTCCCAACGCGCAGCATTACATGGGCAGCTCGGGCGTGCCGCATTGGAATGTGACCCGACCGCTGCAGACAGGCGATCTGGTTCATATTGACCAATGGGGACCGGTCAACGGCTATTATACCGATTTCGCCCGCTCGACTGTCGTGGGCGGCAAGCCTTCGGACGGACAACGTGAATTGCTTGATGGGAATGTCGCGCTGATCCACCATATCATTGCCTCGATCACTCCGAACCGAACAACTTTCGGAGACCTTTACCGGACCGGGGCCAAATGGCTGGACGACAACGGTTTTGCCAACCATAAGAGCACCGGCGACGAAACCAATAATTTCAGCAGGCTTTTCCCTTGCTTTGGCCATGCGCTTGGCCTTGGGATCGACGGGCCGTGGATCGTCGACGACGAAGATACCGTGATTGCTCCGAATATGACGCTGGCCATCGAGGCTCTGGTCAGCAAACCCGGGGTCGGAGCCTCGAATTTCGAGGAAAACGTGCTTGTCACAGAAAAAGGCGCAGAGATCCTGACAGCCGACTGCAACAGCAGGTTCTGGGCATGAATGATTGCTGAAAAACCGTCTGCCCGACATTCGACATGTCAGGGCGGACGGACAAGAACAAGATGGCGCGACACGGAAAGCGCAGCCGTCTGGAATTCCAACAGGAGATAAACACGATGCGTTATCAATGCATAAATCTGTTCGGTCTGGCGCGCGGGAATACCGTTGTTGCCGCCGCGATCATGGCCGCGCTCAGCGCGCAGGCCGCCAGTTCCGACACCATTTCCCTTGGCGCGCCGATCCCGCTGACCGGCTATCTGGCAGCAGACGGGGCAACGATGGAACGGGCGATCCGTCTGGCCGTCGATGAACTGAACGCAAATGGCGGTGTTCTGGGTAACCAGGTCGATGTCGTGACCTTCGATATCGGCGATCTGACCCCTGACAAACTGTCAGCGGCGGCTGCCAATCTGATCGAGCGCGAAGGCGTCAGCGCCCTGATCAACGGCTATGGAGGAATGGGGCCGGATATCCCGGCCTTCTGTCCCTATGGCATTCCCTATATCCACAATGATGCGGTCTCCAGCGTCATTGATCTGGCCGAGCGGATGCATTGCGATGCTGTCTTCAATGCATCGGATGTCGATGTGAACTATGGCAAGGCCGTCTTCCAACAGATGCTGGCCACGGGATATGAATTCGAGTCCAAGCGGCTGGCCATCGTCCATGGTGACTATGAATGGGATGTCGAGGTCGCCAAGGGCATGACCGAGGCCGCGCAGGCTGCCGGTTGGGAAGTCGTGTTCTCCGAGGAAGTCCCCTATGACACCGTCGAATGGACCGGCATCCTGTCCAAGATCCGCGCAACAGAGCCTGCCCTTGTTCATCTGGAAGCGCTGGACCCGGCAGTTGCCACGACCTTCATCTCGCAATTCAACGACAACCCTGCGGGCAATGCTCTGGTCAGTGTCGGCTATATGGGGGCCACGCCCGGTCTTGATGATGTGATCGCGCAGGGCAATGCGCAGGGCGTTCTGGCCTTTACCCTGAATGCGCATCTTGAAGACGAGGAAGGCGGCGCGTTCGAAGCAAAATGGCAGGACGCCTATGGTGCCGAAGCCCCGATCAGTCTGGCGGCCGCAGTTTATGACATGGTCAATATGTGGGCAGCCGCCGTGGAACAGGCTGGCGATGCCTCGGATTACGCCGCCGTGGCCGATGCAATCCGTGGCATGGACTATGACGGAATTGCGGGAATCTATGCCTTCAACGACCGTAATTTCATCGACACCGGTTCCCAGACCCAACCCGCGCAGCTGATCCAGGTGCAGGACGGGAAACGCGTGCGCCTTGTCGTGGGTGACGAGAAGGTCGGCGAGATCGTTGCTCCAAGCTGGGGCAACTAATGCAGCAAGGCCACTCTGCGCCATCATCCCCGGATGATGGCGCGGCGGATCGCATCCGACTTGCCGGACCCAAGGGAGTCTTCGCATGAGCCACATGTCGCTGGAAAATGTCACCATGAAGTTCGGACCGTTCCGGGCCTTGACCGACCTTTCCTTCCACATTTCCCGAGGCGAGATCCTGGGCGTCGCCGGGCCAAATGGTGCCGGGAAAAGCACCCTGATGGATGTCTGCACCGGCGGGTTGAAAGCCTCGGCAGGCGAGGTCATCTTTGACGGCAGGACGATCACCTCCTGCCCGCGCCATGTCCGCTGCGGTCTGGGAATTGCACAGACATTCCAGATTCCGACCCTGCTGTCATCCTTGACCGTGGGCGAGAATCTTCTGGCCGGTCATCTGTTCGGGCATGAGGCCCGCGGCACGCCTTCGGGCATTGCGCTGGAGGAAATCCTGTCGCTGACCCGTCTGGGCGATCATCTGGATATGGACGCGGCGCGTGCCGATCTGCTGACGCGCAAACGGATCATGCTGGGGGCCGCATTGGCGACCGGGCCGGAAATCATCTTCATGGACGAGCCTCTTGGCGGTCTGAATAGCGAAGAAATCGCGGAATTCCTCGATGTGGTCCGCCATGTTCGCGACAGCCTTGGGGTCACGGTGGTCATGGTCGAACACAAGACGCGGGCGCTTGCCGAGATCGCCGATCGCATCCTGATCATCAATTTCGGGGAATTCGTCATGCTCGACACACCATCGATCGTCCTGAACGACGACCATGTGGTCGAGATCTATCTGGGCAAGAAACACGATGCTTGAAATCCGCAATATCAACGCCGGATATGGCGACTTCCATATCCTGCATGACGTGTCGCTGAACGTCACCAGAGGCGAGATGGTCGCCGTGGTGGGGGCAAACGGGCATGGGAAAAGCACGTTGCTCAAGGCCGTATGCGGCATCTTGCCGGTAAGCGATGGCTCGGTCCGGTTCAACGACGAAGAGATCGAGGGCCGCTCTGCACCGGATCTGGTCGGGCGCGGGCTGGTCTATGTGGCCGAGGACCGGCGCCTGTTTCCCGACATGACGGTTCTGGAAAATCTGGAACTGGGTGCGTTTCTTCCGCAGGCGCGCAAGATGGAAAAGCAAAATCTGGAACGGGTCTTCGATCTGTATCCCAGACTGGCCGAGCGGCGCGGCCAGCTGTGCCGGACGCTGAGCGGGGGCGAGGCGCAGATGGTTGCGCTGGGACGCGGGCTGATGTCCAACCCCACCTTGCTGGCCATTGACGAACCCTCCCTGGGCCTTGCCCCCAATCTGACGGAAACCATGCTGCAGACAGTGGCGACGCTCAACAAGGAAGGTCTGACCATCCTGATCGTCGAACAAAGCATGTCGCTGCTGCGCGGGATGATCGACCGCGTCTATTTCATCGAGGAGGGCGTCGTCTCGGCCGCCGTGCCGGAACAGGTTCAGGAATCGCTATGACCCAGATGATCGAAATTCTGCTGAGCGGCATCACACAGGGGGCGGTCTATTGTCTGATCGCCATCGGATTGTCGCTTGTCTACGGGGCGTCGCGCATCCTCAATTTCGCGCATGGCTCTCTCTATACACTGGGTGGATATATCGCCTGGTTTCTGGTGGTCGGTTATCTCGATCTGCCCCTCTGGCTGGGCATTCTGGTCGCGATTCCGGTTCTGGCGGCCAGCGGCCTTGTGATCGAGCGGGTGATCATCCGCCCGCTGCGCAGTTCGCCGAACTGGAAGGTCAACACCATCATGGTGACGCTTGGCCTTGCCTTCATCATCGAGAATGGGTTGCAGCTGGTCTTCGGGCCGGGCACCAAGACCATACCGGCCTTTGCCGAAGGTGTGGTGACCCTGGGCGGGATCACCCTGTCCTGGTACAAGATCTGGATCTTCGCAATTTCCCTGAGTCTTGTAGGCGCGCTCGAGTTCTTTCTGACCCATACACGCTATGGTCAGGCCGTGCGGGCCGTCTCGCAGGACATGCAGGGTGCCAGTCAGGTCGGCATCAATGTCAATCAGGTCTTTGCGCTGACCTTTGCCCTTTCGGTGGTTCTGACCGGGATTGCCGGGATATTGCTGGCGCCGGTCTTCCTGATCTCGCCGCTTGGTGGATGGGGGCCCTTCCTCAAGGCCTTTGTCATTGTGGTTCTGGGCGGATTGGGCAGCACCAAGGGGGCCTTTGTGGCAGCCTTCATCCTCGGCGTTCTGGAGGCCTATATCATCTTTTTTCTGGGGTCGAACTGGGCGATGCCCGCCTGGCTGGTCATGCTGATCGTCGTGCTGATGATCCGTCCGAAAGGCCTGTTCGGGGTTTGGGAGAGCTGAAATGAAAACATCAAGACAAGACGACCCCACACAGCTGATCTCTTCGGTTTTCACCGGACGGGGATTGCTGAGGGACAGCGTGATCTATTGGATTGTCGTGGCCGGTCTGGCCCTGTTGGGGGCGCTGATCGGCGACAACTATATCCGCCATGTGTTCATCCTGGTGTTCATCTGGTGCATCGTCATCGCATCATGGGATCTGATCCTGGGATATGCCGGAATCTTCAATTATGCCCAATTGGTGTTCTTTGCCGTCGGGGCCTATTCGTCGGCCATGTTGTCGATCTATGCGGGATTCACGCCCTTGCTGTCGATCGCCTGCGCCGCCATCTTCGGTGGCGCAGTCGGGGCGCTGATCGCCATTCCCAGCCTGCGCCTGAAGGGCGAATATGTGGCCCTGTTCACCTTTGCCGTTCATCTGGCACTGCCGCCGGTCATCCAGCAGGGCAAGGCCATCGGGATGGGGGGACATACCGGCCTTCTGGGCGTGCCCTGGCTGAACCTGTTCGGCTATCAGGTCTCGACAATCGACAAGCTGACATGGTTCTGGGTCTCGCTCGCTTTCGGCGCTGTCTGTGTCTATGTGATCTATTTCGTGGTGCTGCGCGGGCGTATGGGGCTGGCTTTCGTCGCGATGCGCGATGCCGGCACCTTTGCCCAGTCCATTGGCGTGAATGAGAACAAATACAAGTTTCTGGCCTTTGTCGTCTCGGCTGTCTTCACCGCCATCGCCGGTGGCATCTATGCCCATTATACCACCGTGGTCACACCCAAGATCCTGGGCACCGAGTTCTTTCTGATGGCCATGGTCATGATTGCGGTCGGCGGCATGGGCCGTTTTCCCGGTGCCATCCTTGGCGTCTTTGTCGTGGTGATCGGCAACGAGCTGCTGAGAAGCTTTGACGACTACCGGCTGCTGTTGCTGGGTGTCGCGGTCGTCGTGCTGGTGATCTTTTTCCCCAATGGCCTTGCCGGTCTGACCCGGCGGCGACGGGCTGACGGCGACAGGGCATGACCCTGTCCCGGTAAGAAATATGGCGATGGGGGCGCGCCGTTTCCATCGCCCGCGGCGGCAGGACAGACAAGACCGACGCTTTCAACGGTGACAGCTGTCACGATTGCCCATGCCCCGGAGTCCGGCAGAGACTGGGGGCAGGAACTCAACCAAATTGCCCGGCTGAATGCCTGCCGGCAGCATATCTGAAAGGCCATTGTCATGAGCAGCCCAATTCCGATGGATGAAACGATGTGGAATGGCCTGATCCATTCCGGCATCGCAGGAACCATGTTCGGTCTTCCCTACGTTCCGCCGAAGAAAGAGGCCATCAAGGCCTCGCAGGCAGATCTGGCCTTTATCGGCTTTCCCTTTGACTCGACGCAGATCAGCCGCACGGGCGCGAATTACGGGCCTCGTGGCATTCGCGAGCATTCCAGCCTGTTCCTGACCTATAACGCGACATCCGATATCGACCTGTCGCAGAAATTCAGGATGGTCGATTGCGGCGATATTCCGGTCATTCCCGGTGACGTCGAAAACACCATGAAGATCGCGACCGAGACGATCAGCAATATCATTGCCGGCGGCGCAAGGCCGGTGCTGATCGGCGGCGACCACTCGGTCACGATTGGTGGGGCGCGCGCCTTTGCACGGCATCACGAAAAACCGGGGCTGATCCTGTTCGACACCCATTACGACACCGCGGACGATATTGGCGGGGTCAAGGACAGTCATTGCTGCCCGATCAGCCGTGCTGTGGATGCCGGGTTCGATCCCAGACATATGGTCCTGATCGGCATAAGTGGCTGGCTCAATCCGCGCACCGAACTGGAGAATGCCAGAAAACATGGTCTGACGGTGATCACTCTGGATGAAATCATCCGCGACGGAGCGAAACCCGCGGGGCAGAAAGCCGCCAGGATCGCAGGCGGGGCCAGGGATGTCTATCTGACCATAGACATTGATGCGCTTGATGCGACGGTTGCGCCGGGCACTTGCGTGCCGACGGCGGGCGGGATGATGCTGCGCGAAATGTTCGAGATACTGGCCCAGTTCAAGGAATTGAATATCGGGGGCCTTGACATTGTCGAGGTCGCGCCATCGCTCGATCCGACCAAGGTGACACAGATTGCCGCGAACCGCATCATTCTGGAAACGCTGGCCATGCTGAAAGCCAGTTGAACCTATGCCGGGGGCGGCTTGGCCGTGTGGGCCGCCTCTTGTTGGTTCATTGAATGGCCGAGCATGCAAGCAGTGCCTCGATTCGGGACAGGGACTGTGGCGCGCGAATGTCGATCGCCGCCATGCCCGCCCGCTCTGCCGCTTCCAGCCCCTGAGCGCTGTCTTCCAGCACAAGGCAATCGACAGGACTGACCTCAAGTCGCGCCGCTGCCAGAAGAAACATGGCGGGGTCGGGCTTTGGCACCCCGACCTGATCAATCGTCACCACGGTATCGAAAAGACTGTCGATCCCGGCTGTTTTCAGCATGGCCAGCACCAGCCCGGCCTCACCATTGGATGCGACCGCCGAGGGGCGCGGCCCCCAGGCGCGAGCCAGATCGACGATATCGCTGTTGGTGCGGAACTGGCCCGCGAGAGCCAGGATTTTTGCCAACCGGACGCTGTCGTCGACAAGCTGATTGCTGTTTGGCGTTTTGCCGGTGAATTCGATCCATGATGCCAGCAAGGCGCGGCGCGACAATCCGGTGCGGGCGAAATAGAAATCGCGATCCAGTTGGTGGCCCTGGGCTGCAAAGGCGGCAGAAAATGCCTGATAGTGCAGTTCGGCGCTAAGGATCAGCGTCCCGTCGCAGTCGAAAATCAGGGCTTTGGGAGGATGGGGCATCAGTGCGGCGCTCCTTGCAAACATGCCGCAAGAGCTGCGGCCTTCATGGGTTTTGGCAAACCGAACACCCGGCCAGGGAAACGTGCATCCAGCGGGTTTCTGGCGGGCAGATGACCCGACACGACGATGGCGCGGGTATCGGGATCGGCCTGCAGAGCTGCTTCGGCCAGTCGCCATCCGGCCACGTCAGGCCCAAGATGCAGATCGGTGACCAGCAGGTCGAAAACTTGCGATTGCAAAAGCCGGAGCGCCTCGTCCGGATCGGCGGTTTCGGTGATATCCGAATGGGTCAGGACGGCGCGTGCATGGGCGGCATCGGCCGGGTCGTCCTCGACCAGCAGGACGCGCAGAGCGTCCGCGATATTCGTCGCGGCCTCGACGCAAAGCGGCAACATCAGGCGCACGCAGGTTCCCTTGCCCGGCTGCGACGTGATCTCGACGTCACCGCCGGACTGGCGAATGAAGCCCGAGACCATGGCCAGACCAAGCCCCGTTCCGGTGCCATCCGAACGCGCGGTGAAAAAGGGTTCCATCGCATGGGCCAGAACCTCGGGCGACATGCCCTGTCCGCTGTCACAGACTTCGACAAGCGCCATCTCCTGTTCGGTCAAATGGCGCAGCCTGATGTCGATGCGGCCTGAACCTTGAATGGCCTGCGCGGCGTTCAGGCACAGGTTGAGAAGCGCACTTTCCATCTGTCCGGGGTCGATACGGACCGTCAACGCGGTTTCTGCGGTCTCTATCGCAAGGGTGACCTGTTCATCCAGCGCAAGGGCGATCAGATCCTCGACACCGGCCACGAGGTCGTTCAGATCCATCACTTCGGGTTCAAGATTCAGCCGCCGGGCAAAGGCCAGCAGGCGCTGCGTCAGTGATGAACCGACATCCAGCGCGGCCCCCAGCGATTGACGCAGCGAGGCCATGCGTTCGGGGGGCGCATTCTCCATCAGGTGCAGGCTGGTGGAAATGGTGGACAGGATGTTGCCGAAATCATGCGCTACTTCGCCGGCGATCTTGCCAAGGGCTTCGGTGCGCTGCACCTGTCTCAGCCGCTCGGACAACTCGCGGCGTTCCGAGGCATCTGACAGCAGCATGACCGAGCCGCCGGTGGACAGGCGGCTTTCGCGCATTTCGATCACCCGGCCATCGGGGCGACGCAATTCGACAACGCCATCCGGCCCGGTGCATCGCTGCCAGCCACCAGAGTCCAGCAGTGCGGTCATTCGGGGACGGCGCTGCACCTCTTGCGGCGTGACCTGAAGCACCGAGGCAAGATGAGGGTTCCCCGCGATCACGGCTCCCTCTTCGGACAGGATCGCAAGGCCGTCGGACATGCTGTCATAGAGATTCTGGAACAGGGCATTGCGCTGCGCAAGTTGCCGGTTGGAGCGGTCCAGTTTCAGCGTATTGGCGCGAAATGCGCGAAACGCATAGAACAGCTTGCCGATCTCATCGCCGCCATGTTCGCCGCGCGGCAGGCGGCTGGAACGGTCGCCCACGGCAAGACGGGTCATCGCGTCCGAGATCGCACGCAGATTGGCCGTGACATGGCCCGAGACATACAGCGCCGTCCCCAACGCCACCACCGCGCTGAAAATGCCGATCAGAACGATCGTCTGACGCGCCACGAAGATGGCCGAGACCGTTTGCGCACGTTCCGCCGCGATCCGGGCTTCGGCAGCGGCCGTCACATTCGCCGCGTGCAGGCTGATGGCTTCGGCCCCCTTGCGGATGGTATTGAGCGCGGCCTGAGCGGCAATCTTCTGTCCGACCTCATGGCGGCGCAATTCGAACAGGCCATCGGGTCCTTCTGCAAGCTCGCGCAGTTGCGCCAGCCCCTGTTGCCAGAGCGGGTCGTCGCTTGCCGGCATGGCATGAACCAGATGGTGATAGGCGCGATGAAATTCGCCCACCGTGACAAGATTGTCGGCGTTGATCGCGCCCAGCAGGGCGCGGGCCAGGCCTTGCAGGTTCAGCCAGTTCCGTTCGTCTGCAGATGAGATATCCGGGCGCCTCGCAAGATCGGTGAACTGCTCCTCCAGCACGCTTGTCCTTGCATTGCGGCGCAGGATCCTGTCCGCCAGTTCCGACCGGACCGTAGCAGCCTGCACCAGGGTTTGAATCCCGCGATCCATGCGCTGCAGGGCGTCGGTTCCGGTTTCCGCCGGATGCAGATTCTCGGTGATCTCGATGATCAGGTCATGGGCGACATCGGCCTCTTGCCGAATGCGGAAGGGGCTTGCCAATGTCAGCAGATAGGGCGCCCGCGTCGCCAGATCCGAGGCCTGGCGCGATAGAAGCAGGGCCCGGTCAACCGAGGCGAGCGTCTCGTTATGCAGCCGGTCCAGCCGCGCGGTTGCCTTTTGCAGGGTGATCCAGCTGGTCGCCCCGACCGCCAATGTTGCGGCGGTCAGCACGACCAACGCCGCAAACAGCCGCGCGCGGACGCTGGGACGCCATGCCTTCATGGAGAGGTGACAAAGATATAGCCCTGGCCACGCCGGGTCTGCAGATGGATCGGCTTGGACGGCACGGGTTCGATCTTGCGCCGCAGCCGCAGGATCAGCACATCGACCGTGCGGTCGACATAGAGCGACAGGTCGCTGCCCAATTCGCGCAGCAGATCGGTGCGGGCGATGATGCGATCGGGATGGCGCAGGAAATACTCAAGCAGCCTGTATTCGGCATTCGTCAGGGGAATCTCATTGCCATCGGGGCCGATCAGCTCGCGCCGGGTCTGATCAAGACGCAGGCGGCCGAACCTGAGAAACTGGCTTTGGCTGCGGTCCGGCAGCGCGACTCCGCTGTGGCCGCTGCGGCGCAGGACCGCGCGAATGCGGGCCAGCAGTTCGCGCGGATTGAAGGGTTTCATCATGAAGTCATCGGCGCCAGTTTCCAGCCCGATGATCTTGTCTGTGTCATCGCCCCGTCCGGTCAGCATGACGATGGGCAGCCCCATGCGTTCGCGGATCTGGATGGCCAGCGCCAGTCCGCTTTCACCGTGAAGGCGCAGGTCGATCAGGGCCAGATCGATTGACTGGCTTGCGGCGGCGGCAAAGAAACCTGCGCTGTCAGCGACCGGGACCGGAGTGAAGCCGTTTTCAGCCAGAAGAGCGGCAACACTGCTGCGCAGATCGGGGTCGTCATCGACCACGGCAACCACCGGCCCGGCTGTGGGTTCATTCTCGGCCATTTCTCCTCCGTATTCCGACCTCCTCGCCCGGTCCCTGCATGATGCCTTGGCGTCAAGGACACGGGGAGGCCGTATAGTGTTTCATTTGTGACAGAATGCCGCCCCGCCTGTAACATTGTTCATCATTTTATGCCGGGATTGCAGTCCTGTTCATGAAAATAGGGTCGTTTGCGCGATCCGCTTCATGTCAGGCTTCTGCTAATCCGGATCGGGCCATGAGGGAAGGGGCCGGTCGGTTCAATGGGAGGACAGCATGAAGAGATTTGCGATCAGCGCCCTGGCGCTTGCTGCGGGATTGGCGGCCTCGGCTGCGGCGGCCGAAGAATTGAACGTTGTTTGCTCGAACGAGCAGACATGGTGCGATCTGATGGCGCAGAATTTCCAGATCGACACCGGCATCGATGTGGCGATGGTGCGCAAATCGACGGGCGAGGTGCTGGCCCAGCTGCGCGCCGAAAAGGGCAATCCCAAGGTCGATGTCTGGTGGGGTGGCACCGGCGATCCCCATATCATCGCGGCCAGCGAAGGGCTGACCACGGCATCTGATGTGGATGTCTCGGGCCTGCTGGGATGGGCGCAGAACATGACCGAAATGACCGAGGGCCGCGCCGTGGGTGTGCATGTCGGCCTGCTTGGCTTCATCTATAATACCGAGGTGCTGGCCGAGAAGGATCTGCCCGCCCCGGCCTGCTGGCGCGATCTGGCCAAGCCGGAATACAAGGGCGAGATTCAGGTGGCCAACCCGAATTCGTCCGGGACGGCCTATACCGAGCTGGCGACCCTGGTGCAGCTGTTCGGCGAGGATGAGGCCATCAAGTTGCTGGCCGATATCGGCGCCAATGTGAACCAATACACCAAATCCGGCTCGGCCCCCGTCAAGGCCACCGCGCGCGGCGAGACGACGATAGGCATCGGCTTCATGCATGACATGGTCAAGCTGAAGAAAGAGGGTTTCCCGGTCGAACTGGTCGCCCCCTGCGAAGGGACGGGCTACGAATTGGGCGCTGTTTCGATCGTTGCGGGCACGCCGCACTTCGAGTCGGCCAGGAAATGGGTCGAATATGTCACCTCGGCCAAGGGACAGTCGGCGGGGCTTGAAGTCGGGGTCTACAATATTCCGTCCAACCCCGGTGCCGAAACCGATCCCGATGCGCCCGACATGGCCTCGGTCAAGCTGATCGACTACGATTTCGCGACCTATGGTGCATCTGAAACCCGCGAACGCCTGCTGGAGCGCTGGGAGAAGGACGTCAAAGGCTCGGGCGGCGCGGTCGAGAACTGATCCCCGCGACCCTCGCCCACCAAGGTCCGCGCCACCGGCGCGGGCCGCCTCTTGATCCGGGACAGGTTTATGACGCGAACTGCAAGGCTGTGGAGCTTGCTGGGGCTGGCGGGATATGTCCTGCTGCCATGGTACATGATTTCGGGAGGGCTGCTGTCCTTCGAATGGTTCGGGCAGGCAGGCTCTGGTCCGGCCGTGGCGCAACTGGCGGCCGGGCGCTGGTGGCTGGCCGGTCCCGGCCTTGCGCTGCTGGTGGCCCTGCTGATTGCCTTTGTGCCGCTGCATCCCCTTGCCCGCGCCCGCGGCTGGGTCGTGACCGGTGCGGCGGGGTTGGCGCTTGTGGTCGCGCAGGGGCTGCTGATCCTGGGGAACGGGCCGCGCTTCGCGATCATGGGCGATGTCGCGCAACCCGGCATGGGGATCGGTGCCCTTGTCGTCTCGCTGTCGCTTCTGTTCGTCCTGACCACCGGGATTTCCGGCCTTGGACGCGGGCGCGGCGATGCCTTCGTGACCGGGCTGATCGGGTTGATCGTTGCCCTTGTCGGGGTCTTTGTCTTCTATCCGATGGCCTTCATCTTCGTGCAGGCCTTTGTCCTGAAGGATGGTGCGGGTCTTGGCATCACGCAGTTCCTTCCGCGTTTCTTCGCGCCCGAGACGTGGTCCCTGCAATGCTTGACCGGCGCAGGCTATTGCGGCCCGGCCTTCAATTCGCTGGCGCTGGGGGTCGCGACCGGACTGGGCACGACGCTGATGGGGCTGGCCTTCGCGCTGATCTTCACCCGGACCGAATTTCGGGCCAAGAAGCTGCTGCGGGTCCTGACGGTCCTGCCGATCATCACGCCGCCCTTCGTGATCGGCCTTGCCCTGATCCTGCTGTTCGGCCGTTCGGGAACCATTACCGAATTCCTGGACTGGGCATTCGGAATTGAAAAGAGCCGCTGGCTCTATGGCTTCTGGGGGGTGTGGCTGGCGCAGATGCTGTCATTCACGCCGATTGCCTTCCTGGTCCTGATCGGGGTGGTCGAGGGCATCTCTCCCTCGATGGAAGAGGCCAGCCAGACGCTGGATGCCGATCGCTGGCAGACCTTTCGCCATGTCTCGCTGCCGCTGATGCGACCGGGACTGGCCAATGCCTTTCTGCTGGGGTTCATTGAAAGCCTGGCCGATTTCGGCAATCCGCTGGTGCTGGGCGGAAACTTCAACGTCCTGTCGACCGAGATCTATTTCTCGATCGTCGGAACCGTGGCAGATCCGGCGAAAGCGGCGATCCTGTCGATGACGCTGCTGTCGATGACGCTTTGCGCTTTTATCGCGCAGCGCAAATGGCTGGGCAAAAAGAACTATGCCACCGTCACCGGCAAGGCCGACAATGGCCAGCACGCGCAGATGAATCCGGGGCTGAAATGGTCCTGCTATCTGACCGCGCTGCCATGGGCGGCCTTCACCCTGATGATCTATCTGCTGATCGTCTTTGGCAGTTTCGTCAAGCTGTGGGGCTATGATCACAGCTTCACGCTGGAACATTATCAAAGGGCCTTCAATGTCGTGGTCCGCAATGGCGTGCATTTCGTCGGCTCGGCCTGGGACAGCTATGTCACCACGCTGACGATCGCGGCGATTTCGGCGCCCCTGACCGCGGCGGTCGGGCTGACCACGGCCTATCTGCTGGTCCGCCAGCGTTTCGCGGCAAAGGATGTGTTCGAATTTTCGACCATGCTGTCCTTTGCCATCCCCGGCACGGTGATCGGGGTGGCCTATGTCATGGCCTTCAATTTTCCCCCCATCGAATTGACCGGGACGGCGATCATCCTGGTGCTGGTCTTCATCTTCCGCAACATGCCCGTCGGCGTGCGCGGGGGCATCGCTGCGATGAGCCAGCTGGACAGGTCGCTGGATGAGGCCTCGATCATGCTGGGTGCGAACAGCTTTGCAACGCTGCGTCGGGTGATCCTACCGCTGATGGGACCGGCGATCATGGCTGCCGTGACCTACAGTTTCGTGCGCGCTGTCACCTCGGTCTCGGCGGTCATCTTTCTGGTCTCGGCGCGGCACAATCTGGCCACCAATTTCATCGTTGGCCGGGTCGAGAACAACGAATATGGCATCGCCATTGCCTATTCCGTGGTGCTGATCGTCACGATGCTGGCGGCCATTCTTCTTTTGCAGGCTGTGATCGGCCGTCGTCGTCTGCGCCGGGCCGACCGGATTGCGGCGTAACAGGAAAGGTTCGCGATATGACCAAGGGCTCTGTTCGCTTTGAAAATGTGACCAAACGCTATGACGATGTGGTGGCGCTGAAGCCGCTGACACTGGACATCCAGCCCGGCACGCTGTGCACATTGCTGGGGCCGTCGGGATGCGGGAAAACCACCACGCTGCGGCTGATCGCCGGGCTGGAAGCGGCCAGCGCAGGCAAGATCTTCATCGGCGGCGAGGATGTGACACATCTCTCGGCCACCTATCGTCGGGTTTCGATGGTGTTTCAGTCCTATGCGCTGTTTCCCCATATGACCGTCGCCGAGAATGTCGCCTATGGTCTGAACGTCAAGCGCATGCCCAGGGCCGAGGCCGCGTCCCGCGCCGAGGCCGGGCTGGAACTGGTCGGCCTCAAGGGCTTTGGCGATCGTCTGCCGTCTGAACTGTCGGGCGGCCAGCAACAGCGCGTCGCCGTCGCGCGGGCCATCGTGCTGGAGCCGGAAGTCCTGTTGCTGGACGAGCCGCTGTCGAATCTGGACGCCAAGCTGCGTCGCCATGTGCGCGAGGAAATCCGCCAGATCCAGCAGCGTCTTGGCTTGACCGCCGTCTATGTGACCCATGATCAGGAAGAGGCCATGGCCGTGTCGGATCGTATCATCGTCATGAAGAACGCCGAGATCGCCCAGGCAGGGACGCCGCGCGATCTGTATGAACGGCCTGCATCGTCCTTCATCGCGGATTTCATCGGTGACGCCAACCTGCTGGATGTCGAGGTGACGCAGAGCGATGCCTCATCGGCCGCAATCCGCCTGCTGGGGCATGACTATGATCTGCCCCGCGCAACGGCCGCGCGTGGTGCCGCCAAGATGGTGCTGCGTCCCCATCACGTCAGGCTGAATGCCAGCCCCTTGTCCGGCAGCATCCCCGCCGAGGTCACCTATGCGGCCTATCTGGGCAATTCGATCCAGTTCACCCTCTCCAGCCCGGCTGGCGAGATCTTTGCCATCGCGGCACCCACCGACCGGCCATTTGCCGTCGGGGACACCGTGCATGTCACCTGGCAGCCCGAGGATATCCGGCTGGTCGCCAACTGAAGCCGGTTCCGCCGCGCAAATTGACGTGACGGCGGCTTTCAGGGCCGTTGCAGACTCGTGAAAAACAGGTCAGGACCGCCTTGGCGGATTGTTCCCCGGATCAGAGGGTCCGTCCCGCGGGGTCAAGCTTCCCTCGCGTGGAAGACGTCCCTCGAAGCGCGGCGACGAATGGCAGGATCTGTTCGTTCATTGGCAGAAATGGTCAATAAACTTCCGAAAATTTTTGGATAGATAGCGAGACCATGCCGCGTCTGGCTGTTCCGTCGTGACAGGCCGCAGATCCAGATGCTTGTCACCGCTGCAGGACTGGCTTGGCAGCCGGATTTTCTGCGCCCCGGATACCCATGGCCGGATCCCTGGCCGATGCTCTGCGAAAGCGGGTTTCCCACGCCGGTCGATTCTGCCGGCCTGTGAGGAACCCCTGAAATATCTGAACGCGAACAGCCTGACGGGCATGCAGGCTGTGATCATTGATCTGCCCTGCGCATCGGGCTGCGGGCGCAAGTGAAAGTGCGACAGGAATGATGACCATTGCTGAATTCGAACGGCGATTTCAAAGCGGGTTGACCGCCATGGCCGCCCTGTCGTTGCCCGAGGCGCGCCGCAGCTATGACAGGCTGTGCGCCGGTTTTGCGCCCGATCTGCCAAAGGGCATGGAACTGGGTGATACGCGTATCGCGGGGGTGGCGGTGCGTTGGCACCGTCCCGCACGATCTGCGCCTGGCAGGGTGGTCTATGTGCATGGCGGCAGCTTCAGCCTGGGGTCTCTGGACAGCCATCAGGGCATCGCGGCGGGTCTGGCCGAGGCGCTGGGGCACGAGGTTCTGAGCATCGACTATCGGTTGCTGCCCGAGGCGGGATATGCAGCGGCCCTTGATGATTGCCGTCGCGTGATTGCTGCCGTCGCGCCGCTGGCACTGGTCGGCGACAGCGCGGGCGCGCGGCTGCTGCTGGATGTGATCGACGATCCGGAGCATGCGCCCGTGCTTGGCCTGATCTATCCGCTGGTGGGCCAGCCGACGAGCGAGACGCTTGGCCCCGACGCGCCGCTGCTGAGCCGCGACGATGTGCTGGAGGCATGGGCCGCCATTGCACCCGATGCCCCCACCCGCGATGCGCTGTCCCCGCCTGCATCGCGGATCGAGGTTCTGGCGGTGTCGCGTGATCCGCTGACCGTGCCGCTGGAACGGGGGGTATCGGCATGGCGCAGCGGCGGTGCAGAGGTCGGCTATCACATTGCCGATGACATGCTGCATGGCTGCCTGCATGCGCGGGAATCCCTGCCAGAGATGGCCTCTGCCTGGATGACCTTCTGTCAGGCCCTGAAACGACGGCTTGACGGATGATCCCGCGCCACGATCCACAGTTCAAATACAGAAGAAACCCATAGAAAAACCCACGGAGGAGGTAACCGTTTGAAACAGAATCTTGGCACCAGCATTGCGACGGTCTTGACCGTTGCGGCGCTGATCGGCTTTGCCGCCATCGCGCCCGGCAGCTTTCAGGCATTGCTTGAGGTCATCAAGGTGTCCGTCATCGGCAATCTGGGCTTCATTTTCACCTATCCCGCCTTCATCGTTTCGGTCGTCTTTGTCGTCCTGATGTTCACCCCCTTGGGTGGCTTGCGCTTCGGGGAAGAACCCCCGGAATTCTCGACGCTGAGCTGGATCGGCATGCTGTTTGCCACCGGCATGGGCATCGGTCTGCTGACCTGGGGCGTGCTGGAGCCGCGCTATCACGTCGAGGCTGGCAACAGCACCGATCAGGCGCTGCTCTATGCCTTCAACCATTGGGGATTGCTGGCCTGGTCGGGCTATCTGACCATCGGGGTCATCTTTGCCCATGCGCTTTACAACATGAACATTCTGAAACCGGCCGAGAACCTGCTGGGAGGGGGCTTTCTCAGCAAGCTCAACCTGGTCAGCCTGGTGGTCTCGACCGTGATCGGCCTGTCGCTGACATTTTCCTATGCCGCCACACCGCTGCAGAAAAGCGTCAGCCAGTATCTCGGGCTGGATGTCAGCGTGACGCTGATCATCATCGTGCTGTCGGGGTTCGCCATTGCCTCCAGCACCTCGGGCCTGAACCGGGGCATCAAATGGCTGAGCAATTACAACACCGTTCTGGCCGTCATCCTGATGGCAAGTGTCTTCCTGCTGTCGAACCCGGGCGAGATTCTTTCGACCTTCGCCCGGTTGCTGCCCGAATATCTGGCGCGCTATCCTGCCATGGCCACCGAAGTCGGCCTGGGCGATCCCGAACGCAAGGCATGGCTGGCCGACTGGCTCTATGCCTTCGAGGCATCGTGGTATGGCTGGTTCGTCTTTACCGGGGTGTTCATCGCGCGGATTTCCAGGGGTCGGACGCTGCGGCAACTGGTGCTGGGCGTGATGCTGGTGCCCAGCCTGTTTTCCTGCCTGTGGTTCAGCGTCTTTGGCCTGGCCGGTCTGGAAACAGGATCCGAGGATGTCTTTACCCTGATGGCCACGCTGGACAGCAGCGGCATCCTCTCGGCCATTCTGGCCCTGAACATCCTGCTGTTCTTTGTCACCAGCGCGGATTCGGCCGGTCTGGTCTGTGAAATGCTGACGGTGCGGCGGTCCCGTGCCTTCTGGATTCTGGCAATGGCCGCGCTGGCTGTGGTGATCAACTGGTTGGACGGAGATGTCTTCAAGGTGATCCTGACGCTCATCTCGGTGGCTGCCATCCCGGTTGCGATCGGCATCTTTGCCCTTGGAACCGCCTTCTTGATGAAGGCGCGCCGCGGCAAGGCCGTGCCGCAGATGTAACCCTGTCGGTATCACATCACGGATTGAGGGCTGCCGGCTGATGCTGGCAGCCCTTTTGAATCCGCAGGATGCGCCATCCTGTCAGGCTGCGACACTTTGGCCGCAGGGACGCTCTGGAAATGACGATCCGCAAGCGTAAATATGGTGTACCCGGGCCGGAAACAGTGGTTCCCCGAAAGCGCCGTTGAATGCCAGGCTTTGCCAGGGACGCCCGGAAATCTGGCGCTGGCGGTCAGGCGCGGATCCACGACAGGAGAGCAAGATGCAAACCGCAGATTTCGTGACCACCCTTTTTGACGGAAAATCCAACCCGGCCAAGGTCACCGTGGCCTTCACCATGGCACTCAATGCCGTAAAGGCGGGGCACAGCGCCATGCTGCTCTTGATGGTCGAAGCGGTCGAGCTGGGTGTGCCCGGCGCCTGCGAAGGCATGGATATCGGCAAGCCCTTCGAACCGGTGGCAGATCTGCTTCGGGAATATCTTGCTGCAGGCGGTCGGGTCGGAATTTGCGGGGCCTGCATGATTCACAACGGCTTCACCGCAGAGCAGATGGCCCCGGAATACGAGATCATCACCGCGCCGGATGTGGTGACCTTGCTGATGGGATCGAAAGGCTCTCTGCAACTGACCTGATGACCGCCAAGGCAGGGATTGCGCCGCTTTCCACAGGATGAGGCTTGGCCGACCGGACATTGATCTGGCGGTCAGGCAGTCATTCTGGAAATCAGGCTTGAATCTGCGGCAGGCCGATATGCCGCGGACAGGTTTTCCTGATTGTTCTGGGTCGACAGAACCAACCAGGGGGCAGGCGGCGCCTTCACCGTTGCGGCCTCGGTCACAAAATAGCCGGAAGTATTCTCTGAAGTTGAAATAAATCTGTAAAAATCAACTTTTAGAAGAAGTCTGTCTTGACGAATTGCAAGTGTTCTTCATAGTTTTAACGGAATTGTGACCATCTTCGTCGAGTGATGGTCACGATCTAATTGTTGAAATGGCGGACATATGGCTACTTTTGATAATACCACACATTACAAGATTTCGGGCCTTTCCTTTGATTACAAGGATAACGAGGATTTCGATGATGTCGATCTTGTAGGGTTCCGCTCCAGCGCGACGCTGACCGTCTCGGGCAATCCGGACTCTGGCTTTTTCTATGATGTCGTCGGTTATGACGACGAACCCATTTTCGATGCGGACGTGTCCGAGGATACCTATATCATCGAACTTGGCGGAAGAGACGTGTTCGACATTGATGTCGATGTCTCGGTGCTCAGCATCGACTGGACCTGGGGAGGCAAGAGCTACAGCACCACGCTGGCTGACTTTGACTGGGACAAAGGCGACGACGATGAAGGCTATGACCACGGAACCAACTTCATCTTCGTGCTCGACGGCGACGACCTGCCCGAGTTCAAATCCTTGTCGGAATTCGACGACTTCGCCAATACCGAAAAATATATTACCCGCGATTACATCCCCTCTTCGGGTCCGTTCTCCGAGGGCAAGCTGATCAAATGGAGCAGTTTTGAAACCGCCACGGTGGTGGGTGTTGAGGATGATATTCTGGGAACACCCGACGATGATGTGCTGAATGGCCGCAATGGCGACAACTACTTCATCTCCAGCGAGGGCGATGACAGATATAACGGCGGCAATGAGAATTATGATCAGGTCAGCTATAAGGATGATCCAGCCGGCGTGACCGTCAATCTTGCCACCGGCAAGGCCACGGATGGCTGGGGTGATGCGGACAGGCTCAGCAGCATTGAAATGCTGCGCGGCAGCCTGTTCGATGACCAGCTCAAGGGCGACAGTGGTGCCAACCACATTCGCGGCCTTGCGGGTGATGACGTGCTGAACGGGGGCAGGGGAATCGATACCCTGCGCTATGACCGCGATGCCAATTATGGCGGCACGGATGGCGTCACGGTGAACCTCAAGAAAGGCTATGCCATCGACGGTTTCGGTGATCGCGATACCCTGTCGAACTTCGAAAACGTCCGGACCACCGAATTCAAGGATACGATCATCGGCACGAATGACGCCAATGACCTTCGGGGAAATGGCGGCAACGATCTGATCAAGAGCCTTGGTGGCAAGGACATCCTGGAAGGTGGTGCCGGGCATGATACGCTGATCAGCGGTCTGGGTCATGACAAGCTGTTCGGCGGCACCGGCAAGGACAGCCTTGACGGTGGAAAGGGTGAAGACACGCTCTATGGCGGCAATGGCGATGACCAGCTTGTCGGTGGCCGGGGGGCGGATGTTCTTTCGGGCGGCGACGGCGAGGATGAACTCGCCGGCGGCTATGGCGACGACAGGCTTGTTGGGGGCAAACATGCCGATCTGCTGCTGGGCAGCATCGGCAAGGACGAGCTTGAAGGCGGCAAGGGCAATGACACGCTGCTAGGCGGCAGTGGCAAGGACACACTCACGGGCGGCATGGGCAAGGACGCGCTTGACGGCGGCACGGGCGATGACCTGCTCATTGGCGGCGACAAGGGCGATGTCTTCATCTTCAGAAGCGGCTTCGGCGACGATGTGATCCAGGATTTTCAGACGTCGGGCACGGGGGAAAAGATCGACCTTTCGGAAATTTCGACGATCAAGCATTTCAAGGATCTGTCGAACAATCACCTGTCAGAGATCGACGGCAATGCGGTGATCGACGACCTCGATGGCAACACGATCACGCTTGTCGATGTGGCGGTCGCTGACCTTTCCGCCAATGATTTCCTGTTCTGAGCCGCTTCACCAGGCGGGACATGTTGCAGGAACTCTCTATCCGGCCCGCTGTCACAGCCCGGATAGAGAGCCGGTAAAGCACCCGTTCCTGAAGGGGTGAACAGGTCAAGCGTCGCAAATCACTCGCGACGCTTTGGGTCATGCGTCTGGGCGTGGCCCCGTCGCGGTGGATCTCCCTGCCGTGGTCGCGTTTCCCTTGGGTTTGCGCGGGAGGAAAATGCCGAAACCCGCGCCCGCCGATCACGCGGCCGATCGCCGGCGGTTGCGGACGCCCTGGGCAGGTATTTTGAAGTGATCCTGCCTTGTTTCTGTACCCGGCAAGACTGAAAAAGCGTGAGAGTTTTGCCATAACCCGTTGGATATTCGTGTCAAATTGCACGACCACAGGTCACGCAAAGCCGGTTGACACCCTGCAACCGATCCCCGAAGTTTCACTGGCAACCGGCCTCTGGTCATGTCCCCGACAGCAAGACTGGAAGGCGCAAGGCCCGCGATCCGGCAACAAGCCATTCAGCAAGTGCAGGGCAAGCCACGGGTTGCGAATAATTGGAGACGGCGAATGAACACTATTCCCAATCTGACGATGGCGGACGGGCGCAAACTGCCGCAGATCGGTTTTGGTCTGTGGCAGATCCAGGCCGGCGGCGAGGCAGATGTCGTGCGCCACGCCTTGCAGGCCGGATACCCCCTGCTGGACGGCGCCTACCGTTACATGAATGAAAAGGCCATGGGAGAGGGGCTGCGCGCATCCGGTGTGCCCCGCGAAGAGGTCTTCATCACCACGAAGATCTGGAACAACGAACAGGGCAGGGCTGCGGCCCGCCGCTCGGTAGAACGCAGCCTGCGCCATATCGGGGTCGAACAGCTTGACCTGTGCCTCATTCACTGGCCGGTCCCGACACAGGATCTCTATGTAGAAACCTGGGCCGAGTTGATCGCCATGCGCGACGAGGGTCTGACGGCGTCGATCGGGGTTTCCAATTTCAATGAGGACCATCTGGACCGGCTGATTGCCGAAACGGGAGAAGCGCCGGCGGTCAATCAGATCGAGATCCACCCCCAGCTGCAGCAGCCCGAGATGCGGGCGGTCAATGCGCAGCGCGGAATCGTGACGCAGGCCTGGACGCCGCTTGGCAACGGGATCTCGTTCAATGCGCCGCCGGTGGCGGATGTGGCGAAAAGAACCGGCAAGAGTCAGGCTCAGGTGATCCTGCGCTGGCATCTGCAGTTGGGACATGCCTTCCTGCCGCGCTCATCCAATCCCGAACGGCAGATGCAGAACCTCGATATCTTCGATTTTGAACTGACCGAGGCCGAAATGCAGGCAATGACGACCCTTGATGTCGGGCTGCGCACCGGGCCGGATCCCTCGGTGTTCAAGATGATGTAACCGGGCTGACAGGGCGGCGGTTGCGAAGCCTGAATCATCGGCGACCCCGTGCGAGGGAAAGCCCCCGGTTCTTCTGCTGTGGGCCATGGTCGTCGGACAGTGGCGATCCGGTCAGATGCTGGAATAGCCGCCCTCGATCATCATGATTGCCCCGTTCACCAGGTCCGAGGCGGGTGACGCCAGATAGAGCGCCATATCCGCGATCTCGACGGGTTCCCCGAAACGCCCGGCCGGGGTGCGCGCAAGGAAGGGGTCCTTCCTTTCCGGCGCAGACCAAAGCTGTTTGCCCATTTCGGTCAGGACAACCGTCGGGCAGATGGCGTTGACCTGGACGTTATGTTCCGCGACCTCGGCCATCAGCGATTTGGTCAGCGCGTTCAACCCGCCTTTCGAAGCCGCATAGGCGGCGTGATCCTTGAGTGCGATCACCCCTGTCTGCGACGAGATATTGATGATCTTGCCAGACCTGCGGGCGATCATGCCGGGCAACAGGGCGCGGGACAGGATGAAGGGTGCGGTCAGATTGACCGCCATGGTCTGCGACCAGTCCGACAGGTCATATTCGACCGTCGGACCGGTGATGGCGATTCCGGCAGAGTTCACCAGAATGTCGATCCCGCCCATGGCCTGTTGCGCCTGATCCGCGATTGCGGCGGTTTCTTCGGCACTGGCCAGATTGCCGGTGACGGCGGAAAATCTGCGCCCCCTGGCGCGCAGACTGTCACCCAGTCGCGCCAGACGTTCCTGCGAACGCCCCTGCGCCACGATATCGGCCCCCGCATCCGCGAAGACCTCGGCAATCGCTGTGCCGATGCCCGAGGAGGCACCGGTGATCAATGCCCTGCGGCCCTCAAGGGCGAAACGCTGCTGCCATGCTGTCATCGGTCATTCCAGATTGGTGTGATTGGCCCGCATCGCCTCGGCGGATACATCCAGCCGCTGTGCCAGATCCAGCACCAGAAGTTCGCAGAACAGGAACATCAGCGCCTCGTAGAGCGAGCCCATGGGCAGCACCGAGCTGGCCGCCTCGCCCTGATCCGAGGCCATGGTCTGAGCTGGCAGATGCACGGCAAGATCAGCGGCTCTGGGCACGCTGCCACCGGGTTCGGCGGTCAGGCAGGCGACTTTCGCGCCGGCGTCCTTGGCAATCCCGACCAGCGCGGCGATGGTGGCAAAATCGCCGGGACCGGCGCTGACCAGCAGCACATCGCCTTCGCCCAGGGGCGGGGTAGTCATGTCCCCGACGACATGGGCGTCACAACCCAGATGGAACAGGCGCATGGCCAGCGCGCGCATCATCAGCCCCTCGCGCCCGACGCCGTGACAGGCGATGCGCCCGGCCTGCGCCAGCATCTCCGACAGCGGCGGGATCTGTGCCAGCACCTTGGGGGACAGCCCCGGGCGCAGTTCGTTCAACAGCGTTTCGGCGATATCGGTCTGGAGGTCAGCCATGTTTCAGCCTTCCTTCAGCTTGATCTGGATCTTCACATCGCTCGGACGTGCCTCGACCGCGCGATCAAAGGCGGCGATGCTGTCCTCGAAGGCAAAGGTTTCCGAGATCAGCGGTTGCAGATTGACCTTGCCGGCCCCGATCAGGGCGATGGCGCGATCATACATGTTCGCATAGCGGAACACGGTTTCCATCCGCAATTCCTTGGACTGCGCCAGCACAAGATCGAAGGGCACAGGATCGACCGGCATGCCGACCCAGACGATGCAGCCCGCCGGGGCGGCGCTTTCCAGTGCCGTCTGGACGGATTTTGCGGCACCGGCACATTCAAAGACAACATCGGCACCCCAGCCACCGGTCGCGTCACGAAGCACCTTGGCCGGATCGTCGCGGGTGATGTTGATCGGCTCGATATTGTCATATTGCGCGGCCACGCCCAGCTTTTCATCCACCAGGTCGGAAATGAAGACCTTGGCACAGCCCCCGGCCAATGCGGCCAGCGCGACCATGATGCCGATCGGCCCGGCGCCGGTGACCAGTGCCACGTCGCCCGGCGTGATCCCGGCGCGGCTGGCCGCCTGCATGCCGATGGCAAAGGGTTCGACCATGGCACCTTCGGCAAAGCTGACGTGATCGGGCAGCTTGTAGGTGAAAGCGGCGGGGTGAATGACCGAGGGTGTCAGACAGCCATGCACCGGCGGCGTGGCCCAGAAGCGTACCGAGGGATCGACATTATAGACCCCCAGCTTGGCCGCCTTGGAACGCATGTCGGGAATGCCCGGCTCCATGCAGACCCGGTCGCCCACGGCCAGATTGGTGACATTCTCGCCGATGGCGCTGACGGTTCCGGCGGCCTCATGTCCCAGAACCATCGGTTCCTTCACCACGAAGGGGCCGATCTTGCCGTGGGTGTAATAGTGCACGTCGCTGCCGCAGACGCCCACGGTATCGATCTCGATGCGCACGTCATCGGGGCCAAGCGTATCGGGCAGAGCGATCTCACGCAGGGCGAGCCTGTTCTTTTCTTCAAGAACCAACGCTTTGGCCATCTTTTCCATCCTTGTCTGTCTTTTCATTCAAAAATTGCGTCAATCGCCCGCGGCCCCAAGCAGGGCCTGCGCGGTATTGGTGTCGGTGACCAGCGTGTCCACGATGCCACGTCGCAGGGCGGCCAGAATGATCGGCACCTTATGCGCCCCGCCCGCCGCCAGAATGACATTGGGAATCCGGGCCAGATCGTCCAGCGAAATGCCGATCACGCGCTGGTTGATGGGGTGGTCGATCATCTCGCCGTTCGCATCGAGCACATGCCCGGTGATGTCGCCGACGCCGCCAAGCGCGATCAGATCTTCGGGGTCGATGTCACGGGGCAGGGCATCGCGCACCAGCAACGAATGTCGCAGGTCACTGGTCGCCAGCGCGACCGCATCGCAAGAGCGGACCTTGTCCAGCATCTCGGCGATGACATCCTGTTCGACAAAGCGCCTCTGGCTTTCGGGGCTGCCCGCAAACAGCGGCGCGGTAAAGAAACTGTGCTCGGCATTGCACAGATCGGCCAGCCGGGTGGCGATTTCATAGCCGTTCACATCCGAGCCGCGCGACACGCCCCCCATGACCGATATGATCTCCAGATCGGGGCGGTTGATCGGCTGCATGTAGCGGGTGGCCAGATTCAGCGTGTTGCCCCAGGACATGCCGAAGGCCTTGATCTCGGGGGTTTCCAGCAATGTGCCAAGATGGGCACCCAACCCCGCACTGACCAGCCTGGACACGGAACCGGGGTCTTCGGGCGAGGGCACGACATTCACGGATGTCAGGCCAAAGCGGCGCTGCATCTGCCACTCCAGATCGGCGGCAGCGGTGTAGATGGAATCGACGCTGACGCGCAGGATGCCGCGCCGACGCGCCTCGCGCAGGCCCTTGTTGACGCGCAGCCGGGTGGTGCCAAATCGTTCGGCCGCTTCGGCCTGGGTCAGGCCTTCGATTTCACAGGCCCAGACCAGACGGACCAGCAGTTGTTCTTCCTTGTCGATCTGGTCGATCTTGATGGTTCGCGACATGGCTGTCTCCCTTCGGCGGGGCTTCCTGGGCCCGCGTGTTACGGCTGGGCCACAGGGATCACTTCACCGCACCCATGGTCAAGCCGCGCACCAGCTGTTTCGAGGCGATCAGCGCGAAGATCAGCACCGGAATGACGATCAGGGTCGAGGTGGCCATGATCTTGCCATAGGGCAGGTTGTAGCCCTCCATGAAGGACACGGCCATCGCCGGGGCGGTCTTGGCCTCGGAGCGGGTCAGGATCAGGCCGAACATCAGTTCGTTCCACGAGAAGATGAAGGAGAAGATCGCCGAGACAGCCACGCCGGGCATCGCCAGCGGCAGGCAGATCTTGCGCATGATGGTGAACTGCGAGGCACCCTCCAGCCGCGCGGCCTCATCCAGATCATAGGGGATGCCGCGAAACTGGTCGGTGACGATCCAGATCACGATGGGCAGGTTGAAGGTCAGATAGATCAGGATCAGGGTGATATGCTTGTCCAGCAGCCCCAGATTGCGCGCGATCAGAAAGAAGGGCAGCGCCAGCACGATGGGCGAGACCATGCGGTTGGTGATGAACCAGAACCACAGGTCCTTCTTGCCGCGAAATTCAAAGCGGGCCAGCGCGAAGGCGGCGGGCACCCCCAGAAGCAGCGCAAGCAGGGTCGTGCTGACCGCGATGACCAGCGAATTGATCAGGGTGCGCAGCACGCCGTCCTCGAACAGCGCCTCGCGATAGTTTTCCAGCGTCGGCTCGAAGATCCAGACCGGCGGTGCCTTCAGCGCGACGATCTGCGTCTTCAGCGAGGTGGTGACCATCCAGTAAAAGGGAAAGACGCAGAGCGTGATGACCAGCGCCAGAAGCAGGATCTGCCACAGGAGAGAGTTTCTCGTCTGCATGGCTCAGACTTCCTTGTAGAAGACGCGAATATAGATCCGCGCAAGAATGATGGTGATGATCAGCAGGATGACCGCCTGAGCCGAGGCCAGCCCCTGATCGAATCCGCGAAAGCCGACCCTCTGGATCATCAGAGAGATGAACTCGGTCGCCGCCCCCGGTCCGCCACGGGTCAGCGTGAAGACCATGTCGAACAGTTTCAGCGTATCGGCGGTGCGCAGGATCAGCACCGCAGTCAGTCCGGGCAGCAGGAAAGGCAGCTGGACATGGCGCAGAACGGTCCACCAGCTCTTGGTTTCCAGCCGCGCGGCCTCTTCGACCTCGCCGGGAACCATGGTCAGCCCGGCCAGCAGCACCAGCGTCACGAAGGGCGTCCATTGCCAGACATCCCAGAAGATGATCATGGCAAAGGCGTTTTGCGGATCGCCGATCCAGTTGATGTTGGCACCCCCCAGCAGGTGGTTCACCACGCCGAATTTCTGGTTGAACATGACCTGCCCCAGCAGGCCGACCACCGCATAGGTCGTGGCCATCGGCAGCACCAGGCTAAGCCGCGCCAGCGTTTTTAGCAGCGTCAGCCCCGGCTTGTGCAGGACCAGCGCGATCCCCAGCCCCAGAACCAGTTGCAGCGGCAGGGCCGTGGCCAGCAGGAAGAACGTGCGCCCCATCGCCTGCCAGAACACCCCGTCGGTCAGGACGTTCCAGTAATTCTCAAGCCCGATGAATTCGACCTGTTTCAGCTTGGTCAGGTTGAAAAAATGCAGTGAAGTCCAGATCGCGTAGATCAGAGGTGCGATCCCGACGATGGCAAGCCCGAAGACGGCTGGCCCGATAAAACCCAAAATGGTGCGCCGTGAGGTTTGGCCACGCATTCGACAACCTTCCTGTATCGAAAATCGGCAGGGCGGCGCCGGTCACGCCACCCTGCCTGTCCAGTAGTTTACTGTGCCAGAGGCTTGTCGCCCGAATAGTAGCCGGCCTTGTCCAGCACGGCTTCCATGCGATCGCCGATCTCCTTGGCACCTTCTTCGGTGCTGACTTCGCCCAGCATCATCTTGGTGCCCCATTCCTGCACGATCTCGGTGATCTCGGGCCATTCGGCAAAGCGCGGACGGTATTCCGGCACGCCGTTCTGCCAGCTTTCGACCAGCGCGGGCACGAATTTGAAGGTCTCGGCCAGTTCAGGATCCTCATAGACCGACTGACGGGCCGGGACGCCGCCGCGTTCCAGGTATTCGCGGGCATTCGCCTTGGAAGTGGCCCATTGGATGAACAGCCATGCAGCCGCCTTTTCCTTTTCGTCCGCCTGATCGGCGACGGCCAGCGAGAAACCACCCAGAGCAGGCTTGCGGCCCGCCGGGCCCTTGGGTTCGGGCGCGATCTCGACACATTCCGCAACGGTCGAGGTCTCGGGCGAAACCACCGTCGAATAGAAGGACGACCATTCGGTGATCATGGCCACATCGCCCTGTGCAAAGCCGTTGACCGTTTCCGCGTGGTCATAGGCGACGATGCCGTCGGGCATGTATTGCATCAGGTCCTGACGGAACTTCAGCCCGGCCTGGCTTTCCTCGGAGCTGAGGTTCGAGCGGAATTCCTCGTTCAGGAACGATCCTCCGAACGGCCAGAGCATCCGGGCGAAGCTGTCGGCCGATTGCGTCTCGTTGCGCTTGGATTGCAGCGCAAAGGCGTATTTCCCGTCCTTGGTCAGTGCCGGACCATAGGTGTCCTTCAACTCGGCCCAGGTTTCGGGCGGACCGTCAAAGCCGGCTTCCTCCAACATGCAGCGGTTGTAGAACAGCAGCCCCGAATAGTTGTCGAAGGGCAGCCCGTAGGTCACGCCGTTCCAGGTGCCGAACGCATTGAGCGGCAACGGGAAAAAGTCGTCCATGTCCAGATCCGGGTCGATGATCTCGGGGTATTGCGCCTTGATGTCATCGATGGGCACCATCCAGCCGTTCTCGGCAAAGCTGCCGATCCAGACCAGGTCGATCAGCGCAACGTCCAGATCGCCGCCGGCGACAAAATCCCGGACCTGCTCGCCAAGGGCGTTTTCATAGGGATGCTTGATCACATTGACCTTGATGCCGGTCTCTTCCTCGAAAGCCGGCAGCATCGCCTCGACGGCCTCATAGCCGGGGCGCAGCAGGAAGACGACATCGACCGTCGTTCCGCTGTAAGGCGCTGCAGCTTCCTTGAGGCTCCAGCCGTCATCGGCATAGGCGCCCGTCGCCAGCGCGACACTGACGGCAGCCGTACCAAGAAGTGTGTTCAGTCTCATTGGATGTCCTCCCCTCGAGCCCTTTGACCGGCTCGCCCACAGAATTGTGATGATTGCCTAACAAAACTATTGCTATTGCCCCGATGTCAATACAAAAGTGTAGCAACGGATACATTTGATCACATCACATTCAGATGTGACTGACGGGAGGACGCAGCGGTGGCGGCGATTGAGATCAAGGGCATCAACAAGTTTTACGCAGGCATGCAGGCCTTGTTTGATGTCAGCCTCGACATCAAGGACGGTGAGTTCGTGGTTTTCGTCGGCCCGTCCGGTTGCGGAAAATCCACCTTGCTGCGTTCGCTTGCGGGGCTGGAAGGAATCGATTCCGGCACGGTCAGCATTGACGGTCAGGATGTGACCCATGCGGAACCGGCGGACCGCGATATCGCGATGGTGTTCCAGTCCTACGCGCTTTACCCGCATATGAGCGTTCGCGAGAACATGGAATTCGGGATGAAGGTGAACGGCTTTGCGCCAAAGCTGCGCCAGGAACGGATTGCCGAGGCCGCGCGCATCCTGCAGCTTGAGGACTATCTGGATCGCAAGCCGGGTCAGCTGTCGGGGGGGCAGCGTCAGCGGGTCGCCATCGGTCGCGCCATTGTCAAGAATCCCAAGGTCTTCCTGTTCGATGAACCGCTGTCCAATCTGGACGCCAAGCTGCGCGTGCAGATGCGCGTCGAACTGGAAAGCCTGCACAAGCAGCTGAAGGCCACGATGATCTATGTGACCCATGACCAGGTCGAGGCCATGACCATGGCCGACAAGATCGTGGTGCTGAACGCCGGTCGGGTCGAGCAGGTCGGCTCTCCGATGGAGGTTTATCACAAGCCGGTATCGCGCTTTGTCGCCGAATTCATCGGATCTCCGGCCATGAATGTCTTTGATGCCTCGGCCCTGCGCGGGGTTGATCTTGACGGTCAGGCGAAATTCGCCGGTTGCCGCCCCGAGCATTTCGAGATGGCTGCGCCGGGTCGGGGGAATCTCGAGGCAACGGTGACGGTCAAGGAACGTCTTGGCGGTGAAACGCTGCTGTATCTGGCGGTCGCGGATGGTCCGAATCTGGTTGCCCGCGTTGACGGCGATGACGAAACCCGGATCGGGGCGACGATCAGCCTGAACATTCCGCCCCATCGCCTGCATCAATTCGATGTCAATGGTCGCGCCATTCGCTAGGAGATGTCGCGGCCCTGCCTGCTGCCGTGATCCGGGCTATGGCCCGGGCGCCGCTTCTGCGGTGTTCAGGCGGGGGCGGGCCGCAATTGCCTGGCGCTGATCGGTCAGAAAATCGGCCAGAAGGTCCAGTTGCGGATTTTCGGGCCGGTTCTCGGGCATGACCAGATAATAGGCCGTGTCCAGTTTCATGTAATCTGCTGCAGCCGGGACCAGTTTCCCGCTGGAAAAGCTGGCTTCGGCCAGGAATTCGGGCAGCAATGCGGTGCCAAATCCCTGCGCGGCGGCTTCGGCCATGGTCGTGAACTGATCGAACAGCATTCCGCGCAGCCCCTCGACCTGCAGGCCGTGATGGGCAAACCATTCCTCCCATGCGCCGGGACGGCTGTCGAGATGCAGCAGCGGCTTGTCCAGCAGATCGGCCGGGGGCAGTCGCTGTCCGGCAAATGTTTCGGGCGCGGTGGCGGGGATCACCCGGTCGCCGGCCAGATGCAGATGGGTCATGCCCGGCCAGTCCGGGGCGCCATAGTGGATCGCGGCGTCAAAGGATTCGGCAGCGAAATCGATACGCCCGGGCCGGGCGTGCAGATTGATCAGGATATCGGGATAGGCGCGGTTGAATGCCCGCAGGCGCGGCAGCAGCCAATAGGTCCCGAAGCTGGGCAGCATGGCCAGCGTCAGCGTATCGCGCGAGCCGCCGGCCCGGACCCGCAGGCTTGCCCGCGCCAGATCTCCCAGAACAACGCGCACGGATTGGGCATATGTGGTGCCAGCGGGGGTCAGGCTCAGCCCCTTGCCGTCGCGTTGCAGCAATCGCACGCCGATCTGTCCCTCAAGAACCTTCAACTGCCGACTGACCGCGGAATGGGTCAGCGAAAGCTCTTCGGCCACGGCGCTGGCCGTGCCAAGGCGCTCGACCGCCTCAAGCGCGAGCAGGGATGAAATCGAGGGCAGGAAGCGGCGTGGTGCTATCATGTGAGTTTTTCTCCAGTCATTGGGAGAAATTGTCAATTTTTTATTTCAAAATATCCGAATAGTCTTGCGGTTAACGACAGGGATGGAAAGAAGTCATTGGCCTATGATGGGGTGTTTCAAGATGCGCCGTGCATGACCGGGATCGCAAGATCCGGAATCATGCCGGGTGGCGGAAATTGCGCAAATCCGCCGGGGGCTACGGCCTTTGGCGTGGGATCTGCACCGGCAGAGACCGGGCTGCCGGCCTGCTCTGTCAGGGTGATGGCCCCGCTTTTCGGCCCCATTCCTGATGTCACGTCCCGTTTCTCCCGCAAGGCCGATTGCGGCGGCGGGCGCCTGATTGGCGCGCCCGCAGGGACCAATCATATGTGCCGTCCAGATGCGACGGTGAACAATCCGACCAAGATGCCGCTGGCACAGGGGGTGAAATTTGACAACTGATCCGGGGAACAGCCTTTGGCGCGCCAGTTCGGTCGAGCGCCTGGAAACACCGCCGCTCGCCTGCGACCGGCAGGTTGACCTTGCCATTGTCGGGGGCGGCTTCACCGGCTGTTCGGCAGCCTTGGAGGCGGCGCGCATGGGGGCCTCGGTCGCGTTGTTCGAGGCCAACAGCTTTGCCCATGGCGGCTCGGGGCGCAATGTCGGGCTGGTGAATGCGGGGTTGTGGCTTCCCCCCGATACCGTCCTGGCCCAATTGGGCGAAACGGCCGGGCGGCGGCTGATGGACGTTCTGGGACAAGGGCCGCAACGGGTCTTTGACCTGATCGCCCGCGAAGGCATCGAATGCGAGGCCACCCATGCCGGCACCCTGCATCTGGCCCATTCTGCTGCAGGGATGAAGGATCTGGCCCGCCGCCATCGGCAAGGCAATCGCGTCGGGGCGCCGGTGCAATTGCTGGATGCGGATGAAACCGCCCGCCGCACTGGCTCGCAGGCCTTTCACGGTGCGCTGCTGGACCCGCGCGCGGGCACGGTGCAGCCGCTGGCCTATTGCAATGGTCTGGCCCGAGCCGCCCAGAGAGCCGGGGCCGAACTGCATGAACACAGCCCGGTTCGCGCATTGCGCCGCGATGGCAGCGACTGGTTGCTTGAGGTGAATGGCCATCGCGTTCGTGCCGGGGCGCTGTTGCTGGCCACCAATGCCTATCACATGGGGCTGGATGCGCCCGCCCGCCCGATCAGTTCGATCGTGCATTACAGCCAGTTCGCGACCGCTCCCTTGCCGGATGACATGCGCGCGCGCATTCTTGCCGGCGGTGAAGGCTGTTGGGATACGGCGCTGGTCATGTCCTCGTTCCGCATGGATGCGGCGGGGCGGCTGATCGTTGGCGGCATGGGCAAGGCCAGTGGTCCGGGCAGCCGGATTCATGCCGGTTGGGCCCGCCGCAAGCTGCGCCAGATCTATCCGGAACTGGCGAAGATGCCCTTTGAATATCAATGGTATGGACGTATCGCCATGACCAGTGACCATGTCCCGAAGGTGCTGCGTTTCGGCCCGCGGGCCTGCACCATATTCGGATATTCCGGGCGCGGGATCGTGCCGGGCACGATCTTCGGAACCGCCGCCGCACAGGCGCTGTTGCAGGATGCGCCCGAGGCCTTTCCGCTGGCGGTTCAGGACAGCTATCACGAGCGTTTCACCGGGTTGCGAACGGCCTGGTTTGAACTGGGCGCGACGCTGTTTCACGCGGTTCGCCCGCTTCCCTTCACCTGAACAGGGATCTTGTCGATGATCAATTCCCGTCATCTGGATGAAATCCGTTTCCGCGATTTGCGAACCGCCTTTGGTTGCCGCATGGTGGCGCCGGTCAGGTGGCGTGAATGACCGCGCAATCGGATGGCAGCATCGCCAGGACTGAAATTCAGGGCGAGGGGCAAGAGATCGCCGTGGTGGGCGCCGGTATCATTGGCGTCACCACGGCCTATCATCTTGCCCGCGCCGGACATCGGGTCACCGTGATCGACCGCGCCGCCGGTCCCGCCGAAACCTGCAGCTTTGCCAATGCCGGAATCATCGCCGTGGGTCATGCTGAAAGCTGGGCTGGACCGGATGCGCCGCGCCAGATGCTGCGCGCGCTGGCCGGGCGAGATCCCAGCGTCCGCGTCAGCCGGTTGCTGGATCCGGCGCTGTGGCGCTGGGGGCTGGGATTTCTGCGCAACTGTTCAACAGCCGCCCACAAGCGCAATTCAGACGCCATGCTGCGTCTGGCGCGGCTGGGTCGCAGCACGTTGCAGCAGATGGAGGCCGAACTGGGCTTTCCCTTTGCCCAGGGTCACGATGGGGTCGTCTATCTTTATACATCGGCAAGGCAATTTGCCGCGCGGTTGCAAGGCCCGATCGGTGGCGAGACCGGCTTTGCCGCCTGCAGTGCCGATCAGCTGACCGAACTGGAACCGGCCCTGAGCGCCTTTGCGGGGCAATTGCAGGGCGGGCTGGTCTCGAATGTCGATTCCAAGGGTGATTGTCGATCCTTTGCCCGGCAACTGGCCGATTGGCTGGCGCGCGAGAAGGGCGTTCGTTTCCGCTTTGGCTGCGAGGTTGCGGGGATCGAGCGTGACGCAAACCGCGCCAATGCGCTGCTGACCGATCAGGGCCGCATCGACTGTGCGCAGATCGTGCTGGCCACAGGTGTGGCGACACCGCGGCTGCTGCGCCCGCTGGGGCTGCGCGCGTCGATCTATCCGGTCAAGGGCTACTCGGCCACATATCCGATCCTTGACCCCTCGCGCATCCCCGCACGGCCCTTTGTTGACGAGACCAGCCTGCTGGCCGTCACCCGGCTGGACGACAGGCTGCGCGTTACCGCCATTGCCGAATTTGCCGGCCATGACAACCGGGTGCGCCCCGACCGGCTGGCCTATCTGGACGACTATGTCCGCCGCCATTTCAAGGGTGCGGTCGATCTGGACGGTGCCAGCCATTGGGCGGGATTGCGCCCGACCACGCCCAGTGGGCGCCCCTATCTGGGACAGCTGAAGCCGGTCCCCAATATCTGGATCAATGCCGGTCACGGCCAGCTTGGCTGGACCATGTCGGCCGGGGCCGGGCTGGTGCTGGCCAATCAGATCGCGGGGCAGGCGTCCGGTCTTGGCGCGATCTCGGAGCAGGCCGGATGGCTGAATGCTCCGCAATGATTTCAACGCGAACAGGAAGGGCAGACATGTACCCCTGACCTGCGCCCCTGACTTCTTCCACTGCGGGGTGAAGTCACAACCCAGAAGAGCCCGGCAAACGGGCCGCGCCGATCTACACAGAACAACAGAGAGAATAACCCATGGAACTACAGACGACAGACGTGCGTCCTTCGGTCTGGATGGCCCTTGTGCCCATCGTCCTGACGCTTGCGCTTCTTGGCGTGCAGATCTTCTATTACGGGGATTTCACCCCGCATATCCCGCTGGCCATCGGTATTGCGCTGACCGCGCTGGTCGGGCTGGCCGAGGGGCTGAAATGGGATCAGGTCGAAAAGGGGGTCTTCCACGTCATCGCGGTGTCCTTTCCTGCTGTCTCGGTCTTGCTGCTGGTCGGCATGATCGTGGGCACCTGGATCGCCTCGGGCACCGTGCCGACGCTGATCTATTACGGGCTGTCGCTGTTGTCGCCGCAGATCTTTCTTGCCGCGGGCATGGTGCTGTGTTCGATCGTGTCGCTGTCGCTCGGCACCTCATGGGGAACCGTGGGCACCGTCGGTCTGGCACTGATGGGCATTGGGGAAGGGTTCGGCATCCCCGCCTATTGGACCGCCGGGGCGGTGGTTTCGGGTGCCTTCTTCGGGGACAAGATCTCGCCGCTGTCGGACACCACGAATCTGGCACCCGCAGTCACCGAGACGAATGTGTTTGACCATATCCGCAACATGATCCCGACCACGATCCCGGCCATGCTGATCGCGCTGGCGATCTATACCGTCGTCGGCTTCACCATGATCGGCGATGCGCCCTCCTTCGAGCGGATCGAAAGCTTCAAATCGGCCCTGTCAGGGGCATTTGTCATCTCTCCATGGCTGCTCTTGCCGGCGGTGCTGGTCATCACTCTGGCCGTGCTGAAGATGCCCGCAATTCCGACGCTGTTCATCGGGGTCGTGCTGGCCTCGATCATGGCGGCGGTCGTGCAGGGCGCACAGCTTCACGACATCTTCACCTATGCCAACTACGGCTACAAGGTCGAGACCGGCGTCGAGGCGATGGACAAGCTGATGAACCGTGGCGGCATTCAGTCGATGATGTGGACCATCTCGCTGATCCTGATTGCGCTGGGTTTCGGTGGCGCGCTGGAGCGCACGGGCTGTCTGGCGACACTGATCGAGGTGCTGACCACGCGGGTCAAGAGCTTTGCCGGAATCCAGACCTCGGCGATCATGGCTTCGGTCGCGACCAATACCGTCGCCGGGGATCCCTATCTGTCGATCGCGCTGCCGGGGCGCATGTTCTATCCGGTCTATGACCGCATCGGCTATTCGCGTCTGAACCTGGCACGGGCCACGGAAGAGGGTGGCACGCTGATCTCGCCGCTGATCCCGTGGAATGCGGGCGGAGCCTTCGTCATCACCGCGCTGGGGCTGGGCCTGTCCGAAGGCAACTTCGAGAACCTTCTCTACATCCCGCTGTCATTTGCCTGCTGGCTGTCGCCATTGATCGGCATCTTTTATGCCTGGACGGGCCTGTTCTCGCCCAAGGCGTGATCCTGCGGACAGCGCAACGACTTGCCCGCCCTGGTGACAGGGCGGGCCTTTTGTTGTCGGAATGGGATCGGGCCTGCGGGTATCGATCGGGGCGATCACGACCAGGGGCCGGACTTTCTGCGGTTTCGGATCCTGGGCACGCGGCTGGCTGCAACGGGACGGGCAGCATCAAGAGTGGTCTGAGCAGGCCGCGCCGTCATGGCGCGCAGGGCGGCGATGCGGTTTTCGGTCGCCGGATGCGTGGCGAAAAGGCTGTCGCGCTTGTTGGCGTGCAGCGGGTTGATGATGAACATATGCGCCGTTGCCGGATTGCGTTCGGCGGCGTCATTGTCGATCCGGGCCGCCCCCATGGCGATCTTTTCAAGGGCCGAGGCCAGCCAGATCGGCTGACCACAGATTTCGGCCCCGGCCTTGTCGGCGGCATATTCGCGCGTTCGGCTGATGGCCATTTGCACCAGCCCCGCCGCCATCGGCGCAAGGAACATCATCATCAACGTGCCGACCAGCCCCAGCCTCTCGCGCGAGCCACCGAAGAAAAGCGCGAAATTGGCCAGCATGGAAATCGCACCGGCAAAGGTCGCCGTGACGGTCATGATGGCGGTGTCGTGGTTGCGGATATGAGCCAGCTCATGGGCGATCACGCCGGCCAGTTCCTCGCGCGTCAGGCTGCGCAGCAGGCCCGAGGTCACGGCCACGGCGGCATTGGCTGGGTTGCGACCGGTCGCAAAGGCATTGGGCTGGGGCGTGTCGATCAGGTAGAGCCGGGGCATCGGCAGGCCCGCATTGCGCGCCAGTTCGCTCGTCAGGGCGTGCAGGCCCATCCGGTCGCCCTCTGGCACCGGCTGGGCGTTATGCATGCGCAGGACCATGCGGTCCGAATTCCACCAGGTGAATGCGTTCATGGCCGCCGCGACCAAAAGCGCGATCACCGCGCCGCCAGATCCGCCGATCAGATAGCCGACGCCCATGAAAAGCGCCGTCATCGCGGCCATCAACATCGCTGTCTTCACATAGCCCATCTTGGTCCTTCCGAACTGAAAACCGAGGGATCAGGCCCAATATGGGAAGCGCATCACCCTGTGCAAGCCTGCCACCCGGGAACTGCGGCGATGCGGGTGCTTGTCAAAATCGCCGGAAAAAGTGGCATGGGGACGATATCAGCGGGTTGGCCCGGGTGATGCAAGAAGTCTTTGCTTGATAAACATCAATCGCGCAAAGGTTGTGCCTTGATGCATTAACGCAATTGTGAGAACTGTCGCGCTCTTGTATTGGCCGACCGCCCCAGCCTTGACGACAGTCGGACCCAGCTAACCATGATTGGATCGAATATGCGCTTTGCACTGGCAGGATGCCTTGCCCTATTGCCCTTGGCTGCGTTGTCACAGACGGCCACCGACAGTTTCGATGTCCGCATCACCATCGCCGAAGAGTGCGAGATCACCTCGACCCAGACGCTGGATTTCGGCAACGCCGGCGTTCTCAGCACCAATGTGGATGCGACAGCGGTGCTGCAGGTGACCTGCACCAATTCGACCCCCTATGATATCGCGCTGGATGCGGGTGATGGCTCGGGGGCCACGGTCAGCGACCGGCTGATGACCTCGGCGGCATCGGATACGATCACTTACCGGCTGTATTCCGACAGTGGCCGGACGTCGATCTGGGGAGAGACCTCGGGCACCGACACCCAGGGGGCAACCGGCAACGGATCGGCGCAATCCTACACCATCTATGGCCGCGTGCCCGTGCAGACGACACCGGCCGCTGGTGATTTCACCGACACGGTTGGCGTTACCGTCACCTATTGAGGGACAGGCTGATCATGATGAACCTGCTGTGTCGCGGCCTTCTGGCCCTTATGCTTTGTCTGTCGTTCTCGACATTTGCGGGGGCCGATGGGCTGCGCGTGTCGCCCGTCATGCTGGATGTCCCCGCACCGGGGGCGACCACGACGCTGACCCTGCGCAATGAAGGCCGCCAGCCGATCACCGTGCAGGCGCGCAGCTTCCGCTGGGAGCAAGGCAAGGGACAGGAAAGACTGCGCCGCACCAAGGATGTCGTGGTCAGCCCCCCGGCAACCCGGCTGGCGCCCGGCGCCAGCCAGACCATTCGCGTGGTGCGCACCTCCAAGCGTCCGGTGCGCAGCGAGGAAGCCTATCGCGTCTTCATCAACGAAGTGCCCGATCAGGGCCGCAGCCGCAGCGGTGCCGTGGCCTTTGCGACCGAGTTGCGCATCCCGGTGTTCTTTACGCCCGCCGGGGCCCGCAACCCCGATGTGGTCTGGTCGCTGCGCAACAGCCGTGGGGCGACCTTTCTGGTGGGTCAGAACCGTGGCGACACGCGGCTGCGGCTGGCGGATCTGCGCATGACCGGTGCCAGCGGTGCCAGGGTCGCGCGGCGCGGTCTGGTCGGCTATGTTCTGGGCGGGGCAACCATGCAATGGCCGGTCGCCGCTGCCGGTCGGCTGGGTGCCGGTGCAAGGCTGAAGGCGGCCACCAATCTGGGAACGCTGGATGCCCAGGTCCCAGCAAGGTAGTCCCGGCCCAGGATATCTTCCGACCTGCTGGCTTCTTGCCTTCGCGCTCTTCACCGCTCTTGCCGGGCCGACTGCGGCCCAGGATGCCGGGGAAGGGCGCGATCTTTATCTGGAGGTCTTCGTCAACGGACAGCCCAAGAACCTTGTCGCCCGGATTACCGATCTTGGCGACGGGGTCTTGTCGGCGGATGCGGAAGAACTGCGCAACAGCGGGATTCTGCCCGACAGCGTGACGACGCGGGGCGAGTTGCGCCTGGGTGACATTCCCGGTCTTGGCTGGCGTCTGATCGAATCCGAACAGGTCATCCGCTTCATCGTTCCCGAGGGATTGCTGGCCCCCAAGGTGATCAGCGCCGGACCAGCCGAGCGCGACCCCTTCGCCGCCGAAGAAGACGCAGCCCCCGTGATTGATCATGGCTATGGGCTGGTCCTGAACTACGGGCTGAATCTGGACAGCTGGCGCACCGCAGCCGGTGAGACCGGGCAGAGCGCCTCGGGCAGTTTCGACAGCCGCCTGTTCATGCCGATGGGAACCTTCAGTCACGGTTTCGTGCTGGTCGATGACGACGCGGGCAAACTGAGCTATCGTCGGCTGGACAGCTATTGGCGCAGCGCCTTTCCGGGCCGCGCGGTGCAGGTGCAACTGGGTGATATTGCCACGCGCGGGCCGGGCTGGTCGCGGCCGGTGCGGCTGGGCGGCCTGATGGTCGAACGCAATTTCGGGCTGCGGCCCGATCTTCTGACCCTGCCTCTGCCCGGTTTCGAGGGCAATGCCGCGCTGCCTTCGACGGTCGAGGTCTTTACCAATTCCATTCGCAACTACAGCGGTGATGTGCCTGCCGGTCCGTTTCGCATCGACGATCTGCCGATTGCCAGCGGCTCGGGCATGGCGCGGGTGGTGGTGCGCGATGTGACCGGGCGCGAAACGCAGATCGACATGCCCTTTCTGGTGTCCGACGCCCTGTTGCGCCCCGGCATGGCCGATTTCGCATTGTCGGCGGGGCGGCCCCGGCTGAGCTTCGGGCTGGAAGGCGACGGCTATGGCGATGACATCTATGGCGTCGCGACGCTGCGCTATGGGCTGAGCCAGGGGTTGACCGTGACGGCCCATGCCGAGGGCGGCCCGGGGCTGACCATGGGCGGTCTGGGCGTCACCTCGCGCGTGGCGCATCTGGGCACGGCCAGCCTCAGCTTTGCCCATAGCCGCGCGGATCGCGGCGAGGGCTGGCTGCTGGACCTGTCGACCGAGCTTGAATTCGGGCGGACACGTATGTCCGGGCGGATCCTGCGCAGCGGCGGGCAGTTTTCCGATATTGCCGCGGTCACCGCCGATGCGGATCTGACCAGTTCGGAATTTCCCAACCGCATCGCGCAGCTGTCGATTTCCCGTTCACTGGGAAACGCGCGTGACGGTTCCGCCAGCCTGTTCCTGTCGGATCTGCGGCAGGCCGATATGACATCTGAAACCAGCCTTGGCATTACCTACACCCGGCAGGTTCTTGGCGATGCCAGCCTGGCCCTGACCGCTGTGGCGCAACGCGGGGCCGAGGATGATCAGCTTGTCGGCCTGCAACTGCATATGCCCCTTGGTGGGCGCCGCAGCGCGAGCGTATATGCCGAACATCGTCGCGAAGGCTGGCGGCAATCGATGAACATCAGCGGGCGCAGCAAGAGCGGCGTGCCGGGCTGGGATTGGCGTCTGCAGGCCACACGCAATGACTCGCTGTCGGTGTTGGGCCGGGCCGCCTATGAGAACCGACTGGGCCGGGCCGAGGTTGGGGCCAGCACCTCGAATGGGCATCGCAGCCTCGGGCTGCGTCTGGATGGCGCTGTCGTGGTGGCCGGCGGCGGTCTTTTCCTGTCGCGCAGCATCGACGATTCATTTGCCGTGGTGGATGCCGGGGCACCGGGCGTCGAGGTCAGCGCCGAGAACCGCCCCGTCGGACGCACCGGTCGATCGGGAAAGATCCTTGTCCCCGATCTGCGCGCCTATGAGCCCAACAACCTGTCCATCAACCCCGAGGGTCTGCCCCTCGATGCCGCCGTTGGCGCGACGCGGAAATCGGTCCGCCCCGCCCATCGCGCCGGCGCGCTGGTGAGTTTCGGTGTCGAGGCCAGCGCGCATGAGGCGCTGATCGCGCTGGTCGATGCCGATGGGCAGCCGCTGCAGGTCGGCGGCAAGGTGGTGCTGAACGGCCTTGATCAGGAATTGCTGGTCGGCTTTGACGGCGAGGTCTTCGCGCTGGGTCTGCAGGCGCGAAACGAGATCGTGGTGTCCTATGGTGGCGGGCGTGGCTGCAGCGCGCAGTTTCCCTATACCGATGAACCCGGCATCCTGACTGAAATCCGAGGAGTACCCTGCCTGTGACCGCAAGCCGTTCCCGGCCTCTGGCCGCCCTGTTGCTGTTCCTGCTGGCGGCATTTCCATCTGCTGTCCGGGCGCAAAGCTGCAGCTTCTCGGCCAGCGATATCGTTCTGGGTCAGATCGACGTGCTGGGCGGTGGCGCGACGGATGCCGTCGGCAATATCGACGTCGACTGTTCGACCTTTCTGGGACTGCTGTCCTCGATCGAGATGGAGATCCATCTGGGCGAGGGGCAGGGCGGGCTGAGCGGCGGCCTGAGGCGGATGACCAGCGCCACCACATCAACCGGACTGAGCTATGAACTGTATCAGGATGCGGCGCATAGCACCGTCTTTGGCGGCAGCTATGGCTCTCATGGTGGTCAGTCGGTCTATCTGAGCGGATCCAGCCTGCTGACCGTGCTGACCACATCGGGGGTGAATGTGCCGGTCTATGCCCGTGTGCCAGCCGGACAATCAGCCGTCACGCCGGGCAGCTATAGATCCAGCTTCAGCCGCAATCCGCTGGACGTGCGGGTTGAGTATCGCACCTGCGCGCTGCTTGGGTTGCTGGGGTGCAGCAACCGCACGGCAAGCTTCAGCTTTGACGTTCGCGGCGAGATATCGCCCGATTGCCGGGTCGAGGCCGATGATCTGGATTTCGGTTCGGTCGGCTTGTTGAATCAGGCCGTCGATGCCGCCAGCCAGATTCGTGTCACCTGCACCGCGGGGTCCAGCTTCGATGTCGGGCTGGGTTATGGTCTGCATGGCAGTGACATGAACGACCGCCACATGCAGGATCTGGCAGGAAATCAGGTCAGCTATCAGGTCTATCGCGACAATGGCCACAGCCTGGGTTGGGGGCTGCCTGCGGATGGAGCCGCATCGACCTCGGCGGGATCGGGGGCGGTGGAGAGCTTTACCGTCTATG